>NZ_JBQENC010000016.1:0-89525 GCF_052044485.1 Pseudoxanthomonas sp. 22568
GGGGGCTTTCCTGTGGGAGCGACGTGAGTCGCGAATACGGGATGTGGGGCGCCTAGGACCCCACCACCGTCGTGCGCGGGCTGAAGCCGATGGCGCCGTCGCTGCGGGCGGAGACGATCATCTTGACCATGCTGCCGGGGATCATCACTTCGATCTGTACGGTCTTGCCGTCCGGCGCGAGGCCTTCCAGGGTCATTTCGATCAGCGCGCCGGCGGTGTCGATCTCGCGGCACAGGATGTGCGGTTCGCCGCCTTCCACCTGTACCAGATAGGGCTTGATCGCCTCGCCCAGCGCTTCCAGCGCCTGCGGGAAGAAGAACACCGCGTAGCCTTCATTTCCGTTCATGGTCCGATCCTTACTTGAGTTCGATGCCGAGGGCTTCGGCGGCGTCGCGCGCGATGGCGCGGGCGGTATCGACGTCGGCGGCGCGCGCCAGGGTCACGCCGACCCGGCGATGGCCTTCCACGCGCGGTTTGCCGAACAGGCGCAGCGCGGTGTCCGGCGCCGCCAATGCCTTGTCCACGTTCGAGAACACCGGCACGCCATGGCCGTGCGCCAGCACCGCGCACGAGGCCGACGGGCCCTGCTGGCGGATGACCGGAATCGGCAGGCCAAGGATGGCGCGCGCGTGCAGCGCGAACTCGCTCAGTTCCTGCGAAACCAGGGTGACCAGGCCGGTGTCGTGCGGACGCGGCGAGACTTCGCTGAACCACACCTCGTCGCCCTTCACGAACAGCTCGACTCCGAACACGCCCCAGCCGCCCAGGTTGTCGGTGACCGCGCGCGCCACCGCCTGCGCGTTTTCCAGCGCGCGCGCCGACATCGGCTGCGGTTGCCAGCTCTCGCGGTAGTCGCCGTCGCGTTGCAAATGACCGATGGGTTCGCAGAACGAGGTGCCGCCGGCGTGGCGCACGGTCAGCAGGGTGATTTCGTAGTCGAAATCAATGAAACCCTCGACGATGCAGCGGCCGGCGCCGGCACGGCCGCCGGTCTGCGCGTATTCCCAGGCCGGCGCGATGTCGGCGGCTTCGCGCACCGTACTCTGGCCCTTGCCGGAGGAGGACATCACCGGCTTGACCACGCACGGCAGGCCGATGGCGGCGATGGCCTCGCGATACTCCGCCTCGGTGTCGACGAAGCGGTACGGCGAGGTCGGCAGGCCGAGGGTTTCGGCGGCCAGCCGGCGGATGCCTTCGCGATCCATGGTCAGGCGGGCGGCGCGCGCGGTCGGGATGACCCGGACAGCGCCCTCGGCTTCCAGCGCCACCAGGGTGTCGGTATGGATGGCCTCGATCTCCGGGACGACCACGTGCGGGCGTTCCCGCGCGACCAGCGCGCGCACCGCGGCCGGATCCAGCATGTCCAGCACGTGCGAGCGGTGCGCGACCTGCATGGCCGGAGCGTCGGCATAGCGGTCGGCGGCGATGACTTCCACGCCCAGCCGCTGCAGTTCCAGCGCCACCTCCTTGCCCAGTTCGCCTGACCCCAGCAGCAGGACCCGGGTGGCGTGGGGGCTGAGCGGGGTGCCGAGGTCGACCATGGGACGGAATTCCGATGCGGGGAGGGAGCGGCATTCTACCGGCCCGGCTCCCCCGCCCTTCCCGGCCGACGGACGGCACTTGCCAAGTGATATCATTTTGATATCTTTCCAGCCAACAAGGAGAGACCACCATGAAAGAGAATCCCATCCGCTCGCTGCCCGGCATCCCCTTCCTGCTCGCCCTGCTGGCCGTGACCGCCCTGGCCGTCTGGCTGTTCGTCAGCGGCATCGGCCCCGATCCGAAGTACTCCGGCGTCGTCTCCGGCGCGCGCATCGCCGCCGGCGTCATCCTGGGCGTGTTGGCTTTCTTCAGCCTGATCGGCCTGTACACCGTGCAGCCCAACCAGGCCGCGGTGGTCAGCCTGTTCGGCAAGTACGTCGGCACCGTCAAGGACAACGGCCTGCGCTGGAACAACCCCTTCTACTCCAAGAAGAAGGTCAGCCTGCGCGTGCGCAACTTCGAAAGCGGCAAGCTCAAGGTCAACGAGCTGGACGGCAGCCCGATCGAGATCGCCGCGGTGATCGTGTGGCAGGTGGTCGATGCCTCCGAGGCCGTCTACAACGTGGACGACTACGAGAGCTTCGTGCACATCCAGTCCGAATCCGCGCTGCGGGCGATGGCCACCAGCTATCCCTACGATCAGCACGAGGAAGGCCAGTTGGCCCTGCGCAGCCACGCCACCGAGATTTCCCAACACCTGAAGAACGAACTGGCCGAACGCCTGGCCGACGCCGGCGTGCAGGTCATCGACGCGCGCATCAGCCACCTGGCCTACGCGCCGGAAATCGCCCAGGCCATGCTGCAGCGCCAGCAGGCCAACGCGGTGATCGCCGCGCGTACCCGTATCGTCGCCGGCGCGGTCGGCATGGTCGAGATGGCGCTGGCCGAACTGCAGAAGAACGGCGTGGTGCACCTGGACGAGGAGCGCAAGGCGCAGATGGTCAGCAACCTGCTGGTGGTGCTGTGCGGCGATCGCAGCACCCAGCCGATCGTCAACACCGGCTCGCTGTACTGAGCCGGGCGGAAGGCAGGCGTCGTGGCCGAGAAGAAAGCCTATCCCCTGCGCATCAGCGCCGACGTGCTGAACGCGGCGCAGCGCTGGGCGGATGACGAGTTGCGTTCGCTCAACGCGCAGATCGAATACGTGCTGCGCGATGCGCTGCGCAAGGCCGGGCGCCTGCCCAAACCGTCGCCCTCGCCGGACGCCGACAGCGACGACGAGTAATCCCGCCACGACAGGCGCAAGGTCGCGGTCCACCGCGACCCGGACAAGGAGAAGGACATGAGCAAGCGTTGGACCTACCAGGTCATCGAAGTGAAGCCCGGCCTGATGGGCGGCCTCAAGCGCGAGGATCTGCAGAACGAACTCAATCGGCTGGGCGCTCAGGGCTGGGAACTGGTCAATACCATCGTGCCCGCCCCGATGGCCGCGGTGCAGATGGTGTTCAAGAAGGAGGCTTGAGATGCGCGTTGCGTTGTGGATTGTGCTGGCGCTGGGCGCGCTGTTCTCTTCGGCGGCGCTCGCCTCCGACGCATCCGTGGCCGATGCGCCCGCCCCCCTCGCCAAGCGCCTGCTGGACCACCTGGAAGCTGGCGAATACGCCGCCGCCGAAGCGATGTTTTCACCGGAAATGGCCGCGGCGGTCCCGCAGGACAAACTGAAGGCGACGTGGGAATCCCTGCACGCGCAATTCGGTGCGCTGCGCTCCCGTGGCGAACCCGAAATCTCCCCGCATCAGGACGCGCACTTCGTCGTGACCCGGCTGGAGTTCGCCAAAGGCCCCATCAACGCGCAGGTCGCGGTGAACGCAAAGGGACAGATCGCCGGTTTCCTGCTGAAACCGATGCCGGTGCAGCCGCCGGTTGCCACGCCCGTGCCCGCCGACGCGTCCTACCTTGAGCGCGACCTTAGCGTGGGCAGCGGCGAGCGGGCGCTGGCCGCCACCCTGGCGATGCCCAAGGGCGCCGGTCCTTTTTCCGCGGTGGTGCTGGTGCACGGCTCCGGCCCGCAGGATCGCAACGAAACCATCGGCCCCAACCGCCCGTTCCTGGACATCGCCCGCGGCCTGGCCGCGCAGGGCATCGCGGTGCTGCGCTACGAGAAGCGCAGCAAGGCGCGTCCGCAGGATTTCACCGGCGGCAAGTTGTTCACCGTCGATGACGAGGTCACCGACGACGCGGTTGCCGCCGTCGCCACCCTGCGCGCGCAGCCCGGCATCGACGGCAAGCGCGTGTTCGTGTTCGGCCACAGCCAGGGCGGCATGCTGGCGCCGCGCATCGCGCAGCGCTCGGGCCAGGTGGCCGGCCTGATCCTGTTCGCCGCGCCCGCGCGTTCGCTGCTGACGATCCTACCGGAGCAGAATCGCTACCTGCTGGGCCAGCGCGGACCGCTGGACTCGGCGACACAGGCGTTCCTCGACAAGCTGGACACGCAGATCGCCCATGTGCGCAGCGATGCGCCCGACGATTCCACCCAAACGCCGCTGGGGCTCCCCGCGCGCTACTGGCGCTCGCTGGAAGCCATCGATCAGGTGGCCGAAGCCAAGGCACTTCAGCTCCCACTGCTGCTGTTGCAGGGCGGCCGCGACTTCCAGGTCGTCGATGCGGACTGGCAGCGCTGGCGCAGCGGACTGGCCAACGATCGCCAAGCGACCTTCCGGCACTACCCGGCCCTGAATCACCTGGGCATCGCCGGTGAAGGCGCCGGCACGCTGTCCGAATACCAGCGCCCCGGCCAGGTCGATCCGCAACTCATCGCCGACACCGCGCGCTGGATCAAGGAACACTGAGCATGACCCGCGATTTCCCCGTTGCCCCGCTCGACCGCTGGACCTTGCTCGGCCTGTGGCTGCCGATGACCAGCGCCATGGCGATTGCGGTGGGTGCCGTGCTGTGGAACACCAGCGAAGCCGTGCCACGCGGCTTGCTGTTCACCCTGCCCTTCATGCTGCTGGTCGGTGTGGTCCTGCACGTGCTGCTGCGCCGTCGCCGCATTCTGCTGGAACATGGCGAGCTGAAGATCACCGCGACCATGTTCCGCAAACAGCTTCCGGTCAGCGCCATCGATCTGGACAAGGCCCGCATCGTCAATCTCGACGAACACACCGAACTCAAGCCCGCGTTGAAGACGAATGGTTTCAGCCTGCCCGCGTTCACCGCCGGCCACTATCGCCTGCGCAACAAGGCCAAGGCGTTCTGCCTGATCAGCGACCGCGCGCGGGTGCTGGTGCTGCCGCTGCGCGACGGTCCGCTGGTGCTGCTGAGTCCCGAGAAACCGCGGGAATTGCTGGACGGTCTGCGCGAGGTGGCGGCTTCCGCGCCACGCGGCTAAGCTGCCGGGCATGCCTACCCCCCCGGTTCCGCTCACGACCCGCCTGCTCAACACACCCGACGTGGAGTTGTGGCCCGGCGGCCTGCTGCGCGCGCGCGGTAACGCCGATGCGCGCATCCTCGCGCGCGCCCGGCGGGTGCTGCGACGCAAGCGCGACGGCCGCTACCTGGCCGCGGAGTTGCCCGAGGGACTGATGCCGCTGATACCGGGGCTGCCACGCGAGTCCGGCATCGAGGCCGCGCTGGATCGACTGGATCACGATGGCGGCGGACGTGGCCCGTGGCGGGGCGAAGCCAGTGAACTGCCACTGGACGCGCTTTGCGACCACCTGCATGCGCTGGGCCTGGATGACGGCTACGGCGAACGTACCGGCCTGCCACTGGTGGCCGAACCGGACACGCTGGCCTTCGCCGGTTTCGATCGCTACCGCCGTGCCCTGTGGCTGACGCACGCCGCCGCGCGTGGCTGGCTGGGCCTGCGCGACGCCGCCGCGCGCGAGGGCGTGGTGCTGGAGGCCATCTCCGGCTATCGCAGCCACGACTACCAGCTCGGCATTTTCGAACGCAAGCTCGCGCGCGGGCAGACGGTGGAGGAGATCCTCTCGGTCAACGCCGCACCCGGCTACAGCGAGCATCACAGCGGCCGCGCGCTGGACATCGGCGCGCCGGACGAGCCGCCCGCCGAGGAGAGCTTCGAGCACACCGCCGCATTCGCATGGCTGGTGGCGAACGCCGGCGCATTCGGCTTCTCGCTCAGTTACCCGCGCGACAACCCGCACGGCATCGTCTACGAGCCGTGGCATTGGTGCTTCGCCGCTGATGTCGCGGCCGATGCGAACTGAAGCCGAACGCCAGCGCCGACGGCTGTTGCAGGCCATGGCATTCGGCGGCGCGGCCGCCGCCGCCGGCTGCCGTCGCGACAACGCGGAGGCCGGTACGGTCAGCGACGTCACCGATATCGATCACATTCCGGTCGCCGGCCAGATCCGCCCCACCACCACCGCCGTCCTGCAGCAGGCGCTGCGCCGGACCCGCGGGCCGATCTCGATTGGCGGCGCACGCTACAGCATGGGCGGGCAGATCGCCACCGACGGTTCCACCCACGTCGATATGCGCGGCATGAAGCGCCTGCTTCGCCTGGATGTCCCGGCGCGCACCGCGCGCGTGCAGGCCGGCATGTGCTGGCGGGATCTGCAGGATCATCTGGACCCGCACGATCTGGCGGTGCGGATCATGCAGAGCTACAGCAATTTCTCGATTGGCGGCTCGCTGTCGGTGAACTGCCATGGCCGCTACGTTGGCGCCGGTCCACTCGCGCACTCGGTGCGCGCGCTGCAACTGGTGACCGCCGACGGCGGGGTACACGAACTGGATCGGCAGCGCTCTCCGGAACTGTTTTCCGCCGTGCTGGGCGGTTATGGCGGCCTGGGCGTGGTCACCGAGGTGGAACTGGATCTGGACGAGAACTTCCCGATCCGGCGCGACGCGCAGCGGGTGGCGCTGGACGAGTATCCGGAGTTCTTCCGCGAACACGTCCATGCGCGACCCGGCATCCTGCTGCACAACGCCGATCTGATGCCGCCGGATTTCGACCGCCCCCTCGCGATCAGCTGGACCCGCACCGATCAGCCGCTCACCCTCGCCGAACGGCTGGTGCCGCGCCATCTCGACTACGGGCGTGAGCAGAACCTGATCTGGACCGCGTCCGAACTGCCGGGCGGCGGAGCGTTGCGGGAGAAATTCCAGACCGATCGGATCCTGCGCGAGCCCGTGGTGGTCATGCGCAACCACGAGGCCAGCCTGGACGCCGCTTCGCTGGAACCACGCACGCGCATGGTGTCCACCTACCTGCTGCAGGAGTACTTCATCCCGGTGCGGTCATTCGCGATCTTCGCCCGCAGGATGGCGGCGATCCTGCGCCGGCACGAGGTCAACGCGCTCAACGTCTCGATCCGGCATTCGCCGGCCGATACGGTATCGCTGCTGAAATGGGCGCCGCAGGAGGTGTTTTCCTTCGTGCTGTACCACAAGCAGCGCGCCTGGTCCGGCGCCGACCGGCAGGCCGGCACTTGGACCCGGCAACTGGTCGACACCGCGCTGGCGCTGGGCGGACGCTACTACCTGCCCTATCGGCTGCATGCCACGCCGGAGCAGTTCCACCGCGCCTATCCGGAAGCCGCCGCCTTCGCCGCGCTCAAGCGCCAGGTCGATCCGCAACGCCGTTTCCGCAACCGCCTGTGGGACAAGTACCTGCCCGCTTGAATCCAACCATCCATCACGCGTCTGGGGAGAATGCCGTGACCGACACCAATCCGTATTCCACGCCTGCCGCGGCGATTTCCGCCACGCAGGTACCGGACATTGAGATTCCCGAAGAAATCTCCCGTCCCATCAAGCATGGCTGGGTGGCTGCCTGCGTCACCGGCGCATTGACGCTTGTCCTGACGTTGCTGTCGCAATTCGGCGCCTCGGCCAATCGCACCGAGCTGTGGAACCTGCTGGACGTGGGCCTGGTCGCTGTCCTCGCCTTCGGCATCTACCGCAAGAGCCGGATCGCCGCCACCCTGATGCTGTGCTATTTCGCCGTGTCCAAGATCCTGATGATGATCGCGGAAGGCATGCCGACCGGCCTGGTGGTCAGTTTCATCTTCCTCATCTTCTATTTCCGCGCGACGGTCGCCACCTTCCGCTACCACCGCTTCCTGCGCGAAGTGAAACGCAGCCCGCCGCCGCCACGTCGCCGCCTGAGCGACGATCCGTTCTTCCAGGCATCACCGGCAGCCTCGGCAAATGCGGCGCCAGGCGTCCCCGGCGATACGGGAACCGGTACGCCGATGCCCTGAGATCTCCCGCGGAAAACGGAAGGCTTCCGCCACAGGAAGAGAAGGCCGCTTAGCGAGTCGCACTACCGCTATCGCCATCATCCCGCTGGAAGCAACGGACTTGAGCGAGATCAATGTGCCGCGCGCGTGGGCTGCCGATACTCGCGGCGTTCTCCCGACGTGGCCGCCCCGATGTTCTCGACCCATGCCAGCTATCGTCCGTCGCTGGTTGCCCTGCACTGGCTGACCCTGCTGTTGCTGAGCGGCGTCTACGCCACCATCGAGTTGCGCGGCCTGTTCCCGCGCGGCAGCGATGCGCGCGAGCTGATCAAGACCGCGCATTTCCTGCTCGGCATCAGCGTGTTCGGCCTGACCCTGCTGCGCCTGCTGGTGCGGGTGTCGTCACCGACACCGCCGATCGCGCCGGTGCCGCCGACCTGGCAGAGATTGGCGGCCGGCACGATGGCGCTGGCGCTGTACGGGCTGATGCTGGTCACGCCGGTGCTCGGCTACCTGCTGCTCAATGCGGAAGGTACTTCGCCCACGTTGGGCGGCTGGGCATTGCCGTCGCTGATGGCCGCACAGGAAACCCTGGGTGACGGGCTGAAGGAATGGCACGAAACCATCGCCGTCGCCGGCTACTGGCTGATCGGGCTGCACGCGCTGGCGGCGCTCTATCACCATCATGTCCGGCACGACGACACCCTGCTGCGCATGACGTTCCGGCGCTGACGCGCAACGCGGAGCCTGTTCCGCCGCGGCGCCCAGGGACCGGACGCCGGGGGTTCGGCGGAGCAGGCTCCGCCTTGCGCACCGCCGCGTAGAGCGGAGCTTGCTCCGCTTCCAAGGCATGCCGGATCTTCCAAAAGCAGCGGAGCGAGCTCCGCTCTACATAGCCCATTGCGTAGAGCGGAGCTTGCTCCGCTTCCACGGTACGCCGGACCCTCCCAAAGCAGCGGAGCGAGCTCCGCTCTACGGGGTCAATCCTGGGAGCGCTTGGTGGGCGTTTTGGCCTCGGTGCCGAAGTCGGCGATGCGCCACAGGTACTGAGCGGCATAGGTGCGGTACGGACCCCAGCGCTCGCCGCGGGCCACCAGTTCCTTCGGGGTCGGCGCGATTTCAAGCTTGTCGACGAACTGCGCGCCCTTGCGCACGCCCAGATCGTCCACCGGCAACACGTCGGGGCGACCGAGCCGGAACATCAGCATCATTTCCACCGTCCAGCGGCCGATGCCGCGGATCGGCACCAGCGCCTCGACGATGGCGTCTTCGCTCATGGTCGACATCCGTCGCAGGTCGGGAATCTCGCCGCGTGCCTCGCGCGCGGCCAGGTCGCGCAGGGCCAGGGTCTTGTTGCCGGACACGCCGCAGGCGCGCAGCGCGATGTCGTCGATCCGGCCAAGTGTGTCGAAATGCAGCCGGTTGCTGCCGATCGCGGTTTCCACCCGTCCGACGATCGTTGCCGCCGCCTTGCCGCTGAGTTGCTGGTACAGGATGGCGCGGGCCAGCGCATCGACCGGATCGAACGGCTTGCGCCAGGTCGGTTGCGGTTCGATGTAGCCGATCCGCTTCATCCACGTGCCCAGCTTGCGGTCGCGCCGGCTCAGGTGATCGAAGGCCGCCTCGGTATCGAATCCGCGCGAATAGCGGGGCATGGACTTACCTGCGCACCGCGTCGATGGCCCACAGCAGCCAGCCCGCCATCAGCGCCATGCCGCCGGCCGGCGCCAGCTGGGTGGACAGGCCGGCGAACACCGCCGCGATCAGGCTGCCGGAAAACAGCAGCGTGCCGGCCAGCAACAGGAACAGGCCGGTCTTGCCCAGCCAGCGGGTCGTTCCCGGCGCCAGCGCGGCCAGGGCGATGCCATGACCGAACGCAAACAGCGCAGCGGTTTCCAGCCGCGACTGGGCCGCCGCTTCGCTGATCGCATGGGCGGCGTAGGCCGACAGGCCGACCGAGGCGCCGGCCAGCAGGCCGCCGCACAGGGCGAACACGGAGGGTTTGCGTTGGCGTCGGTCGTAATGCATCAGCGTGGCGTCCTGCGGGTGCCGGCAGCCGTCCTTCCGCGCGGGAAAAACGGCCGCACAAAAAAACAACGCGCCGCAATGAGCGGCGCGTTGTCGGGTTCACGCATGGGACCTTGCACGAACAAGGCAGGAATCCCGAAGCGGATTACTTGATGGCCCAGTAGATGTCGAACTGGCCGTCGGCCTCGAACGACTTGTCCACGCCGCTCTTCCAGGACTCGTACGGACGATCGACCACTTCGTAACCGTTGGTGACGGCCCAGGCACGCAGCGCGCTGCGGTTGGCGTCCAACTCGGCCATGAAGCCGGTGTAGTTTGCGAATGCGGAGCGGTGGGCCTTGGTGACCACGTGCTCGACCGGGGCGCCGGACGGGATGGTGACCTTCAGGTCACCGGTCGAGGCGACCGGAGTGGAGGTGGCCGGCACCGGAACCGGGATCGGGTTGCCATCCTTGTCCTTGGCGTCGGCGCTCGGAGCCTTCGGACCGGTGCCCGCCTTGCGGACCGGCAGGGCGACGTCGAACGCGTACTTCTCCGCGCCGAAATCGGTGGTGATGATGCGGACCGGGCCGGCGGCTTCCAGGCCATTGGCGTCCATCACCCGCTTGATCCACTCCTGGTTGGACTTGATCGAAGCCTTGATGGCGTCGTTGTTGCGGTCGATGTTGCCGGCGTTGACGACCAGCAGGTCCTCGGCGGGCAGCTCGACGATCTTCAGGCCGGTCAGCTTGCTGCCTTCGGTACGGTAGTCGAAGTTCGGCACGGTGGCCAGCATGTTGGTCAGCTTGGACAGGCCGGCCTTGACCGCGTCGCCGACGTGGCGGCTGACGTACATGCCGGCGTAGCGGCCGATCAGGTTCCAGCCGTAACTGACTTCATAGGTCTGGGTGATCTTGACGTTGCGGTTGTTCTTGCCGGTCGGCTCCAGGTTGAACGCGGTGACCTTGTCCGTACCCAGCTTCTGATCGGTGATCGCGTAGACGATCTTGCCGGTGCCGCCGTTCGGCGCCGGGCGCTCGCTGGCGGTGATTTCCCAGCTGCCCTTGCCCCACTGGCCCTTGGAATCGTAGTCGACGCGGGCGCCGACGCCGGCGTGGCCTTCGTCGCCACCGGAATAGGAAAGTTCGTTGGCGGCGTGCGGCAGCAGCGGGTTCCAGTCCTTCAGACGGCGCACGTTGTTCAGCGTGTCGAACACGATGGTCATGCGGCGGTTGGTCTCGGCGCTTTCCTCAAGCTGACGCTTGGAAGGCAACACCAGGCCGATCACCAAAAACAGCGCCAGGACCAGCGCCAATGCAATCAGGAACTCGATCAAACGGGTCATTCAGGGAGTCTCCGGGGGCCGGTGCCTCGGCCATTGAAAATGTGCACCGCGCATCCTATCAGGCTTGGCGGGTTCCGCGCAGCCCATTCCGGTGACGGATCGCGCCCTTGTTCCGAACGCCCGGAAACACGCGCCCTTCACGCCCTTTTCGGGACCGCAACGGCCCCGTCGGCGGCGCCGGGATGCCGGCGCCTCATAGGCAGACCAATCGCGACCGGACCGCCGCCGGTCGCCGCCCCGCTCAGACCAGTTGCAGCTCGAACGCCTTCAGGACCGCGCGGGTGCGGTCGCGCACGCCGAGCTTGGAGAGGATGTTGGAGACGTGGTTCTTGATGGTGCCCTCGGCCACGCCCAGCGAATTGGCGATCTCCTTGTTGGAGAAGCCGCTGGCCATCAGCCGCAGGATTTCGGTCTCGCGATCGGTCAGCGGGTCAGGGCGATCCAGGCTGACGAAATCGTTGCGCATGTGCTCCAGCCCGGACAGCAGTCGCTGGGTCACCGCCGGCTGCACCAGGGATCCGCCATCGGCCACGGTCCGGATGGCACCCACCAGTTGTTCCAGCGATACGTCCTTGAGCAGGTAGCCCTTGGCGCCGGCCTTCAGTCCGGCCAGCACCAACTGGTCGTCGTCGAAGGTGGTCAGGATGATCGCCGGCGGCAGCTGGCCGGCGCGGGCCAGCGCCTGCAGGGCCTCCAGGCCGGACATCACCGGCATGCGCATGTCCATCAGGACCACGTCCGGCTTGACCTGGGGAATCAGCTCCACCGCCTGCTTGCCGTCCGCGGCTTCGGCGACGACCTCGATGCCGTCGTCCAGCGCCAGCAGCGAGCGGATGCCCTGGCGCACCAGGGTTTGGTCATCGACCAGGCAAACACGGATCACAGGCTACCTCCAGGGGCTGTCTCGGACAGCGGTTCGGTTTCGGGTTCGGCGCGCAGCGGGAGCACGCCGGTGCTCTCGGCCGCGGGGAGCCGGATGTGCAGGCAAAAGCCCTTGCCAGGCTGGGTTTCGATGTCCAGGGCGCCGCCGTACTGGGCCAGGCGCTCGGCCATGCCGCGCAGGCCGTTGCCGGAGATCACGGCGTCGGCGCCGGCACCGTCGTCGCGGGCGTCGATGAGAATGCTCCCGGCCTCGCGCCGGCAATGCACCCACAGGTTGCGGGCGCCGGCGTGGCGGACCGCGTTGGTGATGATTTCCTGGGTGCAGCGCAGCAAAACGTGGGCGCGCTGGGGGTCGTCCAGGGTCAGCGGTTCCTCGATGTCCATGTGGATGGCCAGCGCCGGCACCTTCTCGGCCAGCGGCAGCAGGGCCGCTCCCAGATCGATGGCGCCGCTGTCGCGGAGCTGGCTGACCGCCTCGCGTACGTCGGTCAGCAGCAGCCGGGCCAGGGTATGGGCCTGGCGCACGTGTTCCTGGGCCCGGCCCTCGGTGATGTGCCCGGCCACTTCCAGGTTCAGGCTGAGCGCGGTCAGGTGATGGCCCAGCAGGTCGTGCAGTTCGCGGGAGATGCGGGTGCGCTCGTTGACCCGCGCGCTCTCGGCCAGCAGTACCCGGGTGGCGCGCAGTTCCGCGTTCAGCCGGCGCTGCTCCTCGCGCGCCTCGGCCTGCTGGCGGGCCACGTAGGCGGTGATCAGCACGAACGCGGCGAAGCCCACGTAGAAGGCCGACTGGAACAGGGCCTCCCAGAAGTTGAAGTCCTCCAGGGCCATGAATGACCACACCAGCGGCGCGTGCCCCAGCAGCAGCCAGGCGATGGCCACCCGCAGGTTGAGCAGCCAGGGCAGCACCCCGGCCACGATCACCATCAGCATGGCGCTCAGGCCGGTCCGGCTATAGACGCCCACCGCCACGGCAGCCAGGGTCAGCACCAGCGCCAGCGGGATGTTCCAGGCCTGGGACACCCGCGCCCCGCGCGCACCCAGCGAACGGGTGGCGAACCAGTAGCAAATGCCGAAGGTGAAATAGGCCAGCGCGGTCAGCGGAATGTCCACGCCCTTGCCGTCCGCGCCGCTGGACGGCGGCAGGAACCACACGTTCAGGACGATCGGAATACCGACCAGGGCCCAGGTATACAGGCCGGTGGCGCGTAGCAGGCGGGTGTGGCTGAGTCGTCCCAACATGGGCGCAGTTTAGGCGCAATCCCCGGCCCCGGCCGTCCATCGAAAGTCATGCGACAGACCGCCGGTCCGCCCCGGCCGGTTCACGGACCGCTTACCCGGAAGCTGCCACCCTCCCGCCACAAATGCGATAATCCGCCATCGGCCGCCGCGCTGCGGCCGCCCGAACGAAAGCCTTTTGCAAGACCTCCCGCCCCGGAGCCGAGTAATGTCGATTGTCATCCGCGACGTGCGCGAGCACGAGCTGGATTCCGTTCTAGCCCTGAACAACAATGCCGGACTGGCGATCCTGCCGCTGGATTCGGCCAAGCTTCACCGCTTCTACGCGCAGGCCGAATACTTCCGCGTCGCCGAACGCGACGGCAACCTGGCCGGCTTCCTGGTGGGCTTCGGCTCCGATGCCGACCATGACAGCAGCAACTTTGCCTGGTTCCGCGAACGCTATCCGCAGTTCTTCTACATCGATCGCATCGTGGTCGCCAGCCGCCGTCGCGGCGGTGGCGTCGGCCGCGCGTTCTACGCGGACGTGCAGAGCTATGCCGAACTGCGCTACCCGCAGCTGGCCTGCGAGGTGTTCCTCGATCACGGCGCCGATCCGGCGCTGCTGTTCCATGGCAGCTTCGGCTTCCGCGAGGTCGGCCAGAACACGATGGCCGACGTCGACGTGCGCGCCAGCATGCTGATGAAGGAACTGTGCAGCTACCCGTGGGTGCAGGAAACCTACGGCGACGCCCTGCCCGACCTGCCCTGGGCCCGTACCCGCGCGCTGGCCGCCTCGCGCACCGAACGGCCCACCGGGACATGAGCGTGACCTCAGCGAACCTTGACTACGAACAGGCCGGCGAACTGAAGATCGGCCAGGTCGGCATCGCCAACCTGCGGGTCAGGACCCTGGATGTCGAGCAGCTCGTGCGCGAGATGCGTGAACGGGTCGAACGCGCACCCAAGCTGTTCGGCCGCGCCGCCGTCATCGTCGATTTCGGTGGCCTGATCCGCACCCCGGACGTGGACACCGCGCGCGCGCTGATCGACGGCCTGCGCGGCGCCGGCGTCATTCCGGTGGCGCTGGCCTACGGCACCCGCGAAATCGAGCAACTGGCCGAACAGCTCGGCCTGCCGCTGCTGGCCAAGTTCCGCGCCCAGTACGAACGGGTCGACGCGGCGCCACCCGCGCCCGCCCGCCCGGCGCCCGCGCCGGAGCCGGCTCCCGCACCCGCCAAGCCCGCCGCGGCGGCCAAGGCGGCCGCCAACGCCGGCAAGCCGGGCCTGATGCAGAAGACCCCGGTGCGCTCGGGCCAGCAGCTGTACGCGGAAAACCGCGACCTGACCGTGCTCAGCACCGTCGGCGCCGGCGCCGAAGTCATCGCCGACGGCTCCATCCACATCTACGGTGCCCTGCGCGGCCGCGCCCTCGCCGGCGCCCAGGGCAACACCGATGCGCGGATTTTCTGCCGCGAGTTCCACGCCGAACTGGTCGCCGTCGCCGGCCACTACAAGGTGATGGAGGAAGTACCCCAGGAACTGCGCGGCAAGGCCGTGCAGATCTGGCTGGACCAGGACCAACTCAAGATCGCCGCCCAGGACTGACGCGGCCCTACCTCACTAGAAGAACGACCAAGGAGAACACCATTGGCTGAAATCATCGTAGTCACGTCCGGCAAGGGCGGCGTCGGCAAGACCACCACCAGCGCCAGCATCGCCTGCGGCCTTGCCCGTCGCGGCAAGAAGGTCGCGGTCATCGACTTCGACGTCGGCCTGCGCAACCTGGACCTGATCATGGGCTGCGAACGCCGCGTGGTGTACGACTTCGTCAACGTCACCCAGGGCGAGGCCACGCTGAAACAGGCGCTGATCAAGGACAAGCGTTTCGAGACGCTGTACGTCCTGGCTGCCTCGCAGACGCGCGACAAGGACGCGCTGACCAAGGAAGGCGTGGAGAAGGTGCTGAAGGACCTGGGCGACGACGGCTTTGACTACGTGGTCTGCGATTCGCCGGCCGGCATCGAGAAAGGCGCGTTCCTGGCGATGTATTTCGCCGACCAGGCCATCGTGGTGGTCAACCCGGAAGTGTCCTCGGTGCGCGACTCCGACCGCATCCTCGGCCTGCTCGATTCCAAGACCCGCCGCGCCGAGAACGGCGAGCCGCTGAAGGCCAACCTGCTGCTGACCCGCTACAGCCCCGCGCGCGTCGAGGGCGGCGAGATGCTGAGCATCAAGGACGTGGAGGAGGTGCTGGGCCTGAAGACCCTGGGCGTGATTCCCGAGTCCGGTGACGTGCTCAACGCGTCCAACAAGGGCGAACCGGTGATCCTGGATCTGGAGTCCCCGGCCGGCCAGGCCTACGACGACACCGTCGCCCGCCTGCTGGGCGAGGAGCGCCCGCTGCGTTTCACCACCCTGGAGAAGAAGGGCTTCTTCAGCAAGCTGTTCGGAGGTTAAGGCATGGGTCTGTTCGATTTCCTGCGTACCAAGAAGAACACCGCCGAAACCGCCAAGAACCGCCTGCAGATCATCATCGCGCAGGAACGTTCCTCGCGTGGCGGTCCCGACTACCTGCCGCTGCTGCGCCGCGAGCTGCTGGAAGTCATCAAGAAATACGTCAACGTGGATGCCGAGGCGGTCAAGGTCGATCTGATCAAGGACGGCGAACACGACGTGCTCGACATCTCGGTCGCCCTGCCGGAAGGCCAGGGCTGACCGTATTGCACGGAATTCCCCGGGTAGGAGCGGCCTCCGGCCGCGAGCTTCTCCTGCCCGGCTCCGCGGTTGTGGGCGANAGAAAAAAGCTCGCGGCCGGAGGCCGCTCCTGCGTTGTCTTGATCGGGAAGAAAGAGCTCGCGGCCGGAGGCCGCTCCTACCTTGAATTGATGGAATGGGCTTCGAGCCGATGAACACCACCGACGCATCCGTTCCCGAAGTCCTGCGCGTGCGTGATCGCGTGTTCGCGGATCTGGCGGATCTGCTCGCCCGCTACGATCTGCGCCTGCATCGGGTCGCCGACGGCGAGAAGATTCCCGGCAGTTTCTGGGGCGAGCCGGAGGCCGGCGTGATTGCCGACAACGTCTACGTCCGCGGCGACACCCCGCTGCATTCGATGCTGCACGAGGCCTGCCACCTGATCGTGCTGACCCCGGAACGGCGCGCGGCGGTGCATACCGACGCCACCGATTCGGACATCGAGGAAGACGCCACCTGCTACCTGCAGATTCTGCTGGCCGACGGCATTCCCGGCGTCGGCCGCGAACGCCTGATGGCCGACATGGATGCCTGGGGCTATTCGTTCCGGCTGGGCACCACCCGCGACTGGTTCGAGGGCGACGCCGAGGACGCGCGCCAGTGGCTGGGCGAACGCGACCTGCTGGCACCGCGCTTCGGCCAGCGGCACGCGGCCTGAGATGTCCGCCAGGCCGCACGCCCCCTACCCACCGCTGGGCGCGCACTGGGACGGCCTGACGGTATTGGCACGCGGCGCCAACCGCCTGTGCGCGCTCGATCCGGACGACGCCGGGCATTGCCTCAAGTTCGAACTGCATCCCGATGAACGCCCCGCGGCGGGCCTGCGCGCGCGCCTGCGGCGTTCGCTGGCGCGGAGACTGCCGGCGCTGGGCGAAAACGCCACCGAACTGCGCGCCTGGCGGCGCCTGCGCGCGCGCATCGGTTCCGCGCTCGACGGCTGGCTCGCGCCCTGCACCGGCATCGTCGCCACCAGATGGGGCCCGGCGCTGCGCTGCGTGCTGGTGCGCGATGCCGACGACGCGATCGCACGCAGCCTGTACGCGCACCTGTTCGAAGGCACCCGCTCGTCGCCCGATTCGCTGTGCGCGGCGGTCGACGCGATGGAACGTGAATTGCTGGCCCACGACGTGCCGCTGTTCGATCTGAATGCCGGCAATTTCGTCGTTGCCGGATCCGCCACACAGCCCCGGCTGGTGTGCGTCGACGCCAAGTCCACCCTGAGCGGCAAGGAGATCCTGCCGTTCTCGCGCTGGTCGCGACGCTTGATGCACCGCAAGATCCGGCGCCGGGCCGGGCGGTTGCGCCAGCGCATCCGCGCCGCCCTTGCGGACGCACCGCCTCCGCACTAGCCTTCCGGGTTCCTGCGCCTGCCGCACCCTCGAAGGACTTCCCGTGAAGCAACGCCATCTCCTGCTCGCACTCGCCGTCGGCGCCAGCGTGCTGGCCCTGTCCGCCTGCAAGAAGGACGAATCCAAGGATGCCACCGCACCGGCCGCCGCCCCCCAGGGCGAAACCGCGGATCAGTTCATCGCCCGAGTGAACCAGGAACTGCGCAAGATGTATCCGGAGATCACCGCGTCGCAGTGGTTGTCCAACACCTACATCAACGACGACAGCCAGTTGCTGGAAGCCAAGTACAACGAGCGCTACCTGGCGCAGCTGAACGTGTGGATCGAGCAGGCCAGGAAGTTCGAGGGCCAGCAGATGTCGCCGGAAACCGCGCGCGCCATCCAGTTGCTCAAGCTCTCCACCGCCATGCCCGCGCCGAAGGATCCGGCCAAGCTGGAGGAAATCACCAAGTTGGCGTCCAAGATGGGCGGCATGTACGGCGCCGGCAAGTACTGCACCGGCGAAGGCGACGCGAAGAAGTGCCGCGACCTGGGCCAACTGGAAGACGTGCTGCGCAGCAGCCGCGACTACGACGCGCAGCTGGACGCCTGGCAGGGCTGGCACACCATCGCCCAACCGATGCGCAAGGACTACACGCGCTTCGCCGAACTGGTCAACGAAGGCGCCAAGGAACTGGGCTATGCCGACGCCGGCGAGATGTGGCGCAGCGGCTACGACATGACCCCGGCGGAAATCGCCGCCGAGACCGATCGCCTGTGGGGCCAGGTCAAGCCGCTGTACGAACAGCTGCACTGCTACACCCGCACCAAGCTGCAGGCCACCTACGGCGTGGAGAAGGGCCAGGTCAACGGCATGCTGCCGGCGCACCTGACCGGCAACATGTGGCAGCAGGACTGGGGCAACCTGTGGGACATGCTGCAGCCGTACAAGAACGCCGGCAGCCTGGACATCAGCGAAGCGCTGAAGGCGCAGTACCAGGCCGATTTCGTCAAGGAGCTGGGCAAGGCGGGCCCGGCGCCGACCACCGAGCAGCAGTTCCAGGCCGAACGCGCCGCGCAGTTGGCGGTGGCCAAGCAGATGACCGAGCGCGCTCAGGATTTCTACGTCTCGCTGGGCATGCCCAAGCTGCCGGAGAGCTACTGGTCCAGGACCCAGTTCATCAAGCCGCTGGACCGCGACGTGGTCTGCCACGCCAGCGCCTGGGACATGAACATGGGCGGCGAGCCGGGCGGCGGTCCGGACGTGCGCACCAAGATGTGCATCAAGCCCAATGAGGAAGACTTCACCACCATCTACCACGAACTGGGCCACGTCTATTACTACCTGGCCTACAACAAGCTGCCGCCGCTGTTCCAGAACGGCGCGCATGACGGCTTCCACGAAGCCATCGGCGACACCATCGTGCTGGCGATGACCCCGGACTACCTCAAGTCGATCGGCCTGGTCGGCGACCAGCAGCAGAGCCACGACGCACTGATCAACGCTCAGATGCGCATGGCGCTGGCGAAGGTGTCGTTCATGCCGTTCGGTCTGATGATCGATCGCTGGCGCTGGGGCGTGTTCGACGGTTCGATCAAGCCGGCCGACTACAACAAGGCATGGTGGGATCTGAAGGCCCGCTACCAGGGCGTGGCGCCGGTGAACGCGCGCGGCGAGGACTTCTTCGATCCGGGCGCCAAGTACCACGTGCCGGGCAACACCCCGTACACACGCTACTTCCTCTCGCACATCCTGCAGTTCCAGTTCTACAAGGGCCTGTGCGACGCCGCCGGCTACAAGGGTCCGCTGTACAACTGCAGCTTCTACGGCAACAAGGTCGCCGGCCAGCGCTTCTGGGCGATGCTGGAGAAGGGCGCCAGCCAGCCGTGGCAGGCCACGCTGAAGGAACTGACCGGCACCGAGAAGATGGACGCCAACGCGGTGCTGGAGTACTTCGCCCCGCTGCAGGAATGGCTGAAGCAACAGAACGAAGGCCAGACCTGCGGCTGGCAGCCCACGCCGCCGGCCACCACCGCCGCGGCGCCTGCCGCGCCGGCGAAGGCGGAACCGGCCAGGAAGCAGGGCTGATTTTCGCTTGAAGCGATACGACAAGGCCGGCGCAAGCCGGCCTTGTTCGTTGTGACGCGCACGCCCATGGTCCACGCCGCCATCGCTGATACCATTCCCCGACCAGGGACGAATCAGGGGGACCACCATGGGCAAACGAATCCATCTCGGTTGGACAATGCTGGCATTGGCCTGCGCCATCATCGCGCCGACGGCCTGGGCGCAGAGCGTGCCGGGTGAAACCAGCCGCACGCAGGCAGCGCCGTCCGCGCACTGGCGCACACCCGATTTCAACACCCTGCAGAGCGCGCGCGTGCGTTATCGCGAAATGCCGATCCAGCGCCTGTTCAATCTGCAGAAACGCAACGCGGCACGGCAGATGAAACCGGTACAGGTCGGCATGGGACGCCGGCTGAGCACCGAAGGCGTCACCACGCTGGCCCAGCCTGCGCTGAGCTGGCGCGCACTCGGGCACGGTGCATCGACAGCGCGCGTGGAGATCAGTTCGCCCGACGCGCTGGCCGTGCGCGCCGGCCTGCAGGTCACCGCCCTGCATCCGGACGTGGAACTGCGTTTCGCCGGCTCCGACCATCCCGACCGGATTGTCGCGGTGGTGACCGCACGCGAAGCCCAGCGCCAGGTCGATGCGCAGGGGCTCTACTGGACGCCCAGCACCGATGGCCAGACCCAATACATCGAAATCTACCGTCCCGCGCACGTCGTTGCGGCCATGGCACGCCTCAATGCCCCGCAACTGGTGCACCTGCTGGCCAACAGCCGCAGCGACTTCAAGATCCTGGAAAAGATCGGCGAGTCGGAAAGCTGCAACATCGACACCGCCTGCCGGGTCGCCGAACTGGGCGACCGTTTCGTCCGTGCCAAGAACGCGATCGCGCACATGCAGTTCATCAGCAAGGACGACAGTGGCCAGACCGGCGTGTTCATCTGCACCGGCACGCTGCTCAACGACACCGCGACCGGTACCCAGACCCCCTATTTCTATTCCGCGCATCACTGCATCAGCGACCAGGGCGTGGCCTCCACGCTCAATACGTTCTGGCGCTACGAAGCCACCAGCTGCAACAGCGGCGTGTCGCAAGCCGTTACCCAGTTGACCGGCGGCGCCACCTATCTGTACTCCAGCAGCGACACCGATGCCCTGCTGTTGCGGCTGGCCGACCCGGCGCCGGCGGGTGCCGAGTTCAGCGGATGGGACGCCGCCGCCCTTCCCGCTTCCAGCACCATCCTCGGCATCCATCATCCGTCGGGCGACGCCAAGAAGGTTTCCTCGGGCCAGCAGATTCCGGCCAGCAGCGACGCCACCCACAACGGCGTGGCCTGGCTGAGCGGCAGTACCGAGGGCGGCAGCAGCGGATCGGGCCTGTTCACCCTGCACGCCGATGGCTATCGGTTGCGTGGCGGCCTGCAGGGCGGCGACGCCAGCTGCGCGAATAGCGGCTCGACATCCAATACCCAGAATCGCGACTGGTATTCGCGCTTTGACGTGGCCTATCCGCATATCCGGCAATGGCTCGCGCCCACCACGCCGATCCTGATGAATGGATCGCAGCCGTTGATTCCGGGCCAGGCCAATGCGGTGTCCGCCGGCAGTGCGCCGGCCGTTCCCCGGTTCAAGACTCGCGCCGTCTTCAAGCAACGTGGCGTGTTTCGCCGGTATCCGACCCCCAGCCCGTAGAGCGGAGCTTGCTCCGCTTCCCGCCGCCTCGCGCTCCGGCCCCGTCATCCCGGCCAACGCATTGATGGCTTGATCCACTGATGTCGTGCGGTTCCGGGCGTGCGTGCCCTGTCAGCGGAGCAAGCTCCGCTCTACGGGTCCGGCTTCACTGTCACTTCAAGCGCAACGGCGATGGTGGGCGCCTCGTTCGCAACGGAGTGTCCGCATGCCCACCGTGTTTGCCCACGCCCTGGTTCCCGTCGCCGTTGGTCTTGGTCTGGGACGCCGGCGTATCCCCGCGCGCTTGCTGATTGCGGGCGCGGTGGCGGCGATGCTGCCGGATGCGGACGTGGCGGCGTTCAAATTCGGTATCGCCTACGCCGATGCGCTGGGGCATCGCGGCGCCAGTCATTCCCTCGTGTTCGCGCTGCTGTTGGGCACGTTGACGGCGCTGTGCCATCGCCCGCTGCGTGCGAAGGCATGGCCCGCCTTCTTCTTCGTCGGCCTGTCCGCGCTGTCGCATCCGCTGCTGGACATGCTGACCAACGGCGGCCTGGGCGTGGCCCTGCTGTGGCCGTGGTCGGAGCAGCGTTTCTTCGCACCCTGGCAGGTCATCGAGGTATCGCCGTTCGCGCACCGGTTCTTCAGCGCGCGCGGCGTGGAGGTGCTGTGGTCGGAAGCCCGCTGGATTGGCGTGCCGGCGTTGTTGCTGATGGCGACGCTAGCCACACCACGTTTCTTGTGGGAGCGACGTAAGTCGCGATGAAGCATCCAGCTGTCGCGACTCATGCTCCTTTGTAGGAGCGACGTGAGTCGCGACGAGGCATTCCCCCATCCGGCCGCGACTGACGTCGCTCCTACAAGGAAACCATTCAATGCTGGGTGGGGGCGGCGTCCGGTTCGGAATCGGCGTCTTCGGCGCCGGCGCTCATCTCGGCTTCCAGCTTCTTCTCGAAGTCCTCCAGGCTCATGCCCTGGGCGGCGGCTTCGATGACGGCGGTGTCGCGCAGCTCATCCGAGTAAACCAGCCGCACCGGCTGGCCGTTGGCTTCGTGCAGGGCGGCGGCGCGCTTGATCATCGTCAGCACCTCGGCGGCGCTGTCGGAACTGCCGGCGATGCGGCCGTCCATGCCCAGCACCCACACGCCGGCCTGGCGCACGATGCCGGCCAGCAGATCGCCCTGCGGATTTCGCAGCTCGGCATGCGGCTCGATCGCCGGGGCATTGGCGCGAGCCAGGTTGCGTGCCTTGATCGCCCTGCGCTTCTTGGCGTCGCGGCGGGCCTTTGAATGGGTGGACATCGGGGATTTCCTTGTCGGAGCTCAGATCTGATCGGTGGGTTCAAGCGCGGCGGGTTCTTTCGGACAGGCTTCGGCGCGTCGGCTTACCTGCGCTTCCCAGCGCCACATCGCCCAGCCGGCCAGCGTCAGCACGCCCGCGCCCAGCGCCAGCCACAGCCCGTGCCGGCTCAACAGCGCGGAAACCACGCCGGCGATGATCGTGTTGACCAGCAGGTTGCTGAAGGCCTGCAACGACGACGCCGCGCCGCGCTGGCGCGGATACATGTCGAGAATGGCCAGGGTGAGGATCGGGAAGATCAGTGCCACGCCGAACGCCGACAGGCACATCGGCAGCACCGCCCACGGAATGCTGATCGCATCCCCCGCCCATGCGTTGTAGGCGATGTTGGCGAGCGTCGACACGCCCATGCAGGCAAAGCCGATGCGGGTCAGCTGGGTGCCGCTGATGCGGCCGGCGGCGCGGCCGGACACAAACGCGCCCAGGGTCATGCCGCCGATGGTCGGCAGGAACAGCCAGGCGAACTGCTGCTCGTTCAAGCCCAACCGATCCATCACGAAGATTGGCGCCGAGGCGATGTACAGGAAGATGCCGCCGAAGCTCAGCGAACCGGCCGCCGCCAGCCGCTGGAAACGCGGATTCAGGGCGATGGCGAAGTAGTCACGCAACAGGTGCTTGGGCGACACCTTCACCCGCACTTCCGGCGGATGGGTTTCCGGCAGCCACAGGCCGACGGTCAGCAACAGCAGCAGCGAGAAGCCGGCCAGGAACCAGAAGATCACCGGCCACGCGCTCCAGCCCAGGATCCAGCCGCCGATGATCGGCGCGATCGCCGGGGCGATGCCGAAGATCATCGACACCTGGCTCATCAGCCGCTGCGCGTCGTCGCCATGCAGCACATCGCGGATCACCGCGCGGCCGACGATGAAACCCACGCCGGCCGAGAAACCCTGCAGCGCGCGGAACAGCAGCAGCGTGGTCATGTCGCGCGACAGTGCGCAGCCAATCGACGCCAGCAGGAACAGGAACAGCCCGCCCAGGATCACCTTGCGCCGGCCGAACGCATCCGACAGCGGGCCGTGCACCAGGCTCATCAACGCGTAGGTCAGCAGGTAGATGCTGATGACCTGCTGCATCGCCAGCTTGTCCGCGCCCAGCTGCGCACCCATCGCGTTGAACGCGGGGAAGATGGTGTCGATCGAGAACGGGCCGAACATGGCCAGCCCGCCCAGCAGCAGGGCCAGGCGGCGGTTGGACGGCAGCTTGCGGACGCCGGTCATGGCGCGCTCCCGACCGCCGAAGGGTCCACCGGCGGCGAAGTCGGCGGGCCCTTCAGCTCGACCGTGTTGCCTTCCGGGTCCCGCAGGTACTGGGACGGTCCCATGCCGTCGGCGCCGTAGCGCTCACCGAATTCGGCCAGGGTCGCCCCGGCCGCTTCCAGGTACGCCGCCAGCGCCTCGCGGTCGAACGGTTCCACCCGCAGGCACAGGTGGTCGACGTTGTGGCCTTCCGGCCCTGGCGCGGCCCCGCCCAGCCGGCCCAGCTTGCCGTCCACCGGCACAAGGTCGATCAGCGACTCGCCGGCCCGCAGTTGCAACAGGCCCAGCTCCGGCCGGTCCCGCTCCACCGTGCAGCCCAGCACCCCGCAATAGAAGGCGCGCATGGCCGCCAGGTCGCGGACGCGCAGGACGATGTGGTCCAGGCGCAGGAGTCGGAAAGGGGGCGCATTCATGAACAGGGATGGCCGGCGCGGGGGGCCGGACATGGTAAGGCCAACCGGGACGATGCGGGCGGCCGCAGGCTATAATCCGCGCCGCAAGACCCAGGTGGGAGAAGCGGGGAAACCCGCTGCCGAAGGCGCAAACGCCCGTAATCGCTCAGGCCCGATACCACCCCCGCTGCAAACACTCTGGAGAGATCGGCCACGCGCCGGCGCCGAAGGGGCACGAAGCACCACCGCGACCTCGTCCGCGGCGCTTCCAAACTCTCAGGCAAAAGGACAGAGGGGCACCCACGTGCGCACTTCGCACGCCCGGCTTCATGCCTTTTCCGGATGCCCCTGCCCATGTCCCAGACTCCGTCCTCGCTTCGCGATCTCGAGCACCACGACGCTTTCATCGCCCGCCACATCGGTCCCAACGACGCCGAAATCGCGCACATGCTGCGCGTGGTCGGCCACGACTCGCTGGAGGCGATGACCGACGCCATCGTGCCGGCCAACATCAAGTCCGCCGCGCCGCTGGCCCTGCCCGAAGCGATGACCGAGGAAGAGGCGCTGGCCAAGATCCGCGCCGTCGCCGACCGGAACCAGGTGTTCAAGAGTTTCATCGGCCAGGGCTACTACGGCACCCACACTCCGAAGGTGATCCTGCGCAACATCCTGGAGAACCCGGCCTGGTACACCGCCTACACCCCGTACCAGGCGGAAATCTCGCAGGGCCGCATGGAAGCGCTGATCAACTTCCAGACCATGATCACCGACCTGACCGGCATGGAAATCGCCAGCGCCTCGCTGCTGGACGAAGCCACCGCCGCCGCCGAGGCGATGACCCTGGCCAAGCGTTCGGCCAAGTCGAAGTCCAACGTGTTCCTGGTCGCCGGCGACACCCATCCGCAGACGATTGAAGTCCTGCAGACCCGTGCCGAGCCGCTGGGCCTGACCGTGGACATCGTCCGTTCGACCGAAGCGTTCCATGAAAAGCTCGCCGCCGGTGACTACTTCGGCGTGCTGGTGCAGTACCCCGCGTCCAGCGGCTGGCTGGAGGAATGGGGCCGCGACGCGGAGATCATCCACGGCCACCAGGCGCTGTTCGTGATGGCCACCGACCTGCTGGCGCTGACCCTGCTCAAGACCCCGGGCGAGATGGGCGCCGACATCGTGGTCGGCAACACCCAGCGCTTCGGCGTGCCGTTCGGCTTCGGCGGCCCGCACGCGGCCTTCATGGCCTGCCGCGACGCCTACAAGCGCTCCATGCCGGGCCGCCTGATTGGCGTGTCGGTGGATGCCGACGGCAATCCCGCCTACCGCCTGACCCTGCAGACCCGCGAGCAGCACATCCGTCGCGAGAAGGCCACCTCCAACATCTGCACCGCGCAGGTGCTGCTGGCGGTGATGGCCTCGATGTACGCCGTCTACCACGGTCCGGAAGGCCTGACCCGCATCGCCAGCCGCGTCGCCCGCCTGACCGCCATCCTGGCCGAAGGCCTGCGCGCGCTCGGCCACGCCACGGTGCACGCCAGCGCGTTCGACACCCTGTGCATCGACGCCGGCGACGCCGCCGAGGCGATCCTGGCCCGCGCCAGGCAGGCCCGCATCAACCTGCGCGTGCGTGGCAACGGCACGCTGTGCATCTCGCTGGACGAAACCACCACCCGCGCCGACGTCGAAGCGCTGTGGGGCGTGTTCGCCACCCCGGGCGCCACCCTGCCGGGCATCGACGCGCTGGACGCCAGCGCCCCCTCGCTGATCCCGGAAGCCCTGCGCCGCACCAGCCCGTTCCTGACCCACCCGGTGTTCAACACCCACCACAGCGAGCACGAACTGCTGCGCTACATGCGTGCGCTGGCCGACAAGGATCTGGCGATGGATCGCACCATGATCCCGCTGGGCAGCTGCACCATGAAGCTCAACGCCACCGCCGAGATGATCCCGGTGACCTGGCCGGAGTTCGGCAACCTGCACCCGCTGGCCCCGGCCGATCAGGCGCAGGGCTACAAGGAACTGATCGACGGCCTGGAAGCCATGCTGGTCGAATGCACCGGCTATGACTCGGTCAGCCTGCAGCCCAACTCCGGCGCGCAGGGCGAATACGCCGGCCTGCTGGCCATCCGCGCCTACCACCGCTCGCGCGGCGAGGCCAAGCGCGACATCTGCCTGATTCCCGAATCCGCGCACGGCACCAACCCGGCCAGCGCGCAGATGTGCGGCATGCAGGTGGTGGTCACCAAGTGCGACAGCAACGGCAACGTCGATGTCGAGGACATCCGCCGCGCCGCCGAGAAGTACAGCGATCGCCTGGCCGCGATCATGATGACCTACCCCTCTACCCACGGCGTGTTCGAAGAGGACGTGGTGGAGATCTGCAACATCATCCACCAGCACGGCGGACAGGTGTACACCGACGGCGCCAACATGAACGCGCTGGTCGGCGTGGCCAAGCCGGGCAAGTGGGGTTCGGATGTCTCCCACCTCAACCTGCACAAGACGTTCTGCATTCCGCACGGCGGCGGCGGCCCGGGCGTGGGTCCGTGCGCGGTCAAGTCGCACCTAGCGCCGTTCCTGCCGCGCACGCTGGGCGGTGAAGGCGACGTGGGCATGGTATCGGCGGCCAGCTTCGGCAGCGCCAGCATCCTGCCGATCAGCTGGATGTACATCACCCTGATGGGCTCGGCCGGCCTGCGCAAGGCCACCCAGGTGGCGCTGCTCAACGCCAACTATGTCGCCAAGCGCCTGGCCCCGCACTACGAGACCCTGTACACCGGCCGCAACGGCCTGGTCGCGCACGAGTGCATCCTGGATCTGCGCCCGCTCAAGGACGCCACCGGCATCAGCGCCGAGGATGTGGCCAAGCGCCTGATCGACTTCGGCTTCCATGCCCCCACCCTGAGCTTCCCGGTGGCAGGCACGCTGATGGTCGAGCCGACCGAGAGCGAATCGCAGCACGAACTGGATCGCTTCATCGACGCGATGATCCAGATCCGCGAGGAAATCCGCGCGGTCGAGGACGGCCGCCTGGATCGCGAGGACAATCCGCTCAAGCATGCTCCGCACACCGCCACCCAGGTCAGCGCCAGCGAATGGACCCACGCTTATCCGCGTGAACTGGCCGCGTTCCCGCTGCCCAGCCTGAAGCTGCAGAAGTACTGGCCGCCGGTCGCACGCGTGGACAACGTGCACGGCGACAAGAACGTGTTTTGCAGTTGCATCCCGGTGGAAGCCTTCGCCGGCGAACCGGAAGCCTTCAGCGAGCCGAACGTGATGTAAAAAAAAAAGCCCCGCGATGCGGGGCTTTTTTTTGGGGAGTACTCGCACGCTGCAACGCCCCCTTCCCCCGCCCGCGGGGGAAGGTGCCCGAAGGGCGGATGGGGCAGTTCGTATGCCTTCATCTCTCAGATTTCTCTCCGCGCCAAAAGCAAGCGCTTCTCAACAGCCGAATGGCTGGTCAATCCCCCGTCACCCGCTTCGCGGGTGCCCGCCCCCTTTTTCAAAGGGGGCTTTTCAAGTGCGGTTCACCGGCCATCCGCTGTTCCTCCCCCTTCGGAGAAGGGGACTGAGGGGGATTTGCTTTTGTTTCCCCACACCTACATCCCTCCCGCCAGCGAGGGAAGCTGCTCGAAGTCGGAGATGAGCAACCCTAAAGCTGCTTGATGAGGTTATGACTCACCGTCAAATACCCCAGTCGCGCATACAAAGCCTGCGCACCCGCATTGTGTGCGAAAACATGCAAGCCAATCCGATCGATCCCCTGCGCGCGCACCTGCGCCTCCATCGCCGTGAACGCAGCGGCGGCATAGCCACGACGGCGATGCGCCGGATGCACAAGCACGTCATAGACATGCACCTGGCGCTGCTCGCCTTCGGTGTATACGCCGTACCACAGCGATCCCACCGTGCCTTCCTCGCCGGCAACGATCTCGAACAGATAGTGATCCGGCGTGGCCGCTCCCTGCGGCAGCAATTGCGCGAAGGCTTCCTGCGAGCGCTCACGCGCACCTTCGGCGGGCCAGCGTCCGGCAGAGACATTCTCCGCGGCGTAATTTTCCACTGCGACATGCAGGAACGTGCGGAACGCGCGCTCACTCATCGGGACCAGCGAAACCTCGGACATGGACGAAAGCCGCGGGACGGGAGCGGCGACTCTATCCCAGTCCGGCGTCACACGCGTGGCGGCGGCGCGGCGGGAACCGGAATCGACGGGCGGGTCCCGTCGCTCAGCGCCATCAGCTGGCAGAACGTGGCGTCATAGGCCGCCGCTTCCTCCTGATAGCCGGCGATGGCCCGCAACGAACCGCGCGCGGCCAACTTCTGCGCGACCGCGCGCAAGCGCTCGCCATCCGGATGGGTCTGCACCAGCGCCGCCATCCAGACGGTCAACGCTTCCAGTTGACCGATGGCGCGCGCATCGGTGGCTTCCAGCCGGCACAGGTGGGTATGGATCTGGGTGTCTGACAACAGCATGCAATCGACTTCCGACATAAGGGGGCACCGCCGCAAAGCCCCCCTCTCCGCGTCGTTGGTTTCCCTCACGCGGCGGGCACGACGGATCGGACAGGCCGCACGCGCCATGGTCATTCACCGTTCGGGCCGGTGAAGCCGGAACTGAATATCCGGCTCCCCGTATTCAGCCACATGCCGGCCCGCCCAATTCCCTCAGCCCTCGCCCGCCGACAGGGTTTCCTCGTCCTGGTCGTATGCCGGCGGGTAATAGAAGTTGAGCGTCTTCAGGAAGGTCCGCCCGGTATTGCGGATCTCGTGGCGCTCGCCGTGTTCGATCACCAGCAGGCTGCCCGCGCGCAACGTCTGCCGCTCGCCTTCGATGGTGGCCACGCCGGTGCCGGACACCACATACAACCACTGGTCCGCACCGCGATGCCGGTTGTCAGGCCCGCCCTCGGCCTCGCCCGGCGCGATCACCATCTCCGCCGCTTGCACCTCCCGCACCGCGAAAGCGGTACGAAAGCCTTGTCCAAACCGCAGGTGTTTGTAGTGCATGCCGGCTCCAAATTGTCATTGCGGCATTGGCCGTAGCCGGCGCGCGCCCTTCCCCCGCGTGCGGGGGAAGGTGCCCGAAGGGCGGATGGGGGCAATCCGTCCAGCATCCGCAGTGACAGCCTCACCCCAACCCCTCAATGCCGCAGATTCACCTCGGCCACGCGATCGCGGTAATGCTTCTTCGGATCCATGCCCAGCATCAACTTCACTCCGGCCAGCATCGAGTTCTCGTTCAACCAGATTTCCGCGTGCTCGGCGTCGAAGCGCAACAGGGCCAATCGCGGATCCTCCATCCCGCCTTCGTACCAGGCGGCCAGATACGGATTCCACAACCGGTCGACCACTTCGCGATCCGTATGCTCCACCAGCATCCCGTTGACACTGGCGAACAGGTCATGGCCCTTCGCGCAGAACGTGGCGATGGCGCGCTGCGGCGTGCCCACGCGCTGGGCCAGGCGATTGTCGGTGGTGGTGAAGAACCAGATGGGTCCGTGTTCCTCGTCCTCCATCTGCGCAGTCATCGGACGGGTGTGGCCGTCCTCGGCGCCCTCCAGGCCAATCATCATGACCATGTCGGACTTCAGCAGCTTCCAGAATTTCTTTTCGAGTTCCTGTGGCGTATGCATGACGATACTCCCTCGAAACAGGTGGCTTCACGCTAGCCCCGCACATGTCACGCCGCCGTCAAGCAAGCGTTATCGCCGTGATAGTCGCGCCCGCCAACCGTCCTTCGCCGCCTGTTCACGCCGACGGGACTAACACAGGCTCGTTGTCCGAAGGAGGACGCCGCCATGCCGGAAGAAAAAACCCGCCGCGCGGTCGAACGCGACAAGCGCGAAGGCAAGTCCGCCAGCACCCAGGCGGGCGAATTCGTTCGCGAGGAAATCGAACACGTGCGCGAAGGCAAGCACGGCGTCCAGAACACCCAGCAGGCCATCGCCATCGGCCTGTCCAAGGCCCGCCGCGCCGGCATCGACGTCGAACCCGGCGAAACCGCCTCGCCGGCGATCAAAAAGAAAGCCCGCAAGGACATCGCCAAGGGCAAGAAGAAGACCGCCGCAGCGAAGCGGCCCGCCGCCAAGCGCTCGACCGGTGCCAAGAAGGCGTTGAAGACCGCCAGCAAAACGACCGCCAAGAAAGCCGTCAGCCGCACCGCCCTGTCCAAACAGGCCAAGAAGGCGGCCAGCAAGCGCACCGCCGCCGACCGTTCCGCCGCGGCAAAGAAAGCCGCCCGCACCAAGGGCCCCGCCAAGCGCTCGGCCGCCGCCAAGAAGGCCGCGCGTACCCGCAAAAAGGCATCCTGACCACCCGGTGGGCCTCGGCCCACCATTGCCGTCGCCGGGCGCCAACTCCGGGTGAAGCCAGAAGGCTCACCCACCGCCCGGCACCGCGATGGTGGACCCAGACCCACCCGACCACGCTCCGCGGCCTCTCCCCCCTGCACCGTCCAACACCCGCGTAGAGCTGAGCTTGCTCCGCTGCTGTTGCCCCACCCCGGCCGCCGGGCAAGCCCGGCGCTACAGTCCTGGTATACGCTTGCCGATATCGCCGATACGGCCCTGGGGAGGGCCGGCGAGGAAGTGGAGCTGGCGGCCGCGCGCCACCGGCAAGGATGTTTGAAGGATCAATCGGGGAATCGCCATGCACCTGTTCCGTCCGCTCGTCGCGGTCGCCTGCCTGTGGCTGGTCGGCTGCGCGCACAACGTCGCCTATCGCGTGCAGCCTGCATCGGCCACGCCCTGCCAGGAAACCGAGCAGCGCGACTGCCGCGCGGCGATCCGTCATCCGCTGCGCAGCGGGCCGGACGGCGCCTACATCACCTATGTCGAATTCGATGACCAGGGCGCGCTGCACGATCGCGCGCGCACCCGCCAGGCGCTGGACCTGGTGCGCGAACGCACCCGCCAGCGCGCCACCCTGCTGGTGTTGTTCGCGCACGGCTGGAAACACAACGCGGAGGTGGGCGACGAGAACGTGCGCGACTTCCAGGCCCTGCTGGTCAAACTGCGCGCCAACCTGGCCGCCTATGAGGACGAGCACAAGATTCCGCCGGAACAACGCCGCCAGGTCGAAGGCGTCTACCTGGGCTGGCGTGGCCTCAGCGCCAAGTGGGAACCGGGCAAGGAACTGACCTTCTGGCGCCGCAAGGCCACCGCGCATCGCGTGGGCACCGACGGCGCCATCGAGGTCATCTCCGAACTGTCCGCGCTGCGTTCGCAGCCGGCGGCCAACGGCGGTCGGCACGCGCTGGTCGTCGCCGGCCACAGCTTCGGCGGCGCGCTGGTCTACAACGCCACCGAACACCTGCTGATGCGCGAACTGGTGGAAGCCCAGCAATGCGTGCCCGCCGCCGGACCCGGCGGCCCGCAATTGAAGATCGCACCGTTCTCCAATACCCGCGTGGAATCCGCTGAAGGAGCAGCGTTGCAGAAGGACGCCTGCAAACAGGTCCCGGCCTCGGTCGCGGACATGGTCATCCTGGTCAACCCGGCCTTCGAAAACACCCGCTACGACCCGCTGGAAGCGCGCTCGCGGCAGACGCCCTTCGCGCGCGGGCAGATGCCGATCCTGGCGGTGTTCATGTCGGAAAAGGACAAGGCCACGCGCTACGCCTTTCCCGCCGGTCGTTTCTTCTCCACCCTCACCAACAACTACACCACGCAGGGCCAGCGCAAACGCGACCTCGTTGCACTGGGCCACCTGAAGGAAAAGTGGACCCACACCCTGGATGTGCCCAACCGGACCCGGCAGCTGTTGGGCATCCAGAGCCTGATGGGCATGAAGACGCTCAGCCAGGTCGCCGACGCCATCCGTCCCAACTATCCGGGCTGGGATGACTTCATCTGCGGCAACGAAAACACCTGGAGCCTGGACGGCGTCGAACTCAAGCGCTACCAGGACAACCCGGTCGATCCGGATCCGCATTCGCCCTACATGGTCGTGCGGGTGAAGGGGAAACTGGTCAACGGCCACAACGCGATCTGGGGCGAAGCCTTCAATGGCTTCGTGGAGAACCTGGTCACGGCGCGCTTCGCCGGGGGCTCCGAGATGCGTTGTCAGGGTAACCGCCCCAGCCGCGTCCCCTAGCCGGTTCACGGTCTACCATCGCCACCGCCGGCTCTCGTCTGCGCAAACCATCGCGCCGCATCGGAACGTCCGCGCTTCCCATCCCACAGGGCGAGCCGAGCCCCCTGTGTGCTTGCGGTCACGCAGCCTGGGCGGTTCGTCATTCCTTCGGTGCCGTTCGCACCAGCGCGCTCCCGGCCGTCGCCGCCACTGGATAGCCTCCTGTCGCCGCTAATGGCACCGCTCGCCGCGCCCGCGGTGATGACCAAGGAGATGAACATGAAAATGTGGAAGATGATGTGGAAGCCGGCACTGGTGCTGCTGGTATTGCAGGCCGCCGCCTGCAGTTCGATTGCGCAGAAGACCAACAACCTCAGCGACGACAAGATCAAGTCCCAGACCGGTGGTGCGCTGGGCTACATGCCGGAAGACCTCACCCTGGTCAGCCGCCGCACCGAAGGCACCAACACCTACGTCGCCCTGAAGGCCAAGGACGGCAAGGAATTCAACTGCATCGTCAACGGCGGCAACCTGCTGTCGATGGGCATGACCAACCCGCCGGTCTGCTCGCCCAAGGGCCAGCCGGTCAAGGCCGCGCCGTTCGGGCAGTAAACCGTGGCGCCGGGCTTGCTCGGCATCCGCCCCGTAGCGCCGAGCTTGCTCGGCGCCGTATGCCCCAACCTCACGCCAGAAGCAGCGGAGCAAGCTCCGCTCTACGCGTCGAATCCTTTCATTTCCAGCAACATGTCCAGCCGCTTCTGCCGCAGCGAGCCGGGCTTGTACTGCTTCAACCAGCCTTCCGGCTTGTCGGACAGGAACTGGAAGGGCGGCGCTTCCTTCCCCATCTCATCCGCCTGCTGCCGGACCGCGCGGAAGTAGTAATGGAAGAAAATGCGGTTGAACTCGGTGAAGTAGATGTCCGCGACCCGCCGATTGCCGCGAATCAGCAGCATGTTCTCGTCGCTCTCGTTGGTTGACGCCTTGCTGAAATTGGCCGAACCGGTGACCACGATGGGGTCCGGCCCCAGCGGATCACGCAACAGGAACTTGGAGTGCACGTAGCTGACGTGCGAGTTGAACTTGAGTATCCGCGCGTTGGTTTCCCGCGCCCATTGGTAGGCCGGATCATCGATGTAACTTCCCCATGCCTTGTAGATGTTCTGGCTGGCATTGAGGGTGACAAATTCCTCGGCGTTCTTCTTCCCCGGTTTATCCTGCTTTTCGAGCAGCATCAGCAGCAGGTGGCCGTCCTTGGTGTTGTCGCCTAGCTTGTCCTTGAACTGTTTGCCGACCCCGAACGCCAGGGTGATGCAGGCGTTGTAGTCCGCCTCATCCACCAGGTTGACGTACAGGTCCAGCACGCCCGGCCCGCTGCGAGGACTGAACACGGGCGAGGCCCCCTTGGGAATGTCCTCGCGCGCCAGAGGCACCTCGCACAGTTCCTCCACCGCGTCGCGCAACTCGGTGTTGCGCTGCCTCGCCTCCGGGTCGTCACGGACGGCACCCGGATCGGTTTCCAGCAGTTCCCAATAGCGATGGAAGGCATCGGCCACTTCCTCGTTGCGCAGCCAGTGCCCCACATTGGTCTGTCCATGGATTCCGCCGACCGAGAGATTGGTGGACCCGGTCCAGACCTGTGCAGGCTTCCGCGCCTTGCCTTTCAACAACACCATGAACTTGTTGTGCTGAATGTTGTTGGGGCGCGCTTCGCGCAGGATGACCGCCTTTTTCGGAATGCCCGCCGCCTTGATCATCGCCAGGTTCTCCTCCCGCGGAAAGGGAGGCTCTAGCTTGCCGGTCTTCTTGTTCTTCTTCGCGTTCTCCTTGGCATCGACAATCAGCTTTACGTCCACGCCGCGCTGGATGGCCGCCTTGAACGCTTCGGCCGCTGGCGGATAGCGGAACTCGTAGAAGCAACCACGCAACGCATCGCCCTTCTTGGCCTGTTGAATGAACTTCAACAGTGCCTCATCCAGATCCCGGCTCAGCCACGCCAGGGCTTCCTGCTGCTTGGCTCCTTCCAGTTGATCCGGGCGCCGATTGCCGAACTTCGCCGTATACGCCTGGCTGCTGGCCACACCGCGATTGAAGAACACATCGTGCTCGCCCGTGCTGTACAGCTTTTCCGTCCGCACCTCGATGGTCACCGCCGGACCGCGCTCCAGATTCTTCGGCTTACCGCGCATCGGATAGAAATGGTAGGTGTAGTCGCGCCCGTCCTTGGCGGTGAAGTCGCTCCAGATGAAATCCTGGACGGGATGCTGTTCCGTGCTGACACGCGTGTTTTCGCCGGGTACCGGAATGATGGATTCGAACACCTTGAATCCGGGCATGAAGTACCGCTGGTCCTCCGCCGGATCCTCCCGCTCGATGGCGAATCCCAGCAACCCCTTGCGCGCGGCGGCGCTGGCATGGATGCCGAAACTGATGGTGTTGACGCCGGTCACCGCAAAAATCTGGAACCCCTGCTGGCTCTTGGACTTGAAGCGCATTGCACGACCCTCCTGGCGCGATTCGACGCCGCCACCATGGCGACGCCGTGGTGCTCGTTATGCGGAAATCGAAAATGCGGGAGTCGCGGCCAGATACTCGGCGAGATGGCCGCGCTCCCTGGCGTTCGCGCGCGGCATGGCCCGGCGCGCGCAGGCGGCGCGTCCTTGCGTCCAATGTTGCCTGCGGGCAATGGCCTGACTCATGCCGACTCCCTCGGCATCAGCGGGAATGGAGATCCGTCCTCCCTGACCACGCGACAATGCCGTCGGGTCGGCCACAGAAAAGCCACCGTTCGTCGGTGGGCCGAAGCGCAGACGCAAGCCTGCCTGTCAGGTCAGTCCGACTGCCCGACGAAAGGCAAAAAACGTGGTTGTTGGCCGTCCAACACCGTACATTGGCGTTATCAGCGTGGAACCGGGCGACACCGCCACCCGGTTCCTTGCCAGCGAAGTACCACCTAGCGCGGCTGCCAGCTCGTGTGTTTCAACACGAAGTCCAGCTCCTCGGTCCACTTTTCCAGGATGTAGGCCCAGTCGCCCACCGGCGGGGTGGGCTCGTAGCGGTTGGACAGCTCGCTGCGTGAGCGGGCCAGTGTGGTGGTCAGGCGGACGCGTTCGCGCAGGCCGTACAGCAGGTGGTAGGCGTCCTGGGTCAGCAGGTAGCCGGTGCGCTTCTTTTCGCGCGGGGGATGGCGGTTCGAGTGAGAGTGATGGCGATCGTCGCCCATGGCATTGCTCCCTTGCAGTACAGAGGCCCGCCTGCACGCGCAGGCGGGATGTCGGGAGGCTCGAAACCGCACTAAGACGGCGGGCGTATTCCCCTTGTGGGGTGTTGTATTAGCCGCCCTCCCGACACAGGAAGCCTGCGACGGGAAATTATGCCCGAACGTGAGTTCGGGCATAAAAAACCCACCAGTGTTTCGGAGGTGGGTACCGCTTAGTGAGGAGTTTCGAGGCTCCGGGGGCAATGGTTAGGGGCTGGGGTGGGTGGTGTCAACGCACATTGAGCCTATCTATTCCCAGTGAGTTGAGCATTGAGTGAAGGCGACGTGACTTTACGGGGATGTCCAAGCCGGCATAGGCGAATGACCTTAAATTCGACTAAACGTCCGCTTGTTCGTCTAACTCCATGGACCTAGTATCAGCTGCGCGGAACAAGGGTTCCCTGACACAAAACAGTACAACGCAATTCTGTTGATATGAGATAAAAACTATCTTCAATAAAAATACGTCACCTGGAGACTCCATCCAGACTATGGACTAGATATTCTTGGACATTCCAAAACCAACAAATTCTGAAATACAAGATCGCCTACTAAGACGCTATCGTCGCTTATGGATTTCCCGCATGGATCTGATAGAGGCAACTGCTGCAATCGACCTCATAGATAAGTCAGGCCTGAGGCGATCGATTAGTGGGGAACACCCCATAGACCTCATCATACTTACGACTGCGTTAGTGGTCGCTTACGCGCGTCCATTCGTGGACACTCGCGGACAATCTCAATTAGCTGAACGCACAGCTCCTGGCTCAGTTCTTCGCGAACTCACTCGTTCTCAACGCGAACTTCATGATTTCATGATTCGCCTAAGGCAAAAAGAGATCGCGCACTCAGATGCAGACTCTCTTGACCTAAGTATTCGGTTTTTTCCGGGAGGCGATTCGGCAGTATCCAGAATCACCAGAGAGCCATTGAGTCGGAAAGACCTTAGATCACTTCGAATAGTTATTCAAAAAATAAGCAAGGAGATAGAAAATCAATGCGAAGCCATGAGATTCAATCTTCCACATAACACCTGGCTATAAATACTGGGAAACAACAAGCCACCTGGAACTACCCAAGTAAAACCACCAGGAATAATTTTCGCGCCGGAGTAATATCAATGCCCTGGAATGGTGTTCGTAGAATCATTTGGTCTAAGCATTTCGATGAAATGGAGGTAATAGGAAATCGCCATTTCAGCGTTGGCGTCCCTATCAAATCCGATCCCGAGTTCAAGGCCATGATGTTTGCTGCCGGAATTACTCACGTTGATGGAAACAAATCCATTGACTATATCTATAAGAGGCATCGCGAAGAGTACTTGTCTGCATTTGATGATGACCTTAGGTGCCCTACCGGAAGTCTAAAAGAGCTGACGCTTCACGTAGGAGATATTGCAGGCAGCTATTCAAATCTACTCAGCACAGGGCGGTTCAGTTCCGAACCTCGATCTGGTCAAGTATATGCTGCAAATGTTCTTATTCGAATGCGGTCAACCTTTCACGCTGTCAACCAATTAATTCTTGGCGGACTAGCACTAGAAGCGGAGTCCATTGTTAGACAAGAACTAGAACAGTGCGCATGGGCTTTCGCAGTCACAAAATTAGACGACTTGGAAGAAATAGACGACACGTCGCCAACCAAGTCCGTGTCCCTACTCAAATTTTATTTCCCCGGCGCTGGGCGTATCTACGGAAAACTAAGTGAAAGTGTGCACGCGAGCTTGTCCTCACAAGAACGATTCTTCAATTTCCATAGAGACGAGATCCGGATTTCCATTAGAGATAGAGATAATTGCAAGCTGGCTTCGTTGTATTCCGTAATGCTATTAGATGCTTATGCTCGAATATCCGAAACACTTCTTCCAAGCATGACACACGTGAGAAGCAGCAACTCTTATTCGAGAAAAATGCACAAGTACGACTTGGCTGAGCGTTATGCAGATCTATTCACGGACACGGAGCGATCGATGTATCGCTCTTGGCGGGGATTCTAGTCCATCTTAAGCCCACGCTCGTTTTCAGTTCATTCCAATCTTGTTGTTATATCTATAGGCATTTTTGCTCGATCCGGAGCACTGCGCATCTTGCAAAAAGCCGCGCCCGCGGGGGTTCTTTCACCAATTTAACGATCTCAACTCAAGCAAACGGATCCCATTAAATCATTGCAGATCGCGTTCCGTGCCCGCTGAGAAAATGGCCAGCGAGTGGACGCGGGCGGCAGCGGCGAGCCTGACAAAATTCGGTTACAAGTGGCTGCTAAGATGCCTCGCCTCTCATGCCTCTGATCTCGTTTCTCCAGTCGCCCGAGCTGGAAAGAGCCGTGAAACGGCCATCTCGCTCAACAAACAACGGCCCGTTACCGGCCAATGCATGGCTAATGTTTCCGCTACCAAGGTACGCGGAAGTGTTGTAGAAGAAGATCCATCCGCCATCTGCGCCCGCAGGCTCATATCTCGCGATGGACAGTTCCTGCCCCACTTCGGACTCCCGAGCTTTCAGGTAGCCAAGGGCGATTTCCTGGGCCTTGTTTAAATCGATGCTCACGCTTCCCGTCCTTTTTATCGTAGGCCGCCAGAGTTTTCGTTTCGGACATACTTACAAAAAAAAAAGCCCCGCAATACGGGGCTTTTTTTACTACTCAATCGGCCTCAAGCCCAACCTCAACTCAAGCAAACGGATCCTGCAACGTCATCGTATGGTCGCGGTCCGGGCCGGTGGAGACGATGGCCAGCGGGCAGCCGGACAGTTCTTCCAGGGCGCGCAGGTAGGCGCGGGCGGCTGGGGGCAGCTTGTCCCATTCGGTGATGCCGTGGGTGGTTTCGGACCAGCCGGGGAATTCCAGGTAGACCGGCTCGCATTCTTCCCAGCCCTGGGCGTCCAGCGGGGCGTACTCGGTTTCCTTGCCACGGTAGCGGTAGGCGATGCACATCTTCAGCTTTTCCATGCCGTCCAGCACGTCCAGCTTGGTGATGCACAGGCCGGTGATGCCGTTGATGGCCACCGCACGCTTCAACGCGACGATGTCGATCCAGCCGCAGCGGCGGGGACGGCCGGTGGAGGCGCCGTATTCCTGGCCGCGGTCGCGGATGCCCTGCCCCACTTCGTCATCCAGTTCGGTCGGGAACGGGCCGCCGCCGACGCGGGTGGCATACGCCTTGGCGATGCCCAGCACGTAGTCGATGGCATCCGCGCCCACGCCGCTGCCGGCCAGCGCGCCGCCGACGGTGGTGTTGGAACTGGTGACGTAGGGATAGGTGCCGTGGTCGATGTCGAGTAGGGCGCCCTGGGCGCCTTCGAACAGGACGCGCTTACCCTGCTTGCGCAGGTCGTGCAGGATGCCGGCCACGTCGGACTTCATGGGCTGGACGTATTCGCCGAAGGCCAGCGCTTCGTCATAGACCTGCTGGAAGTCCACCGCGTCCACGCCCAGGTACTTGGTGAGGACGAAGTTGTGGTAGTCCAGCGCGGCGCGCAGCTTTTCGGCCAGCTGGTCGGGGTAATGCAGATCGGCGATGCGGATGCCGCGACGGGCCACCTTGTCTTCGTAGGCGGGGCCGATGCCGCGGCCGGTGGTGCCGATGGCCTTGCCGCCGGCAGCCTTCTCGCGGGCCTGATCCAGGGCGATGTGGTACGGCATGATCAACGGTGCGGCCGGGGAAATCTTCAGGCGCGAGCGCACGTCCACGCCGCTGGTTTCCAGTTCCTCGATTTCCTTGCGGAGGGCGGCCGGGCTGATGACCACGCCGTTGCCGATCAGGCACAGGGCGTCGGGCCGCAGGATGCCGGAGGGAATCAGGTGGAGGACGGTCTTCTTGCCGTTGATGACCAGGGTGTGGCCGGCGTTGTGGCCGCCCTGGAAGCGGACGACCGCACCGATTTCCTCGGTGAGCAGGTCGACGATTTTGCCTTTGCCTTCATCGCCCCACTGGGCGCCGAGAACGACGACTGACTGACCCATGACGGGTAACTCCTTCGCTTGTTGGCGACCATCGGGGCCGCCGGGATGGGCCGGACCGGGCGCGGCGTTACCGATGCGGGCCGTCTCCATCGGGGAGGGGTCCACTACGCTGTGCCCAGACACGGAAAAAGCCGGCGGGGTTGGCTCTGGCGAGCGCCCGTCCGGCTTTTGTGCATTATCCGGGTTTTGGGTGAAGGGGGCTACCCCGATGGCTGAATGGGGGGCAATCCGGTCAAGGGGCCCTGCCCTCGCCGCCTTGTAGGAGCGGCGTAAGCCGCGACCGTGCTGCGAGGCCGCCCTGGGATTTTTCGGTCCCGTCCTGTTGGCGGTCGCGACTTACGTCGCTCCTACAGGAGCTGCGGGGAAGTCAGTGGCGCAGCCACCACAGCAGGGTCAGGCCAATGATCAGGACCAGGCCGCCGGCCTGGCGGATCTGGGCGTCGGGCAGGTTGAGCAGTTGCAGGGCCAGACGCTTCCACAGCCCCGGCGAGACCAGCAGGAACAGGCCTTCCAGGACGGCGACCAGGCAGAGGGCGGACCAGAGATCGGGCATTTTGAGGCCGGGAATCGGGAATGGAGAATCGGGAATCGTGGGCCGCTGACGAACGGGCCGTTTGCGGGCGACCGCCTTGTTCCCGTTTCAGGAGCTTGGCGGTTTCACCGCCCGGTCCGGGCCGGGAATGGGAAAACCGATTCTCGATTCCCCACTCCCCATTCCCGGAGCGACCGCGTCAGCGATCGCTCTTGAGGTACTGCAAAAACGGATCATCCTTGTCCAGGACGATGACGCTGTTGCCGTCGGCGAAGGACTTCTTGTACGACTCCAGGCTGCGCTGGAAGGCGAAGAACGCGGGGTCCTTGTTGGCGGCGGCGGCGTAGATGCGGGCGGCTTCGGCGTCGCCTTCGCCGCGCAGGCGCTGGGCGTCGCGTTCGGCTTCGGCCACCAGCACGGCCTGGTCGCGATCGGCCTGGGCGCTGATGGTGCGGGCCTGCTCTTCGCCTTCGGCGCGCAACTGGCTGGCGACCTGCTTGCGCTGGGCGCGCATGCGCTCGTAGACGTCGGTGATGACCTGGCTGTCGGTGGGCAGGTCGATCTGCTTCAGGCGCAGATCGGTGATGCGCATGCCCAGGGTGGCGGCGCCCTCGTTGATGGCCTTGAGCTGGGCGGTGACGATCTGGTTGCGATCGCCGGAGACCAGCTGGGTCAGGGTGCGGGCGTTGATTTCGTTGCGCAGCGAGTCGGTGATGATCGGCGCCAGGCGATCATTGACCAACTTCTCGTCGCCGCCGGTGGCGCGGTAGAACGCGCGCACGTCGGAGATGTGGCCCACGGCGAAGAAGTCGATGCTGACGTCCTTGCGCTCGGAGGTCAGGTAGCGCTCGGGCTGGGTTTCCAGCACCTGGAAGCGGCGGTCGAACACGCGCGCGGTTTCCACCAGCGGCCACTTGAAGTGCAGGCCGGGCGGGATGTCGGCGCGGGCCACGCGGCCCAGGTTGAGGACCAGGCCGGTCTGGTCCTCGCGGACCACGTACACCGAGCCCATCAGGCCCAGCACGATGGCGACCAGCAGCGCCACGATTGCGGGAAGTCTCATCGTCCACTCTCCTCACGTCCGGCCGATCGCGCGGGACGCTCGGCACTGCGCAGCGGGGTTGTCGCGCTGCTTTCCACGGCGGGCATCACCACTTCCGGCGCCGGGGCGCTGGACGATGCCGGTGCGGCACCCGTCTGCGCGGGCATCGGCAGGTAGATCAGCTGGCGGCTGTCGCCGCCGATGACCTTGCGGTTGTTCTGTTGCAGCACCTGCTGGACGGTATCCAGCCACAGGCGCTTGCGGGTCACGTCCGGCGCGTTCTTGTACTGCTCCTGGAGCAGGCTGAAGCGGTCGGCGTCACCCTGGGCGCGGGCGACGGTGGCGGCCTTGTAGCCTTCGGCCACGGTGCGGGTACGCGCCGCGGTACCACGTGCCTCGGGCACGATGCGGGCGGCGTAGGCACGCGCTTCGTTGACCAGGCGATCCTTGATCTGCTGGGCCGAGTTGACCTCGTCGAAGGCCGGCTTCACTTCTTCCGGCGGACGCGCGTCGGGCAGGTTGAGTTCGGTCACGACCAGGCCGGTCCGATAGGTATCCAGCGAGGCCTGCAGGCGCTCCTTGGCCTGGCTGCCCAGCGGGCCCCGCTCGCCGAGCACGGTGTCCAGATCCGAGCGGCCCACCTGTTCGCGCACGGCGCTCTGCGCGGCCTGCTGCAACACGTCGTCGGCGTTGCGCGAGCCGTACAGGTACAGGCGTGGATCGGCGATGCGGTACTGCACGTTGACCGACACGGTGACGATGTTCTCGTCGCGGGTCAGCACCGGCATGGTGTTGCTGAAGTTCTTGATCTCGGTGGCGTTGACCTTGGTGACGCTTTCAATCGGCCACGGCCACTTGAAGTTGGGTCCCGGCTGCATGACGCGGGAGAACTGGCCGAAGCGCAGGACCACGCCGCGCTGCTGTTCGCCGATCAGCTGGAAGCTGGAGAACAGGACCAGCAGCAGCAGCGCCACGCCGATCCAGCGCAGCGGGCCGTTGCCGTCGAAGGAACCGCGCAGGCGATCCAGCAGATCGCCCAGTCCGCCGCCACTGTTGCCGCCGCGGGGATTCCAGCCCCGTCGGTTGTCGTTGTTGCCGTTTCCGCCGCCGCTGCCAGAGCCGCCGCTTCCAGGGGTGTTCCAGGCCATGCCCACTCCGTCGTCAATGATGCGTGGGCCGAAACCGACGCGTTTCCGATTCTACAAGATAGGGCCGCCCGGCCGCCGGACAAGGGCTGAAGGGCATGGGGCGGGCGGTTTTTTGCCGGGTGGCTGGCGGATGCGGGGATGTTTTGCGGGGTGGGCGGGTTTCCGGTCGCGACTTACGTCGCTCCTACACGGGTTCCCTGCTCCCGCTTCCCTGTAGGAGCGACGTCAGTCGCGACCGAGAAGGATGGCCCGCAAGGTGCCCTGTCGGCTGGCAGAGATCACGTCGCGACTGAAGTCGCTCCCACACACGGGCTCCCTGCCGCTCCCTGTAGGAGCGATGTGAGTCGCGACCGGGAAATTGGATGCCGCAGGAAGTTCTGTCGCGCCGGTGGGGCTGCGGTCGCGACTGACGTCGCTCCTACAGTTGGCGGGTCAGAAGGTGTCTTCGACGGGTTCGGGGAGCAGGGTTTCCAGGGCGTGGCCGCCCGCTTCGGCGGCCAGCCGGCGCGCGTCGGCCAGGGCCATGTCCAGGTCCAGGTGCCAGCCGGTTTCGTCGTGGCGTTCGCCGCGCACCGCGCCGAGCGCGTGCAGACGGGAACGCAATCGCGCCGAGCGCTCACCCAGGTGCACGGTGCCGATGATCCGTTCCAGCCCGAGTTTCTGTGCCAGCGCTTCCTTCAGCACATCCAGCCCTGCGCCGTCGCGCGCGGAAATCCACACGCGCTCGTGGCCTTCGTTGGGCTGGTCGTGGCGCGGTTCGGCGCCTTCGATGCGATCGATCTTGTTGAACACGAGCAACTGCGGAATGTCGCCGGCGCCAATCGCCTGCAACACTTCATCGACCTGGGTGATGCGTTCCTCGCGCAGCGGATCCGCGGCGTCGATGACGTGCAGCAGCAGATCCGCCTCGCGCGCCTCGGACAGGGTGGAGCGGAACGCGGCGACCAGTTCGTGTGGCAGATCGCGGACGAAGCCGACGGTGTCGGCCAGCACCACGCCGCCGCCGGGCAGCTCGATGCGGCGCACGGTGGGATCGAGGGTGGCGAACAGCTGGTCGGCGGCGTAGGCCTCCGCGCCGGTCAGCGTATTGAACAGGGTGGATTTGCCGGCATTGGTGTAGCCGACCAGGGCCACGCGCGGCAGTTCGCTGCGCACGCGGGCGCGGCGCATCTGGGTGCGCTGCACTTCGACTTTTTCCAGCCGCTTCTGCAACTGCTCCACCCGCTTCTGCAGCAGGCGGCGGTCGGTTTCCAGCTGGGTTTCACCCGGGCCGCGCAGGCCGATGGAACCACCGCGCTGGCGCTCCAAGTGGGTCCAGCCGCGCACCAGCCGGGTGGCCATGTGCTTGAGCTGGGCCAGTTCCACCTGCAGCTTGCCTTCGTGGCTGCGGGCGCGCTGGGCGAAGATGTCCAGGATCAGGCCGGTGCGATCCAGCACGCGGCGTTCCAGGAATTTCTCCAGGTTGCGCTCCTGGCCGGGCGAAAGCGGATAGTTGACCAGTACCAGATCCGCGCCGGTGGCTTCGGCCGCGGCCTTGACCTCTTCCAGCTTGCCGCTGCCGATCAGGGTGGACGGATTGGGCCGATCGATGCGGGCGGTGAGCAACGCCGCGATGCTGGCGCCGGCGGAGCGGGCCAGATCGGTGAATTCCTCGGCGGCGCCATCATCCGGCGGGCCGCCGGCGTGGGGCTGGATCAGGAGGGCGTGTTCGCCTTTGCGGGAACGTTCGAACATGGAAAGCGGTTTGGACTCGATTTCAGGGAGGATCCGGTCGCGCCAAGCGCCCGGATCCCATCACATGGGGGCGGTCGCCCCGGATTTCACCCTGGAATCTCCACCGGTTCCCCGGGTGTTTACTCGGTGTCTTCTTCTTCTTCGCCCGCCGCGCCGCCCTCATTGGACTGCACGTAGCCGCCACCCGGTCCCACGCGCACGTTGCGCGCCGGCACCACGGTGGAAATGGCGTGCTTGTAGACCATCTGGCTGACGGTGTTGCGCAGCAGGACCACGAACTGGTCGAACGATTCGATGGTGCCCTGCAGCTTGATGCCGTTGACCAGGTAGACCGAAACCGGCACCCGCTCGCGGCGCAGAGCGTTCAGGAAAGGATCCTGCAAGGATTGCCCCTTGGACATTGTGGCGAACTCCCGAAGTGTTGCTTATAGGAATAATTGTGGTGTTTCCGGGTCCGCGCGCTTGTATCCCCTGGCGGCCCGGCCCCCGATGTTACACAACCGGGGCGGTTTGACCAGCTACGGGGCGCCCAGAAATTGCTGCCGGGCCCGCTCCAGGGCGGCCTGGTCGCACCCGGGGTCGAACCAGCGGGCGTCCAGTTCGCCCCGCAGCCAGGTCAATTGGCGCTTGGCGAGCTGGCGGGTGGCGTAGATGGCGCGGTCGCGGAATTCGGTGGCGGAGACGGCGCCGTCCAGGTGTTCCCAGGCCTGGCGGTAGCCCACCGCGCGTACCGCCGGCAGGTCCAGCGGCGCGGCCACGGCCTGCATTTGCGGCAGCGCGCGCAGCCGACGGACCTCGTCCAGGAAGCCCTCGGCCAGCATGGCGTCGAAGCGCTGTTCGATGCGCGCGTGCAGCAAGGCGCGATCGGCCGGTGCCAGCACCAGCTTGAGCACGCGGAACGGCAGGCGCGGCGGCCCGGGTTCGCGCTGCCACTGGCTGATCGGCTTGCCGCTGAGCCGGTAGACCTCCAGCGCACGCTGGATGCGCTGCGGGTCGGTGGCGTGGATGCGCGCGGCCGCCTCGGGATCGACCTGGGCCAGCTCGGCATGCAGGGCCGGCCAGCCGCGCTCAGCGGCTTCGGCGGCCAGCGTGGCGCGGGTGTCCGGGTCGGCTTCCGGCATCGGCGCCAGTCCTTCCAGCAGCGCACGGAAGTACAGCCCGGTGCCGCCGGCCAGAATCGGCAGCCTGCCGCGCGCGGCGATGTCGGCCAGCGCCGCGCGCGCGTCGGCGGCGAATTCGGCGGCCGAATAGGTCTGCCACGGATCCCGCACGTCGATCAGGTGATGCCGCACCCGCGCCTGCATCGCCACATCCGGCTTGGCCGCGCCAATATCCAGCCCGCGATACACCAGCGCCGAATCGATGCTGACGATTTCGCCATTGCAGTGCTCGGCCCACTCCATCGCCAGCGCCGTCTTGCCCGAGGCGGTCGGGCCCATCAGGGCAATGGCGAGGGGACGGGTGTCGGCGGGCATGGGGGTGGTTGGGGATTCGGGATTCGGGATTCGGGATTCGGGATTCGGGGAGGTTGGGCTTTTGCCTCCCCCTTTGAAAAAGGGGGATTGAGGGGGATTTGCTTTTGGCGCCAAGAGCAAGCGCATTTCAACAGCCGAATGGCTGGTCAATCCCCCGTCACCTGCTTTGCAGGTGCCCGCCCCCTTTGTAAAAGGGGGCTATACATACTTGGGGGACTGAGGCGGCCTCAATCCTCATCCGGCCAGCGAATCGCCGGCGCCGCGGCTTTGGCGCGCGGCTGCGGCACCGCGGCCACCGCATTCCACACCTTCAGCGCATCCACCGTGGCGGCCACATCATGCACGCGCACGATCGCCGCGCCACGCTGGGCGGCAATCAGGTGCGCGGCGACCGATGCGGCGACGCGCTCGCTGGCGACATCACGCCCGGTCAGTTCTCCCAGCGAGCGTTTGCGCGACAGCCCCGCCAGCACCGGCACGCCGAGTTCGACGAAGCGCTCCAACTGCGCCAGCAATGCAAGGTTGTGCCGGGTGTTCTTGCCGAAGCCGAAACCGGGATCGACGAGGATATTCTTCTTGGCGATGCCGGCCATCTCCGCGGCGAAGATGCGCTCGGCCAGGAAGCGATGGATGTCGCCGACCACGTCGTCGTAGTCCGGCGCTTCCTGCATGGTGCGCGGCTCGCCCTGCATGTGCATCAGCACCACCGGTACGCCGAGGGCGGCGGCGGCTTCGAGCGCGCCTTCGCGACGCAGGCCGTAGATGTCGTTGATCATGCCGGCCCCGGCCTGCACCGCCGCGCGCATCACTTCCGGCTTGAAGGTGTCGATGCTGATCGGCAGCGTGGTTTCCTTCGCCAGCCGCTCGATCACCGGCACCACCCGACGCAGTTCTTCTTCCACGGAAACATCCGCGGCGCCGGGACGGGTCGATTCGCCACCGATGTCGAGGATGTCCGCACCCTCCTCCGCCAGCTTCAGGCCATGGGCGACCGCCGCCTCCAGGGTGTCGTGCGCGCCACCGTCGGAAAACGAATCCGGGGTGACGTTGACGATGCCCATCACTTGCGGGCGATCGAGCTTGAGGATGCGGCCGGCACAGTCGAGTTGCGGTGTGGTGTCGAACATCAATCGGGATCCTTGGGTTTGCGGGAAGCGGCCGCGGCGGACAGCCCGCCGCCAATCGCCACGCCCAGCGCCAGCCACAGGGCCAGGTTGCCGGTGGCCACGCCGACGGCGGCGCCGATGGCGATGCCCAGCGCGATGGCCACGCCGGGGTTGGTCTTGAAGTTCTTCATGAAGGACTCCTTCGCGCGTTCGGCCGCCCGATGCGGCCCATTATCCACGCAAAACAAAAGACGGCCGAAGCCGTCTTTCGTGACCTTCCGGATGAGCGCCCGACTCAGGTCTGGGCGGCCGGACCGCCCAGCGGCGGCAGCGGGCGCGATTCCGGCTTGTCGCCGTCCTTGCCCGACTTGCCCCAGCCGGCCGGCGGCGGCGGCTCGCGGCCCTCCATGATGGCGTCGATCTGCGGCGCATCGATGGTCTCGTACTGCAGCAGCAACTGGGACATCGAATGCAGCTTGTCGAGGTTTTCGGTCAGGATGCCCTTGGTGCGCAGGTAGGCGCGATCCAGGATCGCCCGGACCACTTCGTCGATGCGGCGCGCGGTCTCGTTGGAGACATTCTTGTGCTGGGTGACCGAGCGGCCCAGGAAGACTTCATCCTCTTCCTCGCCATAGGCGATCGGGCCCATCTCGTCGCTCAGGCCCCACTTGGTGACCATGTTGCGGGCCATCTTGGTGGCGCGCTCGATGTCGTTGGAGGCACCGGTGGTGACCTTGTCGGCACCGAAGATCAGCTCCTCGGCGACGCGGCCACCGTACAGCGAACAAAGCTGCGACTCGATGGCGACACGGTTGAGGCTGTACTTGTCGCCTTCCGGCAGGTACATGGTCACGCCCAGCGCGCGGCCGCGCGGGATGATGGTGACCTTGTAGACCGGGTCGTGCTCCGGCACCAGCCGGCCGACGATGGCATGGCCGGCCTCGTGGTAGGCGGTGAGGGTCTTCTCGTCCTCGCTCATGGCCAGCGAGCGGCGCTCGGTGCCCATCAGGATCTTGTCGCGCGCGCGGTCGAAGTGATCCATGCGCACTTCCTTGGCGTTCTCGCGGGCGGCGAACAACGCGGCCTCGTTGGCCAGGTTGGCCAGGTCGGCGCCGCTGAAGCCGGGGGTGCCGCGGGCGATCACCATCGGTTCGACGTCATCGGCCAGCGGCAGCTTGCGCATGTGCACACGCAGGATCTGCTCGCGGCCCTTCACGTCGGGCAGGCCGACCACCACCTGGCGGTCGAAGCGGCCCGGGCGCAGCAGCGCCGGGTCCAGCACGTCCGGACGGTTGGTGGCGGCGATGACGATCACGCCCTCGCCTCCTTCGAAGCCATCCATTTCGACCAGCAGCTGGTTCAGGGTCTGCTCGCGCTCGTCATGACCGCCGCCGAGGCCGGCACCGCGATGGCGGCCGACCGCGTCGATTTCGTCGATGAAGATGATGCACGGCGCGTGCTTCTTGGCCTGCTCGAACATGTCGCGCACGCGGCTGGCGCCGACGCCGACGAACATTTCGACGAAGTCGGAACCGGAAATGCTGAAGAACGGCACGCGGGCTTCGCCGGCGATGGCCTTGGCCAGCAGGGTTTTGCCGGTGCCGGGCGGGCCAACCATCAGCACGCCGCGCGGAATCTTGCCGCCCAGCTTCTGGAACTTGCCCGGATCACGCAGGAACTCGACCAGTTCGCCGACTTCCTCCTTGGCCTCGTCGCAGCCGGCGACGTCGGCGAAGGTGATCTTCACCTGGTCCTCGCCCTGCAGCTTGGCGCGCGACTTGCCGAAGCTCATGGCGCCCTTGGCGCCACCGCCGCCCTGCATCTGCCGCATCATGAAAATCCAGAAGCCGATGATCAGCAGGACCGGCAGGAAGTTCAGCAGGATCACGCCCAGGCTGATGCCCGATTCCGGCGCGTCGCGGGTGATGGTGACGTTCTTGCGGACCAACTGGTTGACCAGTTCATCGTCGGCCGGGCCGTAGACCGTGCCAGTCTGGCCGTCGGCGCGCTTGTACTCGATGGCATTGGTGGTCAGGTTGCCGTCCTTGGTGAAGCGCACCGAGGACACGCGGCCATTGTCGACCTCGCGCAAGAACTCGGAGTAGGTGACTTCGCCACCACCGGCACCCCCGCCCATCTTCGGCGAAAAGCTCTGGAACACCACCATCAAGACGACGGCGACGACTACCCACAGCAGCAGATTCTTGGTCAAGTCGTTCATCCTCATCGGCCCCGCCGTTCCTCTTTCACGATATCCACGTTAAGCCACCTTACTTCATCCGGGCACGTTTGCCCTGCCCCAGCGCATAGACCTCCGGCGACCGCTTGCGCGAGGCGTCCGGCTTGCGGATGACCACCTTGTCGTACCGGCGCCTCAGTTCCTTGACGTAGTCGTCGAAACCGGTGCCCTGGAACAACTTGATCAGGAACGCACCACCGGGCTTGAGGTGGCCATCGGCGAATTCCATCGCCAGTTCGGCCAGATACATCGCCCGCGGCTGGTCCACCGCATCCACACCACTCTTATTGGGGGCCATATCGGACAGCACAAGGTCCACCGGCTGCCCGTCCAGCATGGACTCCAGCTGGGATAACACGGCCTGTTCCCTGAAGTCTCCATGAAGGAATTCGACGCCGGCCAGCGGCGGCATGTCCAGGATGTCCATCGCCACCACCCGGCCGTTGTCGCCCATGGCCTGGCGGACGAACTGGGACCAGCCGCCCGGGGCGGCCCCCAGGTCGACCACCACCATGCCCGGCTTGAGCAGGCGATCGCGTTCCAGCAGTTCTTCCAGCTTGTAGGCGGCGCGCGAGCGCATGCCCTCGGCCTGCGCCTTCTTCACGTAGGGGTCGGAAAAGTGCTCGCGGAGCCAGCGTTGGCTGCTTTTGCTGCGTGTGGCCATGAGGGCGTCAATCTCCGCCGGCCTTGCGACAGCGGGCGGAACGGCGGCGGGAAAGGCCGCCATGATACCCTGAACACCCTTTCCCACCCTGATTTGTGCATGCCCGTCGTTCTGACCTCCGCCCAGACCCGTTTCCTGCGTGGCCAGGCCCATGACCTGAAAGCGCTGCTGCAGATTGGCGGCAAGGGAGTCACCCCGGCGTTCATCGCCGAACTGGACGGCGTGCTGGAACATCACGAGCTGATCAAGGTGAAGGTGGCGGGCGAGGACCGCGAGGCCCGCGACGCGATGATCGCCGAGCTGGCCGAGCAGACCGGCGCGGCGCTGGTCCAGCGCATCGGCCACACCGCCGTGCTGTACCGCCCCAGCAAGGAACGCCGCCAGATTGTCCTGCCGCGGGCCTGACGGCCTGCCCGGCTCCGAGTCGCCTCCCATGCAACTGAGCCACGAACTCCCCGACTACGCCTACACCCTGCGCGCGGCCGACGGCCGCAGCGCCAAGGTCAACGATCGCGTGCTGACCGCCAGCTTCGTGCTGTCGCCGTCGGAGCTGCGCGAGGACTGGGGCCCGCGCGACGTCGCCTCGCTGACGCCCGAGGACCTCACCCCCCTGCTGGCGTTGCAGCCGGAGGTCATCCTGCTGGGGACCGGTGACCGCCAGATCTTCCCGCCGGCCGCGGTCATGGCCGCCGGCCTGACCCGCGGCGTGGGCATCGAGGTGATGACCAATGCCGCCGCCGCCCGCACCTTCAACGTGCTGGCCAGCGAGTCGCGCCGGGTGGTGGCCGGGTTCCTGCTGGACGCCCCGGCCGCGTGAACCGGCGGCGGGCGCTGATCGCGCTGCTGTCGCTGCTCCTGCTGGCCGCCTGCCAGCGCGCCCTGTTCCCGCCGGAAACCGTCGAACAGCGCTTCGCCCGCTGGCACCGCGACCACGCCGCCGAGGCTGGCGCCTATCAAGACTGGCTGGCGTCACAAGGCGTGGCCGAGGTCATGCCGTTGTCGTCGCTGCTGCGGACCTCGCGGCGTTGGCAACGGTGCGAGGCCGCCGAGTTCGCCGTGCCGCCCCAGGCCGAATGGGCCGGGATCCTGCCGACCCTGCGGTTGCTGCGGCAACTCCAGACGGAAGGGCTGGTGGATGGCCGGCGCATCCGCTCCGGCTGGCGCGACGCGCACACCAATGCCTGTTCCGGCGGCAGCACGCGCAGCCAGCATCTGCGCAACCGCGCGCTCGATCTGGATCTGGATCCTGCGGTGCCACCCGAACGTCTGTGCGGTTACTGGCGGCGGCATGGACCTGCCTTGCGGATGGGCCTGGGTTTCTACTCCACCGGACACATCCACATCGATACGGCGGGCTTCCGCACCTGGGGCAACGATCACACCCGGCGCACGTCGCTGTGCATGCAATCACCACATTCCCTGTAGGAGCGACGTAAGTCGCGACCCGATAGGCTTCCGCTCAAAAGGCATCGCGACTGACGTCGCTCCCACAGGAGGGGTCGTTGCGCCGTGACGTTTGACCCAATATGCAGTGGCGGGCGTGATGTGAGTCGCTGGCCTGCGGCGTGCCGATGATTTCCGGTCGCGACTTACGTCGCTCCTACAGATTGGCTGCGCACGGTTCNTGTAGGAGCGACGTAAGTCGCGACCCGATGGGTTTCCGCGCAAGGCATCGCGACTGACGTCGCTCCCACAGGATGGGTCATGGCGCTGAGGAGTGCCTGGCTTGGACACAAAATACGGTTTCAGGCCCGCGGGCGCCGATGGTTTCCGGTCGCGACTTACGTCGCTCCTACCGAGGAGGAGCGAGCGTCGCGACGGGTATTTCGCCCGCAGGAAGGAAAGCTCAGCGCTTGGGCAGGTACAGCTGCGGATCCACCGGCTTGCCGTTGTAGCGGATCTCGAAATGGAGCATCTCGCGGGCGGCACCGGAGCTGCCCATTTCCGCAATCTGCTGCCCGGCCTTCACGTTCTGGCCTTCGTTGACCAGGCGCTTGCGGTTGTGACCATAGGCCGACAGCCAGGCTTCGCTGTGCTTGACGATGATCAGTTCGCCGTAGCCGACCAGGCCGGCGCCGGAATACACCACCACGCCGTCGGCGGCGGCGCGCACCGCCTGGCCGCCGGAGCCGGCGATGTCGATGCCCTGCTTGGTGGCGTCGCCGGCGATGAAGCGTCCGATCACGTGGCCGTCCGCGGGCCAGCGCCAGTTGAAACCGCTGCTGACCGGTGCGGCCTGCGGCGGCGACGGTTTGGGCGCGGTGGTGGCCGGCGGCGTCGTGGGACGCGGCGCGGTACCCGTCGTGGCGGCGCCGGTGCTGGCCGGCGGGCGGCTGCCGGAGGATGGATACAGGCGCAGGGTCTGGCCGGGATAAATCGTGTAAGGCGAGCCGATGCCGTTCCAGGCGGCCAAATCACGGAAGTCGATGCCGTTGCGGAAGGCCAGGCCGTACAGGGTGTCGCCGCGCTGCACGCGCACGGTCTGCCCATACTTGGGCTGCGACACGATCCTGCCACCGCCCGAGGAACCGGTCTGCCGGACCACCGTGCTGTGGCAGGCCGCCAGGCCGGCCATCACCGCGATGCTCAGAACAAGGGCACGTGTGGCTTTCGTCATCCGTTCACTCACCTTCTGCGGATACCAGGAATCAGGTGGAGGCGCGCCAGACCAGCCAGCCGACCAGCGCCACCACCAGTGCGGTGGCAATCCAGCCCACCGGTTCGATCCAGCGGCGCAGCGCCGCCTCGGCACGCGCCCCGCCCAACCGGATCGCGATGCCCAGCAGGTACACCCGCTTGCCGCGTCCGATCAGCATGCTGAGCACGTATTGCAGCATAGGCACGCCCACGATACCCGACGCCCACGTGAACACCTTCATCGGGATGGGCATGAAGCCACCGAGTACCAGGAAGGTGAAGACCGCCCACGGCGATTCGGCCATCTTGGCCTTCACCAGGCCGATACCCGCCTCGATGCTGTCGAGCATGCCCAACGCGGCGAACAGCGGCTTGAGCGCCTCGAAGGCGTAGTGGCCCAGCGCGTAACCGACCAGCGCGCCGGCCATGGAGCCGGCCAGGCTGAGGGTGGCGAACCACAGCGAGCGCTTCGGATTGGCCACGCACATCGGGGCCAGCATCACCTCCGGCATCACCGGGAAGATGATCGCCTCGATGAAGCTCAATCCGGTCAGCAGCGCGGGCGCGCGCGGATGCCGGGCCCACTGGATCGCGCGCTCGTACAGCGGTTTGAAGATCTGCATCCGCGATCAGTCCAGGGTGCCGGACAACAGGGGAACGAACACGACCGGCGCCAGGGTTTCCTCCTGCACGCTGCCGTCCTCGCGCTTGGTCAGCTTGACCAGCGATTGCGAACCGGAGCCGCCAACCGGGGCGATCAGATGACCGCCCACCGCCAGCTGTTCGATCAGCGCGTTGACCAGCGCCGGCGCGGCGGCGGTGACCAGGATGCCGTCGTAGGGCGCATGCTCCGGCCAGCCAATGCGGCCGTCGTCATGCTTGCTGCGCACGTTCATGCCGAGCTGGCGCAGGCGTTTGCGCGCCTGGCGCAGCAGGTCGCCGATGCGTTCGACGGTATAGACCTCCAGTCCCAGCGCGGCCAGCACCGCGGCCTGGTAGCCGGAACCGGTGCCGATTTCCAGCACCTTCTTCGGCGCGCCCTGCAGCAGCGCCTCGGTCATGCGTGCCACCACCCACGGCTGCGAGATAGTCTGGCTGTGGCCGATCGGCAGCGCGGTGTCCTCGTAGGCGCGCGTGGCCAGCGCCTCGTCGACGAACAGATGGCGCGGCACCAGCCGGATGGCGTTGAGCACGGTCTCGTCGCGGATGCCGGACTCGCGCAGGCGCTCGACCAGGCGATCGCGCACGCGCTGCGAGGTCATGCCCATGCCCACGGCTTCCGGTTGCAGGCGCAGCCGCGGGGTCACGCCGGGTTCTCCAGCGAGGAGGTCAGGCCATCGACCCAGCCGGCGACCTTTTCCAGCGCCTGGTAGCGGGTCAGATCGACGTGGATCGGGGTGATGGAGATGTTGCCCATGCGCACGGCATGGAAGTCGGTGCCCGGGCCGGCATCCTGTTCCGGACCGGCCGGCCCGATCCAGTACACGGTGTTGCCGCGCGGATCCTGCTGGGTCACGCAGGGTTCGGAGCGATGGCGGTTGCCGAGCCGGGTGACCTCGAAGCCACGCACTTCGCTCCACGCGCGATCCGGCACGTTGACGTTGAGGATGGTGTCGGCGGGCAGCGGATCGGCCTTCAACCGGGCAACGATTTCCACCGCGGCGCGCGCGGCGGTTTCGAAATGGCGCGGCTCGTGATTGCGCGAGACCAGCGACATCGCCACCGCCGGCAGGCCGAGGAAGCGCCCTTCCATCGCCGCCGACACGGTGCCGGAATAGATCACGTCGTCGCCGAGGTTGGCGGAATTGTTGATGCCGGACACCACGATGTCCGGTTCGAACTCCAGCATGCCGGTCAGCGCCAGGTGCACGCAGTCGGTCGGCGTGCCGGCGACGCTGCAGGTGTAGTGGTCGATCCGCTTGAGCCGGATCGGCAGATCCAGGGTGAGCGAGTTGCTGGCGCCGGAACGATCGCGATCCGGCGCGATGACGAACACTTCATGGCCGGCCTCGCGCAACCCCTCCGCCAGAATGCGGATGCCGGGGGCGTCGACGCCGTCATCGTTGCTGACAAGTACGCGCATGTGCTTCCTCGGGGGACGGCCCATGATACCGGAAGCGGATGACCGCTTCCCGCGCTTGCGTCACGCGCCCGCCGCGCTACGCTGTGGGCCATGTCCGATCCCCCCGAAGACGACGACGCCGCCTTGTTCCGCCAGGCCATCGGCGAGGTGAAGCCGATGGCGGACGCCGCGCCGCCTCCGCGGCCGCCGAAGCCGCGCCCCGCCGCGCGCATGGCCGAACGCGACGAGGTGGACGCGCGCAGCGAGTTCCAGCGCGGGCTGGACGATCTGGCGCTGCTGGAGGCCGGCGACGTACTCAGTTTCCGCCGCGACAAGGTGCCGCCGCGGGTGTTCCAGCGCCTGCGCAAGGGCCAGTTCTCGGCCCAGGACGAACTGGATCTGCACGGCGCCACCGCCGCCGAGGCTGAACGCCTGCTGCGCCAGTTCATGCAGGAGGCCCATGCACACGAGCATGGTTGCGTGCGCATCATCCACGGCAAGGGCCGTCGCAACGAGCGCGAGATTCCGGTGCTGAAGAACCTGGTGGATCGGCTGTTGCGCCAGCGTGGCGACGTGCTGGCGTTCCATTCCGCGCCCGCCTCGCAGGGCGGGACCGGCGCGGTGCTGGTGCTGCTGGCGCGGCGCTGACCGGCCGGCGCGATACTGCACGCCCATCGAATCGACGCATGCGGCAACCACCGGCCCCGCTCCGCCATGCCCTCGCGAATGAAGCGCGGCCGCCCGCTCAGGATGCCTGCGCCTCGCGATCCGCTTCCACGACTTCGCCCAGCTCATGCAGCAGCGCGGTGGCGTAGCTGCCCGGCGGCAGCGCGAAGCCCAGCGACAGCACGTCGTCGGCGAGCCATTCCCAGGCCATCGCCTGCGGGCGCAGGCGCAGCGCGCGGCGTTCCTGGCGCAGCTCCGCCTGCTCGAGTCCGCCGCGCAAGCGATGGGCGGTATCGTCGGCCAGCGCGGCCAGTTCCAGTTCACGGCATTCCCCGGTGCTGCGCAGTTCCCCGGCGCCCCATAGCGGGCCGCTGGGGTGGATGTCGAATGCGGCCAGGCGCTGCGCCAGGGTGTCGTTCCACGGCTCCGGGCCGAATACGCTGCGACTGCCGTCCAGCATCCACACTTCGCCGTCCATGCCCTGGTTCCAGTTGCCTGCGGTGATGCGGGCCGTCAACACCCGGTTGAACAGCTCTGAACGCGCGGCCGACAGCAGCATCGAGCGCTGATCGCGGCGCACGCGGCGGCCACCGAACATCGCCAGCGCCGCGGCGATGTTGCCGCCGTCGCGGCCGAACCGTTGTTCGCCGAACCAGTTGGGCAGACCCTGCGCGGCGATGTCCGCCAGACGCTGTTCGATCTCCGCGCGATCCCCGCGCACATCGCGCAATACCAGCACGAAACGGTTGCCTGCCAGCGCGCCGCGCGGCAGCTTGCGGTTATGCCAGGTCGATTCCAGCACCTGCAGGTCGTCCGCGTTGAGGGCGGCGATGTCAGGGGCATTGCGCCTGGGCAGGTGCACGCTGAAGCGCTGGCGGGTCACCGCGTGGCGATCCTTCAGGCCCGCATAGCCAATCGCCATCTCCTGCAGTCCGGCCCAGGCGGCGATGCGCTTGGCCGCGAAGGCGGTATTCATGCCACGCTTCTGCACGGTCAGCAGCAAGTGCTCGCCCTCGCCGGTGGGTTCGAACCCGGCCAGTTCCTCGACGAAGAAATCCTCCGGCGTGGCGCGGAAACGCGCCGCCAGCACCGATGCGCCGAAGGCGCGCGGCAGATCCGAGCTCACGCACGCACCAGCAGCACCACCGCCTGCGCGGCGATGCCTTCGCCACGGCCGGTGAAGCCGAGCTTCTCGGTGGTGGTCGCCTTGATGGCGATGGCGTCGATGTCGGTTTCCAGGTCCTGGGCGATGGCGGCGCGCATCGCGTCGGCGTGCGGGCCGACCTTGGGCCGTTCGCCGATCACGGTGACGTCGGCGTTGCCGACGCGCCATCCGCGCTCGCCGATCAGGGCATTGCAGTGGCGCAGGAAATGGCGGCTGTCCGCGCCTTTCCAGCGCGGATCCGAAGGCGGGAAATGCTTGCCGATGTCGCCCAGCGCGAGCGCGCCGAGAATGGCGTCGCACAGCGCGTGCAGGACCACGTCGCCGTCGCTGTGCGCCAACACGCCGCGATCGTGCGGCACGCGCACGCCACCCAGCATCAGATGGTCGCCGTCGCCGAAGGCGTGGACGTCGAATCCCTGGCCGATGCGGATGGAAGGAAGGTCGTGCATGTGCATATCCAACAAAAAAGAAGCCGGGTTGTCACCGGGAGAAGCGCCGCGCCGGGACGGCACTCTCGCCGGAGAATCAGCGGCCGCGCTGCGCCAGTATGAACTCGAAGCGCGCCAGATCCGCCGGGGTGGTGATCTTGAAGTTGTCCTCGGCGCCTTCGATCAGCAGCGGGCGCAGGCCCTGTCGCTCCATCGCCATCGCCTCGTCGGTGACTTCGATGCCATTGCCGGCGGCGGCTTCCAGCGCGCGTTGCAGGTGCAGGCGGCGGAACAGCTGGGGGGTGAAGGCACGCCACAGCCGCTCGCGCGGTTCGGTGCCGTCGATACCGCCGTCGTCGCCGGCCCGCTTGAGCGTGTCGCGCACCGGCGCGGCGAGGATGGCGCCGACCGGGTCGTTGCGTCCGCGTTCAAGCAACTGGGCCAGATCGGCCAGCCCGAGGTTGGGCCGTGCGGCGTCGTGCACCAGCACGAAGTCGTCGGCGCGCACGTCGTCGGGCAGCGCGTTGAGCCCGGCCAGCACCGACTCGGCGCGGGTCGCGCCGCCGGTGCAGGTCAGCAACGGCCGGCCGGCGAACGAGGTCCAGCCCGGCCAGTCCGCATCGTCGGCCGACAACGCCAGCACCGCGCCCAGCACGGCATCGTGCGCGAACAGCGCCTCCAGCGTGTGTTCCAGCAGCAGCCGGCCGGCCACGCGCAGGTACTGCTTGGGAATCTCGCCACCGAAGCGCGTGCCGCGCCCGGCGGCGGGAATCACCGCCCAGATCCCGGCCATCAGGGCTGGTGCTCCGGTTCGGCGATCGGGGCCGGTTCGGCGGCGGCTTCACCGTCCTCCGCGGCCACGGGCGGCGCTGGCACCGGTGCGGTCGGTTCCACCACCCGGTAGAACTTCTCGCCCGGCTTGATCATGCCCAGTTCGCTACGCGCGCGTTCCTCGACCGCCGCCTCGCCGGACTTGAGGTCCTCGACTTCGGCGGCGAGCGCGTCGTTGCGTTCCTGCAGGCCGGCGTTCTCGCGTTTCTGCACGACCACCTGGCTTTCCAGCGCGACCACTTCACCTGAACTGCCCGCGCCGAACCAGAACCGGTATTGCAGCCAGGCCAGCAGCAGCGCCAGTACCAGCAGCAGCCAGACCAGTCGGCGCATGGCTTACTTCTTCAGCGAGACGAAGGCGTTGCGGCCCGCATAGCGCGCCGCGCTGCCCAGTGCTTCCTCGATGCGCAGGAGCTGGTTGTACTTGGCCACGCGATCGCTGCGGCACAGCGAGCCGGTCTTGATCTGGGTGGCGGTGGTCGCCACCGCGATGTCGGCGATGGTGGTGTCTTCGGTTTCGCCGGAGCGGTGCGAGACGATCGCCGCGTAGTTGGCGTGATGGGCCATGGCGATGGCTTCCAGCGTTTCGCTGAGGGTGCCGATCTGGTTGACCTTGATCAGGATGGCGTTGGCCGTGCCGGACTCGATGCCTTCCTTGAAGATCTTCGGGTTGGTGACGAACAGGTCGTCGCCGACCAACTGCACCTTGTTGCCGATGCGATCGGTCAGCAGCTTCCAGCCGGCCCAGTCGTCCTCGGCCAGGCCGTCCTCGATGGTGATGATCGGGTACTGGGCGGCCCAGTCGGCCAGGAAGTCGACGAACTGCTCGCTGGTCAGGCGCTTGCCCTCGCCCACCAGGTGGTACTTGCCGTTGTCGAAGAACTCGCTGGAGGCGACGTCCAGGCCCAGCAGCACGTCCTCGCCGGCGGTGTAGCCGGCGCGGCCGATGGCTTCCAGGATGGTGTCCAGCGCTTCGACGTTGCTGCGGAAGTCCGGGGCGAAGCCGCCCTCGTCGCCCACCGCCGTGCTCAGGCCGTGGCCCTTGAGGACCGACTTGAGCGAATGGAAGATTTCGGTGCCCGCGCGCAGCGACTCGGCGAAGGAGTCGAAGCCCACCGGCAGCACCATGAACTCCTGGAAGTCCACGTTGTTGTCGGCATGCGCGCCGCCGTTGATGATATTCATCATCGGCACCGGCAAGGTCACCGCGTCGCCGCCGGCCAGATAGCGCCACAGCGGCTGTTTGCGCGAGGCGGCCATCGCATGGGCGTTGGCCAGCGACACGCCCAGCAGCGCATTGGCGCCCAGGCGCCCCTTGTTCTCGGTGCCGTCCAGGTCGATCAGACGGCGATCCAGGCCTTCCTGATCGGCCGAATCGAAGCCATGCAGGGCATTGGCGATCGGGCCGTTGACGTTCTCGACCGCCTTGCGCACGCCCTTGCCCAGGTAGCGGGTCTTGTCGCCATCGCGCAGTTCCACCGCTTCCTTGGTGCCGGTGGAGGCGCCGGACGGCACCATCGCGCGGCCGAACGAGCCGTCGGCCAGGGTGACTTCGGCTTCGAGGGTGGGATTTCCGCGGCTGTCGAGGATTTCGCGGGCGTGGACTTTGGCGATCGTGGTCATGAGGGGTCGGCCAGACTGTTCAGTTTGAGTAAGGGGACGAAATCGTTCGGAAGGTTACAGGTTTCCGGGGCCAGACGGGCGATGTAGAGGGCCAGCAGGCCAGTGGCCTGCAATTGGCGCGCGCCCGCCGGCGAGCTGATTTCAGCCCCTTCATGATACTGCTCGACCATCGTTCCGACGTTCAGCATGCCGGCCAGCAGGTCATTGGCGCGCCCCTGGGCATCGGCCGGCAGCTCGTAGCCGAACGACTTCGAGATACCCACATGGGCCAGCAGTTCGTAGGCGGCCTTGAACAGGCGCGGCAGTTCCGGGCTGTCGGCGAAGCGGGCGTTTGCTCCCTCCAGGTCGAAACCATGGTCGTTGCCCCGCGCAAGGCACTGCCTGACCTGCGGCATCGCCGCCATCAGGCGCGTGTATTCGGCTTCGCTCCACACGCTCGAATAGGCCGGTCCCGTCCTGCAGCGCAACCGGTCGTCGGCGGTGCGCAGGCCGCGCGGGTTGTCCGGTGTGGTCATCAACAGGCGGACGAACGTCTCCGAAGGGGCGCAGCGGCCACCCATCATCTGCGAACCGAACAGCCGCTCCATGCCGGCGCCGCGCAACTGGTGCGCGGCCCGCGGCCCGGTCAGCGGCCCCAGCATGGAGGCGGCCATCGGCAGCATCGCCAGCTCTCGCATCTGCTTCATCAGTTCCTTGCGACCACAGCTTGGCGCGTCGAGCGGAGTCGCCAGTTCCGGCACCTCCACCAGGCGGGCGTAGTCACGGATCTGCCGTTCCAGTTCTCCCGAGGCCATCACCGCCTCCATGCGTTCACCGAACTTGCTGTCGTCCCGATCCTCACGGCCACGTCCGGCTTCGCACTGCCGGAGCTGCTCCAGTTCGGTGACAAAGGCGTCGCGTTCGGCCGGCGTCCAGGGCACCACGGACGCCTTGCGCAGGAGGTCGACCAGTTCGGCGCGACGCACGGGATCGGATTCGGCCCTGGCGGCGAATGCGGGCAGTTCGGATTCGGTCAGCGGCAATACCTTGGAGCCGGCCAGATCCTCGGGGTCTTCCGGCATCCTCCATGCGTCGGATTCCCGTGCCTGGGCCATCGACATGCCGGCCACTACCAATGCCAACGCCCATGCGCAACGACGGCCGGAAAAACGAGTGGGTACAGGACGGAGGAATTGGAAGCGGAGCGTGCGCGGGGAAGCGCCGGGGATACGGATCATGCGTAGACAAACACCGGAAATGAAAGAAGAACAGCCGGATTCGGCCACGCCTCGATTATCCCCACCGGGTTGGCCCCTGCCAAATCACAATGACGTGCGCAGTGGATGCTTGTCGTACGAATCACACGCTCGCCCGCAAAACCGTTCAACGCGTCTTCGGCGAGGCGGATTGCTCATGGAGGCGCAGGATGATCTCCAGCCCTTCATCCATCCCCTGCTCCGGAGCCGACAGGCGCCGCGAAAACGGATGCACCCGCAGGTGGCGCGCATCGACCGCACCATCATCATCCGCCATGACCAGCGCCAGGGTGCCCACGTTTTCCCCATGCACCAGCCAGGGACCGCAGGCGGGCCCGGGCGCATGCCCCGGAAGCGGGGAGTACGGATCCGATTCGAACAGCACGCCGTGCGCCGCCGGGCGCCCCTTGATGGCTTCGACGAGTTCGTAGTCCGCTTCGACCTGCATGTAGGTGCCGCCTGAGGGTGGCGCCATTTTCCGATAGCGGATCAGGCGCGCGACGAAGACGTGGCTGCTTTGCCGGTAGCCTTCCGCCAGATCGTCCTCGGGAATGCCGCTGCCGATCGAACAGGCGAGCGCGGGAGTCCCTGCCCCCGCGATGCCCAGGATGCTCAGCAACCACAGCGATTTCATCGCCGGCCGCATGTCCGTGGATGGCTTACAGCGTCTGTTCCAGGAACGCCGAACGCTTGGTGACCGAATCCAGCGCCAGCAGGGTTTCCAGCAACGCTTCCATCTTGTCCAGCGGCCACGCGTTGGGGCCGTCGGACAGCGCCTTGGACGGATCCGGATGGGTCTCGGCGAACAGGCCGGCCACGCCGACCGCAACCGCCGCGCGCGCCAGCACCGGCACGAACTCGCGCTGGCCGCCGGAGCTGCTGCCCTGCCCGCCCGGCAACTGCACCGAGTGGGTGGCGTCGAACACGACCGGGCAACCGGTATCGCGCATCACGCTGAGCGAGCGCATGTCGCTGACCAGATTGTTGTAGCCGAAGCTGGCGCCGCGTTCGCACACCATGATGTCGTGGTTGCCGGTGGACTTGGCCTTCTCGACGACCGGCTTCATGTCCCACGGCGACAGGAACTGGCCCTTCTTGATGTTGACCGGGCGGCCGGCCGAACAGACCTTCCTGATGAAATCGGTCTGGCGGACCAGGAAGGCGGGGGTCTGCAGCACGTCCACCACCGAGGCGACTTCGTCCATCGGGGTGTATTCGTGCACATCGGTCAGCACCGGCACGCCAATCTGCTTCTTCACCTCGGCCAGGACCTTCAGGCCCTCTTCCATGCCGGGGCCGCGGAAGCTGGTGCCGGAGGTGCGGTTGGCCTTGTCGAAGCTGGACTTGAAGATGAAGTTCATCCCCAGCTTTCCTGTGATTTCCTTCAGCCGGCCGGCGACATCCAGTTGCAGTTGCATGGACTCGATCACGCAGGGACCGGCGATCAGGAACAGGGGCTTGTCCAGGCCGACTTCAAAACCGCAGAGTTTCATTGCAGTACCTCGTAGGGGCGACGTCAGTCGCGACCGTAACACCAGGACACCGGCCCGGATCGCGACGCGTCGCGACCGGTCCGGAGCGCGTTCAGGCGCGCGCTTCCTTCAGCAGCTTGCCACCGGCCTTGCGCTCGCGCGCGGCGCGGATGAAGCCGACGAACAGCGGATGGCCGTCGCGCGGGGTGGACAGGAATTCCGGATGCGCCTGGCAGGCCAGGAACCACGGATGCACCGCGCGCGGCAGTTCGACCATTTCCACCAGCAGGTCGTCCATCGACTTGGCGGAAACCACCAGTCCGGCGTCTTCCAGCTGGGTGCGGTAGCGGTTGTTGAACTCGTAGCGGTGGCGGTGGCGTTCGGCCACCACGTCCTTGCCGTACAGCTCGCGCGCCAGGGTGCCGGGCTTGAGCCGGGCTTCCTGCAGGCCCAGGCGCATGGTGCCGCCCAGATCCGAGCGCTCGTCGCGCTTCTCGACATCGCCGCTGGCGGTGCGCCATTCGGTGATCAGCGCGATCACCGGGTGCGGCGACTGCTTGTCGTTCTCGGTGCTGTTGGCGCCTTCCAGGCCGGCCACGTGGCGGGCGTAATCCACCACCGCCGCCTGCATGCCGTAGCAGATGCCGAAGTACGGCACGCCGGTCTGGCGGGCGTGACGCGAGGTCAGCACCTTGCCTTCGAAACCGCGATCACCGAAGCCGCCCGGCACCAGGATGCCGTCGACGCCGTCGAGCAGCGACATGTCGCTGTCTTCCAGTTCCTGGGCCTCGATCCACTTCAGGTTGACGCGGGTGCGCTGGCGCAGGCCGCCGTGCTTGAGCGCCTCGCCGACCGACTTGTAGGCGTCCTGGTGATCGACGTACTTGCCGACCACCGCGATGGTGACTTCGTCCAGCGGGTTGAGGGTGGCGTCGACCGCCGCCTCCCACTCGGACAGATCCGCCTCGCGGGCGCCGTCCAGGCGCAGCTGGCGGATGGCGATCTCGTCCAGTCCCTGCCCGTGCAGGCCCAGCGGAATCTTGTACAGCACGTCCACGTCCGGAACGCTGATCACCGCGCGCTCGGGCACGTTGGTGAACAGCGAGATCTTGCGGCGCTCGGAATCCGGAATCGGCTGCTCGGAGCGGCACAGCAGCACGTCCGGCTGGATACCGATGGAGCGCAGTTCCTTGACCGAATGCTGGGTCGGCTTGGTCTTGAGTTCGCCGGCCGCGGCCACGAACGGCACCAGGGTCAGGTGCATGAACAGCGCCTTCTCCGGCCCGCGTTCGGTGCGGATCTGGCGGATCGCCTCCAGGAACGGCAGCGATTCGATATCGCCCACGGTGCCGCCGATTTCCACCAGCGCCACGTCATGGCCCTCGGTGGCCTCGTCGATGCAGCGGCGGATTTCGTCGGTGATGTGCGGAATCACCTGCACGGTCGCGCCCAGGTAGTCACCGCGGCGTTCGCGGCGGATGACGTTCTCGTAGATGCGGCCGGTGGTGATCGAATGCTTGCGGCTGAGCCGGGTGCGCACGAAGCGCTCGTAGTGGCCCAGGTCCAGGTCGGTTTCGGCGCCGTCGTCGGTGACGTACACCTCGCCGTGCTGGAACGGGCTCATGGTGCCCGGATCGACGTTGATATAGGGGTCCAGCTTCATCATCGTGACCTTCAGGCCACGTGCTTCTAGGATGGACGCAAGCGAAGCGGCGGCGATGCCCTTGCCTAGCGAGGACACGACGCCGCCGGTGACAAAAATAAGGGGAGTCATTGGCAGGGCTCCGGAAAGCCATAGTCTACCGGCAACGCCGGGTTTCTAAAAGCCGAACGCCCCGCTCAGGCGGGGCGTCCGGGGGTGCCGAACAGGCTCGAAAGCCTTGTGCGGCAAAGGTTTCGCGGGAATCAGGGCTTGCGCTCTTCTTCCTCTTCCTGGCTGCCGGATTTCTTGCCCTGCTCGCCCTTCTGCTTGGCGCGCTCGGCGGCGGCGGCCTCGTTGGCGGCCCGGCGCTGCGCCTTGCGGTCGGCATCGGAGGAGTCGGACTGCGAGGACCTGGACTTGTCGGCGTCCTGGCTACCGGACTTGGACTGCGCCAGCGCCAGGCCGGCGGCGGCGGCCGTCACGGCGGCCAGGGTGAGGATCAACAGCTTGCGCGGTTTCATGGCTCGTCTCCATTCACTCGTTGCATCGCCAGATGGGGGCCGGAACGGCGGCATTCAACTGACGCGCGCACGATACCGCATTGGCGCTCGCCCGCTCCTGAACGTGCAAAAACGGCGCGCTGGCCGCACACTTCGCGTCTCGCCGCATCGCGGGACCGACACGTTCCCGATGCGCAGCCGCCCGGGCCTATCGCCTGGCCGGCCTCCCTGCCGCGCCCCGACACACGAGCATCCGACCACCGAACATGAGCAGTCGCTACAACGCCGCCGACATCGAAGTCCTTTCCGGCCTGGATCCGGTCAAGCGCCGCCCGGGCATGTACACCGACACCGCGCGCCCGAACCATCTGGCGCAGGAAGTCATCGACAACTCCGTGGACGAGGCGCTGGCCGGCCACGCCGGCGAGATCGAGGTCACCCTGTACAAGGACGGCAGTTGCGAGGTCAGCGACGACGGCCGCGGCATGCCGGTGGACATCCACCCGGAAGAGAAGATCCCGGGCGTCGAGCTCATCCTCACCCGCCTGCACGCGGGCGGCAAGTTCAGCAACCGCAACTACACCTTCAGCGGTGGCCTGCACGGCGTCGGCGTGAGCGTGGTCAATGCGCTGTCGAAGAAGGTCGAGATCTTCATCAAGCGTGAAGGCAACGAGTACCGGATGGAATTCCGAGACGGCGACGCTGCCTCGAAGCTGGAAGCCGTCGGCACGGTCGGCAAGAAGAACACCGGCACCCGCCTGCGCTTCTGGCCGGACGCCAAGTACTTCGACACGCCCAAGTTCAACGCGCGCGCCTTGCGCCACCTGCTGCGCGCCAAGGCGGTGCTGTGCCCGGGCCTGACCGTCAAGCTGTACGACGAGGCCACCGGCGAGCGCGATACCTGGCATTACGAGGACGGCCTGCGCGATTACCTCAAGGGCGAGATGCAGGGCCGCGAGCTGCTGCCACCGGAGCTGTTCGTCGGCCAGCTGAAGAAGGACACCGAGATCGTCGACTGGGCCGTGGCCTGGGTGCCGGACGGCGAACTGGTCCAGGAAAGCTACGTCAACCTCATTCCGACCGCCCAGCACGGCACCCACGTCAACGGCCTGCGCAGCGGCCTGACCGATGCGCTGCGCGAGTTCTGCGACTTCCGCAACCTGCTGCCGCGCGGGGTCAAGCTGGCCCCGGAGGACGTCTGGGACCGGGTGGCCTTCGTGTTGTCGCTGAAGATGACCGACCCGCAGTTCAGCGGCCAGACCAAGGAACGCCTGAGCTCGCGCCAGGCCGCCGGTTTCATCGAGGGCGCCGCCCACGACGCCTTCAGCCTGTGGCTGAACCAGCACGTCGACCTGGGCGAACGCATCGCCCAGATCGCCATCGAGCGTGCCGCCGCGCGGCTGAAGACCGAAAAGCAGGTCGTGCGCAAGAAGGTCACGCAGGGTCCGGCCCTGCCCGGCAAGCTGGCCGACTGCATCAGCCAGGACCTGTCGCGGACCGAGTTGTTCCTGGTCGAAGGCGACTCGGCCGGCGGCAGCGCCAAGCAGGCACGCGACAAGGACTTCCAGGCGATCCTGCCGCTGCGCGGCAAGATCCTGAACACCTGGGAGGTCGCTTCGGGCAGCGTGCTGGCCTCGCAGGAAGTGCACGACCTGGCCGTGGCCATCGGTTGCGACCCGGGCAAGGAAGACATCTCCGGTCTGCGCTACGGCAAGGTGGTGATCCTGGCGGACGCGGATTCCGACGGCCTGCACATCGCGACCCTGCTCAGCGCGCTGTTCCTGCGCCATTTCCCGGCGCTGGTGCAGGCCGGCCACGTGTTCGTGGCGATGCCGCCGCTGTTTCGCGTGGACGTGGGCAAGCAGGTGTTCTATGCCCTGGACGAGGAGGAAAAGCGCCTGCTGCTGGAGAAGATCCAGCGCGAGAAGATCAAGGGCGCGGTCAACGTCACCCGCTTCAAGGGCCTGGGCGAAATGAATGCCTCGCAGTTGCGCGAGTCGACCATCCACCCCGACACCCGCCGGCTGGTCCAGTTGACCGTCGAAGACGGCGACCAGACCCATTCGCTGATGGACATGCTGCTGGCGAAAAAGCGCGCGGGCGAGCGGAAGAGCTGGTTGGAGACCAAGGGAGATCTGGCTTCGCTGGAAGTCTGATCACGGCGACCCACCGCCGGCGACCGTGGCGACGGCGGTGCCACCCGCGCCAGCCATGCCCCCAGGGCATGGCTTTGGCTCGACGGCTGATTCCGGATGCTTCGCCGCGTCCCACGCTGGCAGCGTGGGCAGTTGGAGACCTAAACCCTGAAGGCGCTACTCGCATCGCCCGACGCCTGATCGCCCTGCGAACATTTCACACTGGCCTGTTCGGGGCCGTCCTCCCCGTCCCCTGATGCACCGCCCGGTGACAAGCTACCCATCGGAGTGGCACCATCCGCGCACACCCGCACAAGTTCCTGGGGAGGAACCGTGTACGCATCAAATGGATTGAAGTGGGCTGCACTGGTGTGCGCCCTGTGGGTAACGAGTGCGTCTGCACAATCAGTCACGGTGGAAGATTTCGCCCGACACGGCACCGTAAGCGCCGTATCACTGTCGCCCAGTGGCAAATATGTTGCCATGGCGGTACCCACTGAAGATGGCCTGGAAACGCAGCTGCAGATCGTTCCTCTCGATGGCAGTGGCAACGTGCAGGTGCTGCGGTTCGGCCCACAGCAACACGTCTCGGATCCCATATGGAGTGATGACGACCAGATCGTCGTGTCGCGCGCCAAGATGGAAGCTTTGCACGCGCGCCCCTACAGCTATGGCGAACTGCTTTCATCGGACGTTCGTGGCAAGACCCAGGAAACCCTGTTTGCTTACGTCAAGGACGACGGTGCCCGCACAGGTCGCCGCAAGGACCAGGGCTTCGCCGACATCGACCACATACTGGAAAATGAACCCGGCAGCGTGCTGGTGGATTTCACCTGTTGGTCGAGCGTCTGCGGCGAAGAATCTCCAACCGTTATCTACAAAGTCAATACCCGGACTGGCAGCCGTCAGGAAATCGAGCGTTCATCCCGACCGGCCAACTTCTACTACGACCGGGATGGCAAGCCACGCCTGCGTATCACCAGAAGCCCCAACGACTTACCCGTCCTCCACTATCGCCCCGCTGCGGGAGGAGACTGGCAAGCCGTGCCGAAGAGCCTAGCCGGGTACACGATGTATGGCCTAACTTTCGACAAGGACAACAACACCGCATACGCATTGATTTCCGATAAGCGCGAGCCCGCACAACTATATAAAGTCGACTTCACCAGCGGCACGCGCGATCTGCTGATCGGTCGTGACGACGCAGCCGTGACCCGACTGTTGTATGGCGGCCATGATGGCGTCCCCTTCGGTGTCATCTTCGATTCGGACAAGCCATCCATCCGCTATCTGGACAACACTTCCGAGTGGGCCAAGCTGCATGCGGGTCTGCTCAAGGCATTCCCCGGCCAGATGGTCAGCATTCTCGACTTCAGCCGCGACAACCAGAAAGTTCTGTTCACTACTTGGTCGGACCGGCACCCGGGGAGCTACTACGTACTGGACCGCAGTGCAGGCAAGGTCCAAATGATCAGCCAGGTGCGCGCCTGGATCAAGCCCGAGCAGATGGCCCCCATGCGGCCTTTCGAGTTCAAGACAAAGGACGGTCTGAAGTTGTTCGGCTTCTACACCGCCAAGGTGGGCGCCACGGGTCCGCAGCCGCTGGTTGTCATGGCCCATGGCGGCCCTTACGACGTGTACGACAGTTGGACGTTCGACGACGACGTGCAGTTCCTAGCCAGTCGCGGCTATGCGGTGTTGCAGGTCAACTTTCGTGGCTCGGGTGGACGTGGTGAAGCGTTCGAGCAGCTGGGCTACCGCGAATGGGGCGGCAAGATGATGGACGACATCGCCGACGGCGTGCGTTGGGCGATCGACAACAAGCTCGCCGACCCCGATCGCATCTGCACGTACGGTGCCAGCTTCGGCGGTTATGCCGCGTTGATGAACCCGATCCGGTATCCGGAACTGTACAAGTGCGCCATCGGGTATGTGGGCGTCTATGATCTGCTGGTCATGCACAAGGAAGGCGATATCCAGGGCACCAAATCCGGACGCCGCTACCTCGATCGCGTCCTGGGTGACGATCCCGCCACGTTGGCCGCCAACTCGCCCGCCCGCAATGTCGACAAGATCAAGATCCCGGTGATGCTGGTGCAGGGTCGCCTGGATCAGCGCGTACCGATGGATCAGTTCAACGCGCTGGAAAACGCGTTCAAGAAACAGGGAACTCCCGTGGAAACGCTGGTCGTCGGCGGCGAAGGCCATGGTTTCTACAAGCCGGAGAATCGCGCCGAGTTGTACCGGCGCATGGAAGTGTTCCTGGCCAAGCACCTGGGCAAGTGAGCTGAGCCTTCACGCCGCGTCGCCNCGCGGCCCTGAACAATACGTTTACCCCGGCAATGCGATAAACGACCTGCTCCTTCCAGGACAGGCCACGCGTGCAATCACATCCCTACACCTTCGGACTCGAAGAGGAATACTTCCTGGTCCGTCGCAATCGTCGGCGCCTGCGGCACATGCCGCGGGCGTTCTTCGACCGTTGCCACGAGGCGTTGGGCGATCGCGTGGGCAGCGAGCTGCTGCAGACCCAGGTGGAGGTGCAGACCAACGTCCACCACGATCCGCACGAGGCACGACGCGATCTTCACCACCTGCGCCGCACGGTTGGCGCCGTCGCAGCCGAGCATGGCCTGGCCATCCTCGCCGCAGGCACGCATCCCATGGGCCTGTGGCGCGATCAGCGCAGCACCGACAAGCCGCACTACGACCGGGTGATGGAGCAGCTGCAGATGCTGGGCCATCGCAACCTGGTCTGCGGGCTGCACGTGCACGTGCAACCGGCCGACACCTCCGCGCGCATCGACCTGCTGCGGCGCCTGCAACCCTTCATGCCGCTGCTGCTGGCGGTCAGCACCTCCTCGCCGTTCTGGATGGGCCATCCCACCGGGTTGATGGGCTACCGCCAGACCGCCTACCAGGAAATCCCGCGCACCGGCCTGCCGCCGCTGTTCGCCAACCAGGCCGCCTACGACCGTTACGTGGCGCGGATGGTGCAATCCGGCACCATCGAGGACGCCAGTTTCCTGTGGTGGGCGATCCGCCCTTCCCTGCGCTTTCCCACCCTCGAGTTGCGGGTGCCGGACTGCTGCACCGATGCCGATGACGCGCTGGCGCTGGCGCAGCTGTTCCGCTGCCTGGTCCGGCACCTCGAACACCATCCGGAGCGGCACGCCGGCCTGGACGCCGGCGTGCAGGCGATCATCGCGGAAAACCTGTGGCGGGCACAGCGCCACGGCTATGACGCCGGCCTGATCGATCTGGCCAGCGGCCGACTGGTGCCGGTGCGCGAAATGCTCCGCAACCTGCAGCAGGTACTGGAAGAGGACATCGTCGCGTTGGCGGCAGGAGAAGCGTTCGAACAACTGTGGAAGATCCTCCAGCACGGCACCAGCGCGCATCGGCAGTTGGCGATCTACCGCGATCGTCGCAGTGCCGGCGAAGGCCGGCTGGACGCGTTGCAGGCGGTGGTGGACTGGTTGGCCGACGCGAGCATGCCGGCGGCGGAGACCTGACGAAGCTCAACCCGGGTCGGCGCGCTTCACGCTGGATGGCGGGATGCGGTGGGTCGGTTGCAGCTGGGCGAAAATCGCCGCCGACGCCATCGTGATCAGACCCACGCAGACGAAGGTCCAGCGGAAGGCCGACAGCGCCTGGCCCTGCAGGGGATGCAGGACGATATTGCCGAACACGCCCAGCAGGCTGCCCGCCAGCGCAACGCCGATACTCATCGCCAGCATCATTGTCATCGACAGCAGGCTGTTGCCGCTGCTGGCCAGATCGCCGTCGAGATCACGCAGGGCCAGGGTGTTCATGGCGGTGAACTGCAGCGAGTTGACCGCGCCGAAGATGGCGAAATGCAGCAGGTGCAGCCACAGCGGCTGGTCGGCCGATATCAGCGCGAAGCTGGCCATCGCCAGCCCCACCAGCACGGTGTTGCCGACCAGCACCTTGCGATAGCCCAACCGCTGCACCAGCGGCACCACGATGCGCTTGGAGAACATGCCGGCCAGCGCGGCCGGGATCATCAGCATGCCCGCCGACATCGGCGAGAAGCCCAGGCCGACCTGCAGCATCAACGGAATCAGGAACGGCATGCCGCTGCTGCCCATGCGCGAGAACAGGTTGCCCAGCAAGCCGATGCTGAAGCTCGGCACCCGGAACAGCGCAAGCGGGAACAGTGGCCGCGGAGCGCGCGCGGCGTGCAGCCAGTACGCCACCAGCCCGGCCAGTCCGAACACCAGCAGCACCACCATCGCGCCGCGGCTCCCGGCATGGTCGGACAGGCTGTCCAGCGACAGCGACACCGCCACCATGCCGAATGCCAGCAGCACGTAGCCGAGCGCGTCGAAACGCACCCGCGGACCACGCAGGTCCGGCATCCAGCGCAGCGCCGCCACGGTGCCCAGCACACCCAGTGGCAGGTTGATCAGGAAGATCCAGTGCCAGGAGGCGACTTCCACCAGCCAGCCGCCGAGCGTGGGGCCGATCAGTGGCCCGATCAGGCCCGGCACGGTGACGAAGCTCATTGCCGCCAGGAAATCCTTGCGCGGCACCGCGCGCAGCACCGCCAATCGTCCCACCGGCAGCAACATCGCCCCGCCAATGCCCTGCAGCACGCGCGAGGCCACCAGTTGCGGCAGGTTCTGCGAGAATGCGCAGGCCAGCGAGCCCAGGGTGAACAGGGTCACCGCGGCGATGAAGATCCGCTTGGTGCCGAAATGATCCGCCAGCCAACCCGAAGCCGGAATCAGCATCGCCACGGTCAGTGCGTAGGCGACCACCACGGCCTGCATGCGCAGCGGCGACTGCGCGAGATCACGCGCCATCGCCGGCAGGGCCGTATTGACGATGGTGCTGTCCAGCATCTGCATGAACACCCCGGCCGCCACCAGCCACAGCAACGGCCGAAGGGCGGTGTCGGGTGTCGGCGGGCCGGAGGCGTTCATGCGTTCATTGTGCCCGCGCCGGTCCGGCGGAAGGATGAAGGCCGTGGCCGCATCCGCGCCTCATGCGGCCTTCTGCCGCGAGACCACGAACACGCCGGACATCACCAGCACGGTGCCGGCGACCTGCCACGGTCCCATCGGCTCGCCCAGCAGCAACAGGCTCAGGACAATGGTCGAGACCGGACCGATCATGCCGATCTGCGCGGCCAGCGCCGAACCGATGCGCGATACCGCCATCATCACCATCAGTACCGGCAGCACCGTGCAGACGGTGCCGTTGAGCAGCGAAAGCCACCACACCGTCGCCGGTACCGCCAGCAGATCCGCCGGCGGCCGCAGCAGCAGGAACTGGCCGATGCACAGCACGCTGGCCACGCTGCTGGCGTAGGCGGTCAGGCGCACCGCGCCGACCCGGCGCACCATCTCGCCACTGCCGACCAGATAGATCGCATAGGCCAGCGCGCTGCCGAACACCAGCAGGCTGCCCAGCGCGATGTTGCCACCGCCCAGCGACCAGTCGTGGCCGAACGCCAGCGATACGCCCGCATAGCTGATCACCAGCGCCACCAGTTGCGCGCGGCTGGCGCGGCGACGGAACACCAGCAGGCCGATCGCCAGTACCAGGGTCGGGGTGAGGTACAGGATCAGCCGTTCCAGGGTGGCGGTGATGTAGGCCAGCCCGGCGAAGTCGAGGAAACTGGCGAGGTAATAGCCGAAGAAACCCAGGCCGATGATCTTCAGCCCGTCACCCCGCGCCAGCGGTTCGGCGCGGCGCGCGGCCCAGGCCCCCATCAGCAGGAAGAACGGAAGCGCGACCAGCATGCGCAGCGCCAGCAGCGTGATCGCATCCACGCCGTGCCGGTAGCCGAGTTTGACGATGATGGCCTTGCCGGAAAAGGCGATGGCGCCCAACGCGGCCAGCGCGAACCCACCCAGCAGCGGGCGCGGCGCGGCGGCGCCGGAAGGCGCCGCCTCCGGATCCAGTACCGCGCTGGCGGATTCGTCCTGCTGTGCCTCGTCGTCCTGCCCGACCCTGCTCATCGGGGAGCGGGCGCGGCGGCGCGAAAGCAAGGAAGGCGTGACGCGTGGGGGGAAATGCGCTCAACCATGCGCGCATTCTAAACCCGGCGCGATTTGACCAGGCCGGTCGGCTCAGGCCGGATGCACCGTTCCATCCGTCGCCGCCGCGACATCCGGCCTCCGACGCATGGGGGGCAGGTGCCAATAGGTCAGCGCGCGCCACGCCCATTCCAGCGGTCCGTAGCGGAAATGGCGCAGCCACAGCCAGCTGAAGGCGACCTGCAGGGCGAACACCACCGCCACGAACGCCATCTGGCCGGGGCGGGACAACTGCCCCCAGTAACCCAGGCCATAGCCGAAGAAGAACAATGTGCTGATCACCGATGCGCCGATGTAGTTGGTCAGCGCCATCCGGCCCGCGAAGCCCAGCGGCGCCAGCCAGCGGGCGGCGCGCGTGCCCAGCAGCAGGACCATGCCCGAGAAGTAGCCCAGGCATAGCAGCAGCGCGCCGAGCTGGAACAGCGACATCGCGGCCATCCGCGCCGGATCGCGCCCGCCCAGGCCGTCGCCGGGGAAGCTCGGCACCAGCCACACGCTCAGCAAGGTGATCGCCATGCCGATCGGCAGGGTCCACGCCGCCAGCCGCCGGAACAGTGCCGCGTGTTCGCGCAACCGCGCAACCACGCCGGAACGGACGAACCAGAATCCGATCATGAACATCGGCAACGCCATGAAACTCAATCCGGCGGCCTGCGGCATGTCCTCGGCGAACTTGTCGGCACGGTAGCGGACCGCCTCGGCGTAGCTGCCGCGGCTGTCGATGCGGATTTCCTCGACCCGTTCCTTCGCGCGCTCGGCCAGGCGTTCCTGGCGCTTGGCCGCCTGCTCGGCGGTTTCCGGGGAGCGGATCTGCGGATACACCGCGGTCACGCCGGCGCCGATCAAGCCCAGCACGAACATCAGCGAGTACAGGGTCACGCCCCACTTCCAGTAGCGCGCCACGCTGCCGCGATGCAGGAAGAACATCATCACGCCGACCAGCACCAGCAGTATCAGCGCCCCGACCACGGCGTCGGACTTCAACACCACCGCCATCACCGCGAAGGACACCAGCAGGCCCAGCCAGATCTTCCAGTTGCGGGTAACCACCAGCAGCAGCGCCAACGCGGTGATGGCGTAGTTGTGCAGGATGTCGCCGGTCCAGATCAGGACGAAATGCGCACTGCCGAACAGCAGCAGGCCCAGGATGCGGCGCAGGTACGGCGCCAGGAACGGGCGTCCGCGCGTCTCCGCGCGCCCGAGCATCACCGCGAAGCCGATGCCGAACAGCAGCGAGAACAAAGTCCAGAACTTGCCCTGCACGAATACGTACACCAGCCAGCTCACCGCGTAATCGATGCCGTGCAGCGACGGGTCGATGCCCCGGCCCAGTTCGCTGATCGGGCGGGTGAACCACTCGATGTTCATCAGGAAGATGCCGATCAGGGCGAAGCCGCGAATGATGTCGAGGGCGGCGATGCGTTCGCCGGCATCGACGGGCTCCAGCGCGGCACCGGCTTGCCCGGGCGTTGCGGTGGTGGCGGAAACGTCCTGGTGCATGGCGGCTCTCCTGTGTCGGCGCACCATAGCGCCGGCACCCGCACCTCTCAGGTGCCGGAGGTCACCCAACTGTCGGCACGGCCCGCCGCCGGTCGGATCGGCGGCGTCGACCCGATGGACCCTTCAGCGCAGCAGCACCACTTCCTCGGCCGAGGTCGGATGGATCGCCACGGTGTCTTCCAGATCCCGCCGGGTGATGCCGCGCCGGATCGCCACCGCGAAGCCCTGCAGGATCTCGTCGACGCCCTCCCCCAGCAGATGCAGGCCGACCACCTTTTCTTCCTCGCCCACGCACACCAGCTTGAACAGGCTGCGCTGCGGCGAATCGGCCAGCGCATGCAGCATCGGGCGGAAGCGTGCCCGGTAGACCCGTACGGCGGCGTCACCGAAGCTCGCGCGGGCCTCTTGCTCGGTCATGCCGACCTTGCCGATGGGCGGATGCGAAAACACCACCGTGGCGATATCGCGGAACTCCAGCCGCGACTCCGGCTTGCCACCGTACAGGCGATCCATCAGCCGGCGCGCGGCGGCGATCGCCACCGGCGTCAGCGCGGGTCCGGCGGTCACGTCGCCCACCGCGTGGATGTTCGCCATGGTGGTGTCCTGCCATTCGTCGACCCGCACGTAACCGCGCGCATCCACTTCCACGCCGGCATTCTCCAGGCCCAGGCTGGCGGTGCTGGGTACCCGGCCGGTGGCGAAGAACACCTTGTCGAAGGGATCACTGCGTTCGCCGTTCGCGTCGACCAGTACTACCTTGCCGTCACCGGCCGGCCGCAGTTCCGCCAGCGCGTGGCCGAAGTGCGCGCGCAGGCCATGCTGGCGATTGTCCTCCAGCAGATCCGCGGCCAGCTCGTGATCGAATCCCTCCAGCAGGCGCTGGCCACGCACGAACAGTTCCACCTGGCTGCCCAGCGCCTGCATCACGCCGCCCAGTTCCACCGCGATGTAGCCGCCGCCGATCAACGCGACCCGCGCCGGCGGATCGCAGAGCTGGAAGAAGTCGTCGGACACCAGGCCCAGTTCGGCGCCCGGCACCGGCGGACGGCGCGGGCGGCCGCCGGTCGCGAGCAGGACGCGCTCGCCCCGCAGTCGCGCGCCGTCGCTGTTCTCCACGGTATGCGTGTCGACCAGTTGGCCGCGACAGGGCATCCAGACGATGCCGCTTTCGTCCAGCCGCTTGCGGTAGCTGGTATGGATGCCGGCGATGTAGCGCTGGCGATGGACGATGAACTCGCGCCAGTCGAGCGGCTGCGATTCCAGCTTGAATCCCAGTTGCGCGGCCAGCGCGATGCGCTGGGCGGTGTCGGCGGCCAGCCACATCGCCTTCTTCGGCACGCAGCCGACGTTGACACAGGTGCCGCCCAGATCCGCCGGTTCCAGCAACGCCACCCGCGCGCCATGGGCCGCGGCGCGGAAAGCGCCGGCGAGCCCGCCGGAACCACCGCCTATCACGATCAGGTCGAAGTCGGTCTGCGGCTTCATGAAAAACGCTCCGGTCGATAAGGAAGGGGATCGATGGCCGGCGGCCGGCCGGTGATCAGGTCGGACATCAACTGGCCGGTGGCGGCGCTCATGCTGATGCCGAGCATGCCGTGGCCGGCGGCCAGCCAGAGCCGTTCATGGCGGGGAACCCGACCCAGTAGCGGCAGATCGTCCCAGGTCATCGGTCGCCAGCCGCACCAGCGCTCCTGCACCACCTCGCCCACCGGATCGCGCAGGAACTCGCGCGCGCCGCGCTCCAGCGCGGCCAGCCGGACTTCGTTGAGGCGGTCGTCGTAGCCGGAAAATTCCATCGTGCTGCCCAGGCGGAAGCCGCTGTCCCAGACGGTCACGCAGACCGAACGGTCTTTCAGCACCAGTGGGCGCTTAGGCACCCGCTCCGGACGGCTGTAGGTCACCGAGTAGCCCTTGCCTGGCTGGATGGGAATCGACAGGCCGAGCCGGCGCGCGAATTCCGGCGTCCACGCGCCGAGCGCGAACACCGCTTCGCGGCCCTGCCGCGTTCCGCGCGAGGTGTGCACGCGCACGCCGTCGCGCGCCTCGTCGAAACCGAGCACGCGGCACTGCGTTTCGATCACCCCGCCACGTTCGCGCACGGCGCGCGCGAGTTCGGCGACGTAGCGATCCGGACGCAGACGGGCGTCGTCGGGGAACCGGATCGCGCCGGCGACGCCTTCGCGCATGGCAGGTTCCCGGGCTTCGTACTCGGCGCCGGCAATGATTTCGCTGTCGATGCCGAATTCCCGCAGCGCCTGGCATTCGCGCACGTAGCGCTCGAAATTACGCGGATCGCGGAACACGTAGTCCAGCCCTTCTTCCTGGAACTCGCAGCGCAACGCGTAGCGTTCGACCCAGGTCACCAAGCGGGCGCGCGAATCATCGAGGATGGCCGCGCGTGCGTGCGTGCTCTCGCGCCAGTCGCGTGGATTGCAGCGCGCGGCGAACCGCAGCAGCCAACGCCACAGCGCGGGATCCACGCGCGGTTTCAGGTACAGCGGCGCGTCCGGCGTCAGCATCCAGCGCAGCGCCTGCCGCACCACGCCCGGCGCGGCCAGCGGCGGCGCGTGGCTGGGCGTGATGGTGCCGCAGTTGCCGTGCGAGGCACCGGCGCCCACCTCGCCCGCTTCCAGCACCTGCACCGTCCGCCCGGCTTCCAGCAAGGCCAGCGCGGTGGACAGCCCGATCGCGCCGGCTCCCAGGACCAGAACGTCGTCATTGCGATGCATCAGGCGTGCGTCCCGTTCATCGGCCATCGCCGCGCGCACGCATATATCCCCACCGACGACCCGGTGTTCCATACGGAGACAGGCAGTGTGGACATGTCAAGCGTAATCCGTGGAAGGTAACGGTCATTCTCTGTCTTTCTTCACATGGTTTCTATTGACACCAATTGTCCCGGGACAACATCGTTGGGACATCGCCGGTCGTGTCCGCTACCGCGCGATGGAACGCGCCCCACCGCTTCCGATCCTGTTCCGAATCCTGCTGTCGCAACACCCACATCCACACATCACAGGGGTCAGCAAGCAATGCAACGGAAGATCAGCGTCATCACCACGGCCATCGCCACCATCCTCGTCACCTCTCCGCTCTACGCCGCCAACGCCGACCAGACGCCCGCCGCCAGCCGCGCCAAGGGCCTGGCCGTCGGCCATGCGGCCGCGCTGAAGAGCAGCGACGGCGACGAGTTCGTCGCCCGCGATGTTATCGTCGATCGCGACGGCACGGAGCACGTGCGCCTGGATCGCCGCTACAAGGGACTGCCCGTCATCGGCGGCGACGTGGTGATTCACTCCAGGAATGGAAAGCTCAAATCCACCAGCCTCACCCTGCGCGGCAACGGTCGCCCGGCACTCAAGGCCGGCATCGATGCCGATGCCGCGGTGATCTCGGCCGGCGCCGACTTCAAGGGCCAGATCGACGACATCGGCAGCCAGGGCCTGGTGATCTATGCGCGCGGCGCGCAGCCGGTGCTCGCCTACGAGGTGCGGGTACGTGGCGTGTCCGACAGCCAGGGCGAGGCCGACATGCGCTACTTCGTCGACGCGCACAGCGGCAAGGTGCTGGATCACTGGAACATCATCCACACCGCGGCGGCGGTCGGCACCGGCCAGACCCTGTTCCTGGGCGACGTGGCCATCACCACCAATTCGATCAGCGGCGGCTACCAGATGGTGGATCCCACCCGTGGCGGCGGCAATACCCGCGACGGCCTGGGCAAGGAGATCAGCCGCGTCTACAGCACGGCCGCGATCATGACCGACGCCGACAACAACTGGGGCAACAACACCGAGTCGCAGGTGGCCAGCGAGGCTTCCGACGCGCACTTCGGCGTGGCCGCGACCTGGGACTATTACAAGAACACCTTTGGCCGCAATGGCATCTACAACGATGGCGTCGGCGTGAAGAGCATCGTCAACGTCACCTTCCGCGGCGGCGGCGGCCCGGCCACCGGCGGCAACGCGGGCTGGTACGGCGCGCCGTACAAGTTCATGGCCTACGGCCTGGGCACCTCGACCTGGTACCCGGTGGTGTCGATCGACGTGGCCGGCCACGAGATGACCCACGGCGTGACCGAAGCCACCTCCAACCTGGCCTACTCCGGTGACGCCGGCGGTCTCAACGAGGCGGCCTCGGACATCATGGGCACGATGGTCGAGTACTACATCAACAACGCCAACGATCCGGGCGACTACCTGATTGGCGAGAAGATCTACCGCAGCAATCCGGACGGCAAGAAGGCGCTGCGCTACATGTTCCGTCCCGGCGACGCGGACGCTGGCCGTTCCTACAACTGCTATCCGGCGGCGGGCTTCGCCGGTGTGGATCCGCACTACTCGTCCGGTCCGGCCAACCATTTCTTCTACCTGCTCGCGGAAGGCGCGGTTTCGCCGGCCGGCTTCAGCTACACCGCCAGCCAACTGGTCTGCAACGGCGATACCGGCGTGACCGGCATCGGTCGCGACGCCGCCCAGCGCATCTGGTACCGCGCCCTGACCGTGTACATGACCTCCAACACCACCTATCCGCAGGCCCGCACCGCCACGCTCAACGCGGCCAGCGACCTGTACGGTGCCGGCTCGGCGCAGTACAACGCGGTGGCGCGTGCGTGGAGCGCGGTCAGCGTCAACTGATCCGGTTTCGTCAACGCGGCAAAGGAAACGGCCCGCGCGAGCGGGCCGTTTTCTTGTCCGGAGCCACCCTCAGGCGGATGCGGGGCTGGCGCGCATCGGCTGTGGCCGCAGGTAGGTCAGCGAGCGCCAGACCCACTCCGCCGGACCGAACCGGAACCGCGCCAGCCACCAGCGGCTGTACAGCACCTGGATCAGGAACAGCGTGAACACGAACACCACCTGCCACGCACGCGGCAACTGGTCCAGGTAACCGAATCCGTAGCCGTTGAAGATCAGCGTGCACACGATCGATTGCATCAGGTAGTTGCTCAGCGCCATCCGGCCGGCCGGCGCCAGCCAGTGCAGCAGCGGCGCGGTCGCCGCCGACTGCACGCCCTTCACGATCCAGCCCACGTAGCCGAACGCCATCAGCACGCTGCCGACGGAACTGGCCACGAACGCCAGCGACGCGTGCAGGTTGATGTTGTTGAAATCCGCAGTGGGCTCCATCCAGAACGACAGCAGCATCAGGGCCAATCCCAGCGGCAGCGCGCCCCAGCGCAGGAACGCGAACAGGCGCGGAAAACGATCCGGCGCGGCGATGGCGCCGCTCTTCACGAACCAGGTGCCGAACAGGAACATGCCGAACACCGTGGGCCCGATGAACAGCAGGTTGCTGAGCATGAAGCCGACGTCCCTGGCGCGCTGGATGACGGCTTCCAGGTAGGTGCCCGAGCCGTAGGCGCTGCGCTGGGCTTCCAGCATCGCGTTCATCTCCGCGCCCGCCTTCGCCATTTCGCTGTTCCAGTTGGCGCCTGCGGCCGGATCCATCTGCATCGCCGATCCCACCAGTCCCAGCAGCAGCATCATTCCGGACGATGCCAGGTAGGTCAGGCCCGCGATCCAGGGCAGCCACTTGGCAGGCACGTTGCGGAACGCCAGCAGGAAAAACGACAACAGCGCGTACATCAACAGGATGTCGCCCGACCAGATCAGCAGGCCATGGATCACGCCGATGACCAGCAGCACCAGGCTGCGCCGCCAATACACGCCCGCGAACGGTTGCCCACGCGCCTCGGCGCGGGTCGACATCACCGCGAAGCCCATGCCGAACAGCAGCGAGAACAGGGTGTAGAACTTGCCCTGCACCAGGATGTAGATGAGCGCATCGGCGGTACGGTCCACGCCGGTCAATGCCGGGTCGAGCCCGGAGAACGACTGGAACAGCGGGCCGGCCATGCCCTCGATGTTCATCAGCAGGATGCCCACCAGCGCGAAGCCGCGCAGCACATCCATGGTCTCGATGCGTTCGCTGGCGGCGACGGGCCGCAGCGGTGCGTCCGGATTCGACGATATGGCGCCCATGTCCTTGCTCCCTGGAATCGTGGCGCATTAAAGCATGTTGACGCTTCCCGGCCAGCCATCCGCCGGAACGGAAGCGGGTGTAACCTCGCGCCCATCGCGCTGCCTCCCGCGTCCGTCCCGCCGCCGTTCCCCGCCGCAACGCCTTCGGAGAAATCCGCCATGACGCCCTTCCGCCTGCGACTTGCCGCCCTGTTGCTGGCCGGCCACGGTCTGCCCGTGTTCGCCGGCACGCCGGATGGTGCGCTGCTGCACCCCGTCAACCCGCCCGGCGCCACCATTCCCAATGTCTCGCAGGCCATGCGCGTCGATGGCGGCAAGCTGTTGCTGCTGTCCGGCCACGTGCCGTTCCGCGCGGACGGCAGTCTGGTCGAAGGTCCGCTGGAGGATCAGCTGGAACAGGTCATGCGCAACCTGGACGCCACCCTGCGCGCGGCCGGCAGCGATTTCTCCCACGTGGCCCGGCTGACGCTGTACATCCGCGACTTCGATCCCGCGCAGTTGCCGGCCATCCGCAAGGTGCGGGATCGCTGGATCGACCCGAAGCGGCCGCCCGCCAGCGCGCTGGTCGGGGTGCAGGCGCTGTTCCAGCCCGGCGTCCGCATCGAGGTGGACGCCATCGCGGTCATTCCGGAGTCCGACGGCGGTGCCCCGCGCGCGCCCTGAGCGGAAAGAACGCGGACACGCCGGACACGGAAACGAGAACGGCCCGCTCGCGCGGGCCGTTTCTTTTTGCATCGCGGGAAAGTGCGTCCGCTCAGTGGTGATGGCCGCCGTCGCCGTGCACGTGGCCGTGCTCGACCTCTTCCGGCGAAGCTTCGCGCACCTCGACGATTTCGACGTCGAAATGCAGATCCTTGCCCGCCATCGGATGGTTCAGGTCGACGTCGACCACGCTCATGCCGATCTTCTGGATGGTCACCGCGCGCGGGCCGAAGTTGGTGTTCAGCACGACCTGCTGGCCCGGCACGAGCTTCTGGGTGCCGAAGTGCTTCTTGGGCACGCGCTGGCTCAGCCCGTCGCGACGCTCGCCATAGGCTTCGGCGGCGGTCACGTCCACGCTGAAGCTCTCGCCGGCTTCACGGTCCTGCATCGCGTTCTCCAGACCCGGGATGATATTGCCGTGGCCGATCAGGATGGCGAGCGGCTCGCGGTCCTTCGAGCTCTCCAGCGGCTCCTGGCCGACTTCGGAGACGGTGTAGTGGAAACGGACGACGCTGTCTTTTGCGATTTTCATTCGGGACTCTGGAATAGGGGCTGCCGGCGGCAGGCGTGGTGGCTTGTCGGCCAGGTGGATTGCGGGCGAAGATGCGCCACAATGAAGACCGTGCATTATCCCGGCTTGGACCGCCTGCCGCCACCCGCGGCCTCCCGCGCAACGGTCGTGGTCGCCGTGCTGCTGGCCGCCCTGCTGGCCGGCTGCGGCGGCGGCAAGGAAACCGTCCGCCGCCCCGCCCCGCCCCCGGTCCGGGAGTGGCCACGGGTCGAGGCCGAGGACCCGGCGGCGGCCAATGCGGTGCTGATGCGGGCCATCGGCCTGGTCGGCACGCCCTATCGCTACGGCGGCAATACCCCCGAATCCGGCTTCGACTGCAGCGGGCTGGTGGCCTACGTTTTCCGCGACATGCTGGACCTGAAGCTGCCCCGCACTTCCGGCGAACTGGCCAAGGTGCAGGGTCCGCGCATCGAGCCGCGCCGGCTGGCGCCGGCCGATCTGGTGTTTTTCGGCAACCGCGGCAGCGTCAGCCACGTCGGCATCTATGTGGGCGAAGGCCGCTTCGTGCATGCCCCCAGTACCGGAGGGACGGTCCGGCTGGACCATCTGGATGGCAGCTACTGGCGCGACCATTACACCGGCGCCAAACGGGTTCTGCACTGAGTCCGGCCATTTTTGTGACCCAGGCCCGACATAATTAACGAATAAATAACGATTTGTGAACCAAATCGAGGCGATATGACGGCACTATTGCCGCTTCGCATTTTTCCCGACCCCGCGTGACGACCGACGACCTGCCGCCAGGCCAGCCCGCCGCCACCCACCGCACCCCGCGGGGCGTGAACCGTTTCCTTTCCCTGGTGCTGCTGGCCGCCGCGAGCATCCCCGCGTGGGCCCAGCAGCATGTGCCGGGCGCCGATGCGGTGGAGACCGACGTCGTGGAAGCCGCCGCGGCGGTCAATGCCCCGGAAGCCGTTGCCACCAAGCCGACCTCGTTCAGCATCAAGGAAAAGGCGGCCGAAGCCGCCACCGCCACCCTCACCGCCCTCCTGCCCCGCCTGGCGGCCAGCGACAGCCTGCCGCTGCTGGACCGGTCCACCATGGTGGCCGGCGACCTCAGCCGCCTGCTGGCCGGCTACGACCTGAGCAAGGACGGTGTGGTCAAGGACGAGGGCGGCAAGATCCAGGCCGTGCTCAAGCGTGCGCTGACCCTGATGGGCACGCCCTACCGCTGGGGCGGCACCTCGCCGGACAGTGGTTTCGATTGCAGCGGGCTGGTCGGTTACGTATTCCGCACCGCGCTGGGTATCGAACTGCCACGCGTGTCCCGCGACATGGCCTCGCAGGCCAACGGCCAGATGATCGCCAGCCGCGACGAACTCCAGCAGGGCGACCTGGTGTTCTTCGGCCGCAAGGGCCGGATCAACCACGTCGGCATCTACGTCGGCGAAGGCCGCTTCCTGCATTCCCCCAGCACCGGCAAGGACGTCCGCGTGGACAGCCTGACCACCGGCTATTGGGCGCCGCGCTTCATGCAGGCCCGCCGCGTCGCGATGTAAGCGGCTCCGGGACGCCCGTTGCGCGCGTCTCGACCCAACTCTTCGAATACAGGATGCGGATGTGGGAGCGACGTGAGTCGCGAGCTTTTCGTTTGTCCACGCTCTGTCAGAAACAAGCTTGCCGGACTGGCGGTGGATTTCCAGACGCCCAGGCACATCTCGTCGNCCCACAATGGGCGGTTCCTGGGATCTCCTTGTAGGAGCGACGTGAGTCGCGAGCTTTTTTGCGCGTTGTCCACCACATGGGGCGGTCCTCCCGCCTGTTGCCGCGCGTCCTATCATCCACCCGGTCGCGACTTACGTCGCTCCTACAGAGGAAGCCGCGCCTCAGGTCGTCGCGCCCGCGCTCTGGTAGTGGGCGACGGTTTCCTCGATGCCCTTGCTCAGTTCCATCACCTTGAGCGCGTACTCGGCCAGGCGGCAGTCCTCCGGCGTTTCCGGCTTCCAGGCCGGCACGGCGGTCGGCTTGCCCTCGACCTGGTCCAGGGCGACGAACACGATGATGCAGTGCGTGCACAGCCGCGATTCGCCGCCCATCGGGTCGCGGGCGCGCACGTCGACCGCGAAGTGCATGCTGCTGGTGCCGGTGTAGACCAGCTTGGCCGACACCGTCACCAGATCGCTGGTGCGGATCGGTGCGACGAAGCGGATGCCGCCCACCGCCACGGTCACGCTGTAATGGCCGCTCCAGCCCACCGCCGCGGCATAACCGACCTGATCGATCCACTTCATCACGATCCCGCCGTGCACCTTTCCGCCGTAGTTGACGTCGGTGGGCTGGGCCAGGAAACGGAAGTTCAGTTCGCGCTGTTCACCGCTCATGGGCTTCTCCTCGGGGGAGTGGCAAAGATACGCCAGTCGCTACCGGACCGGCACAGGGACCGCCGATAAAAAAAGCCGGCGCGGACGCCGGCTTTGAATGACAGGGAGTTGCGGTCCTGCGGATTACTTCTGCGAGGTCTGGAACGTACCGTAGGGCTTGAGCTGCTCGGCGATCGCCTTGCCATCACCGACCACGATGATCGACTGCCGCTTCGGGTCGAAATACTGTTTCGCCACCGCCTGCACCTTGGCCGCATCCACCTGGCGCAGGCGTGGCACGTACTGGCCCAGGAAATCCGACGGCAGGCCGATCAGCCAGTTCTTCGCCAGCGTGCCCGCGACTGCGCCCTGCAGCTGGTTGCTGAGGACATAGTCGCCGGCGATGTAGCGCTTGGTGTCGTCCAGTTCCCTGGCCGGTACCGGTTCGTTGCGCAGGCGATTGAATTCGCCGAAGAACTCCTTCAGCGAGGCGCCGGTGACCTCGTTGCGCACGTCGGCCTGCGAGACCAGGTCACCGCCCGCGCGGGAAGCCGACAGGCGCGTGCCAGCGCCATAGGTGTAGCCCTTCTCCTCGCGCAGGTTGAGGTTGACCCGGCTGCTGAAACCGCCGCCCAGCACGATGCGGGTGAGCTGCAACGGAATGTAATCCGGATCGGTGGCCGCGAGCGCCGGCTGGCCGATGCGCAGGGTGGACTGCACGCTGCCGTCACGTTGAAGCAGCACGAACTTCGGCGTGGCGGTACGCGCGGGAGCCACGGTATCCGCCACTTCGCCGCCGGTGCCCTTCCAGTTGCCGAATGCCTTCTCCGCCATCGCGAAACCTTGCGCGGGCGTGACCCTGCCGGTGATCACCAGCAGGCTGCGATCCGGATGGAAGCGGCGCGCGTGCTCCGCGCGCAGCGCGGGCGTGGCAAGTGCTGCGATGCCGGCTTCGCTGAGCTGGGTGCGCGCATACGGATGGTCGCCGTACACCGCCGCCAGCATCGCGCGGTTGGCGCGGAACGACGGCTGCGCCTCGTTGGCCTTCAACTGCTGTGCCGCATTGGCCTGGGCCAGCTTGACCTCGTTTTCCGGGAAGATCGGCTCGCGCACGACCTCGGCCAGCAGGTCCAGCATCGGCGCGGCCTGGCTGGCGAGCGCGTCGGCGTACACGGTGACGCCGTCATTGCTGGCACCGGCGCCGATGCTGCCGCCGTAGCCCTGCGCGGTTTCGGCGATGGCGCGCGAATCGCGGCGCGCGGTGCCCTCGGTCAGCAGGCCGGCGAACAGGCTGGCGAAGCCGGAAGCGTTCGGCGCATCCGCGGCCAGGCCGGCGTTGCGTACTGCCAACACGTAGTCCACGCGCGGGATACCGTCGCGCGGCACCACCCACACTTCCAGCCCGTTGGCGAGCGTCTTCTTTTCAATCTGCGGCACCGGCAGCGGCTTGTCCGGCGCGTATGGCGGCAGATCCTTCGGCAGCATCGGCTCGGCGGCGTACGCCGCGCCGGCGAACAGCGTGGTCAGGGCGAGGGCAATCGCGGTCTTGTGCAGGCTCATCGGGATTCTCCTCATTCCTTCTTCGCCGACGGCGCCAGCATCGCCGCGGGCTTGCGGTCGATGACGGTGCGGTTGGCCGGGGTCAGGTAGGTGGCGGCGACGCGCTTGACATCCTCGGAGGTGACGTTCTGGATCCAGCCGGGAATCTGGTTGGCGACGTTGGCATCGCCCCACAGCGTCTGCAGCTTGGCCAGGGTGTCGGCGCGATTCAGGAACATTTCCAGGCCGTTGTACCAGTCAGCCAGCAGCTGGGTCTTGATGCGCGCCAGGGTCGCGTCGTCGGCGCCTTCGCGGGCGATGCGGGCGATCTCTTCATCCATGCCCTTGAGCACCGCGTCCGCATCGGTGGTCGGCTTGTACAGCGCGAACACGGTGAACAGCGTGGGGCCGTCGTATTCCCATTCGCTGGTCAGGCCGTACAGCGATTCCACGTTGAGCGCGAGTTCGCGGCCCTTGACCAGGCCCTGGTACAGCCGCGAGGCGTCGCCGTTGGCGAGCAGCGCGCCCAGCACCGCCATCGGCGCCTGATCGCGGCTGCCGCGATCCGGCATCTTCCAGGCCGCGGCGATCGCCGGCACCTGCGCCAGCGCGTCGCTCTGCTGCACGCGTTTTTCCTGCGTGTTCAGGCCTTCCTTGTAGTCCGGCGCGGCCGGGGTGGCGCGCGCGGGAATGCCGCCGAAGTACTTCTGCGCCAGCGCGAAGCCCTGCTCCGGGGTGACGTCGCCGGCGATCGCCAGCACCGCGTTGTTGGGGCCGTAGTAGTCACGGTGGAACGCCTTGACGTCCTCCAGGCTGGCGTTCTCCAGATCCTCGAAGCTGCCGTAGCCGTCGTGGTTGTTCTCCCACTTCTGGAACGCCTGCTGGCCGATGTCGATCCACATGAAACCGCCGTAGGGCTGGTTCTTCACGTTGACGCGGATTTCCTCCTTCACCACATCCTGCTGGTTCTTCAGCGTCTCGGCGTTGAAGTCCAGGGTCTTCATGCGATCGGCTTCCAGCCACAGGATCGCGTCCAGCGAGGACACCGGCGCGGTCTCGATGTAGTTGGTGAAGTCGGCGCGGGTGGAACCGTTGTTGTTGCCGCCGCCGCCGGTGATGACGCTGTCGAACACGCCCTTCTTCGCGTTCGGCGTGCCCTGGAACATCAGGTGCTCGAACAGATGGGCGAAGCCGGTGCGGTTGCGCGGCTCCAGGCGCATGCCGACATGGTAGACCACGCTCACGCCAACCACCGGCGAGCTGTGATCCTCGGAGATGACCACGGTCAGGCCGTTGTCGAGTTTCTTGACGGCGACCGGGACGGTCCAGCGGTCGGTGTCGGCCGCCATGGCCGGCAACGCGAGCAGCAGGCCGGCCAGGAAACCGGCGGCGGTGCGGATGCGCATCGGGAATCTCCCCAGTAGAGTCCCCGCAGCCTACGCCGCCCTGTCACGCCCGCCCCGGCCCGGAAGTCATGGCCGGGCCCGCTTGCCTCAGCGGCGGACGACGTAGTGCATGCCCACCGAGGCCGGGCCGACATCGGCGAAGCCGTATTGCGCGTACAGATGTTTCGCCTCGCCGTCGGCGATCAGCGAGACGTGCGCGCTGTCCAGAGTGTTGGCCTTCAGCCAGGCATCCAGCGCGTTCATGATGCGCTTGCCCAGCCCGCGCCCCTGGTGTTCCGGCTCCACCGCGATGTCCACCACCACGAACGACAGGCCGCCGTCGCCGATGATCCGGCCCATGCCGATGGCGCGGCCCTCGTGCAGGAGGCTCACCCCGTAGAGGGTGTTGGGCAGGCCGCGCTCGGCGGCCTCCTGCGACTTCGGCGACAGTCCGGCGACCGCGCGCAGCCGACGGAAATCCTCGACGCCGGGGAAGCGCTCGACCAGCACGTAGGGATCAGACGGCGCGTTCATCGGAACCCTCGCCCTCTTCCAGCCCGAGGTTGGTCGGCGCGGCCTCGTAGACATTGCGATCCAGCAGGCCGGTTTCCTTGGCCACCAGTACCGGTACCACCATCTGCCCGGTCACGTTGGTCATCGTGCGCATCATGTCGAGCACGCGATCGATCGCGTACAGGTAGCCGATGGTTTCCAGCGGCAGCCGGGCCGCGGTCAGCACCACCGTGGCCATCACCACCGCGGTGCCGGGCACGCCGGCGGTGCCGAAGCTGCCCAGCACCGAGGCGATCAGCACGACGAAGTACTGGTCCGCACTGAGCGGGTGGCCGGTGTATTGCGCGATGAAGACCGCGCACAGCGCCGGATAGATCGCGCCGCAGCCATCCATCTTGATGCTCGCGCCCAGCGGCACCGCGAACGAGGCGTAGTTCCTGTCCACGCCCAGGTTGTGGGTGACCGCGCGGATCGCCGCCGGCATCGAGGCGAAGCTGGAGGAACTGACGAACGCAACCTGCATCGCCGAAGCCGCGCCGCGGAAGAACTTCCACGGGTTCAGGCCATGGCTGAGCAGCAGCAGGCTGTAGGTAATCACGATGTGCAGGGCGCAGGCCAGGTACAGCGCACCGACGAAACTCGCCAGCGGCAGCAGCTTGCCGAAGCCATAGGTGCCGACCAGCGAGGCGATCAGGCCGAAGGTGCCCAGCGGGGTCACTTCCAGCACGAAGCGGGTGACCTGGATCATGATTTCGCTGCTCTCGCCGGCCAGCTTGCGCGCCGCGGCCACGCGATCGCCCAGCTTGACCATCGCGAAGCCCAGCAGCGCGGCGAAGAAGATCACCGGCAGGATCGAGCCCTTGCCCGCCGCCAGCACGGTTTCACCCGCTGCGTTCTTGGTGGTGCCGATGCCGGTCAGCGCATGGAACGGATTGGACGGCACCACGTCCAGCAGCACCTTGATCGGACTGGGCACATCCTTGGGCACGTAGTTGGGATCCACCTGCAGCGTGGTCACGCCCACGCCCGGCTGGACGATCACGCCCACCGCGAGGCCCACGCCCACCGCAAGCGCCGCGGTAACCACGAACCACAGGAAGGTCCGCCCGCCCAGCGCGGCGACCGATTGCTGGCCATGCAGGCTGGAGACCGCGTTGATGACGGCGAAGAACACCAGCGGCACCGCGATCATCTTGATCAGGGTGACGTACAGCGTGCCCAGCGGACCGAACCAGGTGTCGGCGGCGGGTCCCAGCAACCAGCCGGCCAACGCGCCGAGCACGAAGCCCCCGACCACCCGTTGCCAGAACGGGATCCTCAACCACGCGGAGACCAGCTTCATCGGCAGCCCTGAAAATACGGAATCCCGAACGATAGCCCAGCGCCGTCCCATACGCGACGGCATGGCTGGAAAGGCCGCGTGTCATGAACAGGACACTGTCACCGGGCCATAATGCCCCGTTGCCTTGCCTGGAGTCCCTGATGCGTCGTACCGCCGTCCTGCCCGTCCTGGGCATGTCCCTCGCCACCCTGCTCGCCGGCTGCGCCACGACGCCCGCGACCTCCTCCGCCCCGACGGCGGCACCCCGCATCGATGTCCCGGTCGTCGCCCATCCCGGCGGCGAGACGCCGGCCTGGTGGTATCGCAACGGCGCCGCCCGCGCCGCCGCCAACGGCGCCATGAACGGACGCGCGAAGAACGTCATCCTGTTCCTTGGCGACGGCATGAGCCTGACCACCGTCGCCGCCGCGCGCATCCTCGACGGCCAGCGCAAGGGCGGTTCGGGCGAGGAGAACCTGCTGAGCTGGGAGCGCTTCCCGCACACCGCCTTCAGCAAGACCTACAACACCGATTCGCAGACGCCGGATTCGGCCGGCACCATGACCGCCATCACCACCGGCGTGAAAACCCACATGGGCGCGATCGGCGTCAGCGCCGGACGCCGCGACGACTGTGCCGACAGCCTCGGCAAGGCCGCGCTCACCTGGCTGGAACTGGCCGACAGCGCCGGCCTGGCCACCGGCATCGTCAGCACCGCCCGCCTGACCCACGCCACCCCGGCGGCGACCTACGCGCACGTGCCGGATCGCAACTGGGAAAACGACACCGACCTGCCCAAGGCCGCGGTCGAACAGGGATGCCGCGACATCGCCCAGCAACTGTTGACCTCCTCGCGCTTCGGCCACGGACCGACCGTGGCGCTGGGCGGCGGCCGCGCCGAATTCACCAGCACCGAGCAGCGCGATCCGGAATACGACGACAAGGTCGGCGAACGCCTCGACGGGCGCGATCTGCCGGCCGAGTGGCTGAAGGCCAATCCGGGCGGCCAGTACGTGTGGAACCGCAAGCAACTGGAAGCGGCCAAGGACGCGCCGCGCCTGCTGGGCCTGTTCGAGCCGGATCACATGCAGTTCGATCATGACCGCTCGCGCACCGACACCGGCGAGCCTTCGCTGGCCGAACTGACCCGTGCCGCCATCCACACGCTGTCGCGCAGCCAGGACGGCTACGTGCTGATGGTCGAAGGCGCGCGCATCGATCACGCCAACCACTACGGCAACGCGTTCCGCGCGCTCGACGAGACCATCGCCATGTCCGAGGCCGTGCAGGCCGCGCTGGATGCGACCTCGCGCGAGGACACCCTGATCGTGGTCACCGCCGATCACTCGCACACGCTGAACTTCGTCGGCTATCCGGTGCGCGGCAACCCGATCCTGGGCAAGGTCCGCGGCCAGGGTGGCGAGGACGACGTGCCCGGCGATCTGGCGCGCGACCAGACCGGCCTGCCGTTCACCACGCTCAGCTACGCCAACGGCCCCGGCTACACCGGCGAGAGCAACCAGCAGAAGGCCGGTCCGAAGCGTTTCATCCATGCGCCCAGCAACGTCGAGACCAGCGAAGGCCGGCCCGACCTGACCGCCGTGGACACCGAGCATCCGGACTACCTGCAGGAATCGCTGGTGCCGCTGAAGTCCGAATCGCACGGCGGCGAGGACGTGGGCATCTGGGCCATCGGCCCGGGCAGCGACGCGGTGCGCGGCACCGTCGAGCAGAACACCATCTACCACTTTATCGTCCAGTCCACGCCGAAGCTGCGCCAGCGCCTGTGCGCGGCCAACACCTGCAACGCCGACGGCGTACCGGTGGAACTGCCGAAACCAGCGGATTTCGAGAAGAAGCCATGAACCGAAACGCCCGGGCCAAGCCCGGGCGTTTTCCCTTGTAGGAGCGACGTCAGTCGCGACCGTTGGGCTGCACGGTCGCGGAGTTTTCCCGGTCGCGACTCACGTCGCTCCTACAGACACCCCGATTGTGGGAGCGACGTCAGTCGCGAGCTTTTGGAATGAATCGACGGGCATCGCGAA
>NZ_JBQENC010000017.1:0-64059 GCF_052044485.1 Pseudoxanthomonas sp. 22568
AACAGTCCGCCGGCATCGAGCAGGTCAACCAGACCATCACCCAGATGGACGAGACCACCCAGCAGAACGCGGCGGTGGTGGAAGAGGTGGCGGCCACGGCCGGCGATCTGCGGCAGCAGGCGCAAGGGCTGGAACAGGCGGTGTCGGTGTTCCGCCTGGCCGGCTCCGCCGGTGAAGAGGTACGCCGTTGGGTTACCGAGGCCGGCCGGCGCGTACTCGCGCCCTGATTGGCTGCGACGCTTCCCGCGTTTGCCGCATCCCGGGAAAGGTGGGTCGGACGGAAGGTCCGGCCCGCCTCTTTCTTCGCCCCTGCTTCAACCCTCCGCGCGCACGCGGCATCGAAACAGGACGTCGCCCGCCGGATGCGGAGCGCAAAAAGGACCGGAAGCGCATGAAAACCCTGCCGTTGCTGTTCGCCGCCCTGATGACCCTGTGGCAGATATCGACCGGTTCACTGCAGTTGCCGGCCACCGGCGGCGGTGGCGACAGGCAGGCCAGTGCCACGGCTCCGGCGCAGGCGCCGGCCGGGCTCGACGACTACCTGCGGACGAAAATGCAGAACCGGCGCATCCCCGGCATGCAGGTGGCGGTGATCCGCGACGGTCGCATCGTTTTTTCCCGCAGCTACGGCAAGGCCAACCTGCAGGACGACGTGGCGGTGACGCCGGACACGGTGTTCTCGATCAACTCGGCCACCAAGACCTTCACCGGCGTGGCGATCCTGCAACTGGCGCAGGCCGGCAAGCTGTCGCTGGACGATCCGGTGTCGCGCCACCTGGCGGATCTGCCGCGCGAGTGGCAGGCGATCACGGTGCGGCAACTGCTCAACCACACGTCCGGCCTGCCCGACATCCTGGTGCCGCCGCGCGCGCAGGGTACCGGCTCGCTGGTGGGCGAAGGCGGCGAGGAATCGGCCTGGGACACGGTGCGTACACTGCCGATGGCGTTCCCCACCGGCAGCGCCTATCGCTACAACCAGACCAACTATGTCCTGCTGGGCCGGATCATCGATTCGCTGGGCGGTGTTCCGTTCACCCGCTTCATCGCCGAACGCCAGTTCGCGCCGGCCGGCATGCGCCACGCCGGCTTCGGCGACTCGCGCGACGTCACGCCGCGTCGCGCGCAGCCCTACCGTTATCCGGGCGGCGCCACCTCGCCGGCCGCCGGCGCGTTGCAGCATGCGTTCGACGAGTTCCCGGCCATGCTGCGCACCGGTGCCGGCATCAACGCCAGCGCCGAGGACGTCGCGCATTGGCTGATCGCCCTGCAGGACGGCCGCCTGCTCGACCGCGAACATCTGCGTGACCTGTGGGCGCCGGGCCGGTTCAACGATGGCCGGCTCACGTCGTGGGCATCGGGCTGGCCGTTGATCGACCGCGAGGACCATCCGGCGGTGGCGGGCATCGGTGGCCGCCGGTCGGCGTTCTTCGTCTATCCGCGGGATGGGCTGTCGGTGGTGGTGCTGACCAATCTGGCCGGCGCCAACCCGGAGGAATTCATCGACGAGATCGCCGGGTTCTACCTGCCGGATTTCAGCGTGGCCAACGGCGGCGGCCTGCCGCGCAACGTCAAGGCGCTGCGGCGTGGCCTGATCGCGCGCGGCTGGGATCAAGGTGTCTCCATCGTCGCCGGGCTCAAGCGGCAGGATCCGGACTACGAACTGCGCGAGGACGATCTCAACACCTGGGGCTACCGGCTGGTGACCGACGGCCAGCGCAGGGAAGGGATCGAGGTGCTGAAGCTCAACACCGTGCTGTATCCGAAAAGCGGAAACACCTTCGATTCGCTGGCCGAGGCCTATGCGATCAGCGGCGATCGCGAGGCGGCGATCCGCAACTACCGCCTTTCGCTGGAACGCGATCCGGCCAACCGCAACGCGGTGGAGCAACTGCGCGCGCTGGGCGCGCCGTCGCCGGCCGGGACGCGTGCCACGCACTGAATCCGCTTGCCCGGCGGTGCGGACTGATATCCAATCGGTCCCTTGACCACGGGGAGCGATGCAGATGCGCGAAAGTGCTGCCGGCCGGATGGGCCGGCGTGGTTTCCTGGTGGCCGCTTCGGCCTGCGCGGCGATGGCGGCGCTGCGATCGCCGCCGCTGCGCGCGGCGGACGCGGCCCGTTACGATCATCCGTGGATTCCCTCCGATGCCTTCCTCGCCGACCTGCCCGAATGGATGCGCGCGTTCGGCGTGCCCGGCGTGGGCATCGCGGTGGTCGAGGAGGGCGAGTTGGCCTGGCACCGCGCGTTCGGCGTGTCCGATGTGGGCAGCGGCGCGGCGGTGGACGCGGACAGCGTGTTCGAATGCGCCTCGCTGAGCAAACCGGTATTCGCCTACGTGGCCCTGCAATTGGTCGATGCGGGCGTGCTGCAACTCGACCGGACCCTGGCGCATTACCACCGCCCCGACTACCTGGCCAAGGACGATCCGCGCCTGGATCGGATCACCGTGCGCGACGTCCTGCGCCACAGCAGCGGCCTGCCGAACTGGCGCGAACATCCGGATCGCGAACCCTTGCGCACGCTGGCCGAACCCGGCAAGGGCGTGAACTATTCGGGCGAGGCATTCTTCTGGCTGCAGCGGGTCGCCGAGACGGTGACCGGCGAAAGCCTGGACCGGCTGGCGCGGAGGCACCTATTCGAACCGGCCGGCATGCGCGACAGCACCTATACCTGGAACGCGCATGCGGCGCGGCACTCGGTGACGGGCCAGCCAGCGCCTGGCGCGACACCGGTCGTGCAGACCTTCCGTAGCCAATGGTCGCTGCTGCAACCCATCGCCGAAGCGCAGGGCAAGCCGTTGCCCGAGTGGGTCTGGGAGGATGCGGTGCGCGCGCTGCCGCGGGCGCAGGCCGTCGCGCCCACGGGCATGTTCGTCTGGCCCGGCGATCTGCTCGCCAATGCCGCCGCCAGCCTGCGCGGGCCGGTGCAGGACTATGCGCGTTTCATTGCCCATGTGATGCGTCCGGATGCGGGCCCGCCGCGCGCAATCACTGAAACCACGCGGCAGGCGATGCTGGCGCCGCAGATGCCGTTGCGCGCCGGCTGGCTGGACAAGGGTCTGGGCTGGAACCTGGAGCGCATCGACGGCGATGCGCGCTGGTTCTTCCACGGCGGCGCCAACGCGGGTCGCTACAAGACCTTCACCGTCGGAGATCCGCATCGACGGCGCGGACTGGTGGTGATGACGAATGGTGGCGGCGGCACGGGCGTCTACCAGCGCATCGTGCGCGCGGCCACCGGCCGGGACATGCTCGCCTTCGATCTGTGATCGCCGGAGCGATGCGCCGGAACCGCGCCGGATCATCGCTTTGACGCGGTTCCGTCATCCAGGTCGCGTACTCTGCCGCCCGCTCAGGGGGCAGTCTCACGATGAAATCACGCGGTTACCGGATCTTTCCCGTTCTGTTGGCGCTCGGCGCCTGCCAACCCGCGCCGCCCGTGGCCGCGCCCGATGCGAAGGCGCCGGCGATCGTATCCGTGGCCACGCAGCCGCCGGTGTCGCCGGACGGCGTCATCGACAACAGCGAACTGCAGCGCCTGGCCAGCCAAGCGCTACAGGCGAACCGCCTGTACGCGCCGGCCGGCGACAACGCGGTGGAGTTCTACCTGGCGGCGCGCGTGCGGCGTCCCGATGACGCCGCCATCCGTGCCGCGCTGACCGAAATCCAGCCGTATCTGCTGATCGCCACCGAACAGGCGCTGGAGCGCCGCGACGGCGCCGAGGCCGCGCGCCTGTTCGAACTGTTGCGCCGGCTGGATCCGCAGGCGCCGGCCCTGCCGCGTCTGCAGGCCGGCTTGGCGGCGCTGCCGGCGGCGCCCGAACCCGCGCAGGCCACCGCGGACACGCAAGCGCGCCTCCCGCCGCAGGACATCTCGCCGCAGGGCGGCCGATCGCAGGGCCCTGCGCCGACCTCCGCGCCCGTCGCGTCCGCGCCGGCGCAGGTACCTCGCCCGACCGCATCGGAAACCCCCAACGCCGCGATGGCTTCGCCGCCGCCTGCACCAGCGCTTCCCCCGCCGGAGCCCGCGCGCGCGGCGGTGGCGAGCCCGGTAGCCGCGCCCGCGCGCACGGCCGCAAGCTCCTCCTCGCCGCGCCTGCTGCAGGACGCGCAGCCGCGTTATCCGTTGCCGGCACTGCGCAATCGCGTGGAGGGCGAGGTGGAACTGGCGTTCGTGATCCGTCCCGACGGCAGCGTCGGCGACGTGCGCCTGACCGCAGCACGGCCGCAGGGCGTGTTCGACGCGGCCGCCGTCGCGGTGGCCTCGCGCTGGCGTTTCGAGGCGACCGGACGCGCGCAGTCGTGGCAGCGCACCGTGCGGTTCCGCCTGCCGCCCCAATAGCCGGCTGGCACCCGTCGTTCGCTGCGGCGACAATGACGGCATGAACGACACCACCACCGAACTGCTGGAAACCGTCGAACAGGAAACCGGCGCCGCGCCGGCCTGGTCCGTGCTGTGGCTGCATGGCCTGGGCGCCGATGGCCATGATTTCGCGCCGCTCGTGCCGGAACTGGTACGTCCGGGTTGGCCCGCGCTGCGCTTCGTGTTCCCGCACGCGCCGGTGCGCGCGGTGACCATCAACAACGGCGTGCGCATGCGCGCCTGGTACGACATCGTCGGCATGGACTTCGCCACCCGTGCCGAGGCCGATGGCATCGAAGCCTCGATCGTCCAGGTCGAGGCCCTGATCGCGCGCGAACTGGCCCGTGGCATCGCCCCGGAACGCCTGCTGCTGGCCGGCTTCTCGCAAGGTGGCGCGATCGCCCTGTCGGCCGCGCTGCGCCGCGGCCAACCGCTGGCCGGCGTGATCGCCCTGTCCACCTACCTGCCCGGCATCGACCAGGCCCACCGCCATCTCGACGCGGCCGCGACGCGCCAACCGGTATTCATGGCGCACGGCATCGGCGACCCGGTAATCCCGCTCATCCATGCCGAACGCAGCGCGCAGGCCCTGCAGGCCATGGGATTCGCCGTGGACTGGCACCGCTATCCGATGGCCCACCAGGTCTGCGCCGAGGAAATCCGCGATCTCGGTGACTGGATGTCGCGCGTTTTCGCGTTGTAGGGAGAAATCCGCGAGAAATCGCGATTCTTCGCCATGGATGACGTCCGCAACGACGGGGGCTACCATCGGCGAGGACGTCCCTGGCGTTCGAACGTGAGGAAGCCCGTGCCGTGAAGGTGGTCATTGCCGACGACGAACCGCTGGCCCGCGAGCGCCTGCGCGCACTGCTGGCCGAACAGCCCGGCGTGGAAGTGGTGGCCGAGGCCGAGAACGGCGTGGGCGCCTTGCAGGCCTGCGCCGAGCACAAGCCGGACGTGGTGCTGCTGGACATCGCCATGCCCGGTGTCGACGGACTGGAAACCGCGCGCCATCTGGCCGCCTTCGATCCGCGCCCGGCGGTGGTGTTCTGCACCGCCTACGACGCGCATGCGCTATCCGCCTTCGAGGCCGCGGCAATCGATTACCTGATGAAGCCGATCCGGGCCGAACGCCTGGCGGCGGCGCTGGAGCGCGCGCGCATGTTCATCGCCGGCCGCGCCAACGGCGGCGGCGCGCAGGATCCCGGTCCGGCGCGCCAGGTCCGTACCCATCTGTGCGCGCGGATGCGCGGCAGCCTGCGGCTGATTCCGATCGAGGAAGTGCATTACCTCCAGGCCGAGGAGAAGTACGTGGTGGTCCACCACGCCCGCGGCGAGGATCTGATCGAGGAATCGCTGAAGTCGCTGGAAGAGGAATTCAACGGCCGCTTCGTGCGCATCCACCGCAACTGCCTGGTGGCGCGGCACGAACTGGTCGAACTCAAGCGTGCCGGCGACGGCCATGTCCAGGCCATCCTGCGCCACGGCAAGGCCCCGCTGGAAGTCAGCCGCCGCTGCGTGGCCGGCCTGCGCGAGACGGTCAAGCATCTCTGACGCCGCCTTCGGGGCGCCGGTTGCCCGATGGACCGTGCCCACCGGCGCGGTGTGCGGGATAATGCGCCGATGAAACTCCGCATCGCCACCCGCAAGAGCCCGCTCGCCCTCTGGCAGAGCGAACACGTCGCCGAACGCCTGCGCGCCGCCCACCCGGACCTGGAAGTGGAACTGGTGCCGATGAGCACCCGTGGCGACGAGGTGCTGGATCGCTCGCTGGCGGCGATCGGCGGCAAGGGCCTGTTCCTCAAGGAACTGGAACTGGCGATGCTGCGCGGCGAAGCCGATTGCGCGGTGCATTCGCTCAAGGACGTGCCGATGGAACTGGAGCCGCCGTTCGCGCTGGCCGCGATCCTGGCGCGCGCCGATGCCGCTGACGCCTTCGTTTCCAACCGCTATGCGGATCTGGACGCGTTGCCGCAGGGCGCGATCGTGGGCACGTCCTCGCTGCGCCGGCAGGCGCAGCTGCGCGCGCGCCGGCCGGATCTGCAACTGCGGGACCTGCGCGGCAACGTCAACACCCGCCTGGCGAAACTGGATGCGGGCGAGTACGACGCGATCGTGCTGGCCTGCGCTGGCCTGCAACGGCTGGGCTTCGACGCGCGCATCCGCGCGCGCCTGCTGCCGCCGGCGTGGTTGCCGGCACCGGCACAGGGCGCGGTCGCGGTGGAATGCCGCGACGACGACGCGGCGACGATGGCACTGTTCGCCGCGCTGGACGATGCCGATACCCGTTGTTGCGTGGAAGCCGAGCGGGCGATGAACCGCGCGTTGCATGGCAGTTGCCATGTGCCGGTGGCGGCCTTCGCGACCCTTTCGGCCGACGGCGCCGAACTGCACCTGCATGGCCTGGTGGGATCGGCGGCGGATGGCCGCGCGGTGCGTGCCGACGGCACCGGCGCGTCGCGGTTTCCGGAAGAACTGGGCAAGGCGATTGCCGCGCGGTTGCTGGCGGATGGCGCCGGCGATCTGCTGGATGCTGCGCTGGCCTGAAAAGCAAATCCCCCCCGGTCCCCCTTTTGCAAGCGCTCCTCAACAGCCGAATGGCTGGTCAAGGGGGAGGTAAAAGCCGTTAGCCCCCTTGGAAAAAGGGGGCGGGCGCCCGCGCCAGCGGGTGACGGGGGATTTGCCTGCTGGAGTGGGGAAGGCAAGTTCACCCGCTCGCCTTTTTTGCTTCTCAGCAGCCGGATGGCGGGGCGAGAAGAGATACAAAGGCGGCTACCGATCGTACCGATAGACCTGGCATGGAAAAAGCAGGCCCCGTCGACACCGCGATTGGCGAAGCAGGGTATCCGGACAGCGGAGCAAGCTCCGCTCTACTTGAACTTGTAGACCACGTTCATGGTGGTCAGGGTGTCGGTGCGCTTGAGGTTCTCGGCGGCGTCGCTGTTGTGGCGTGCCTGCCAGCCGGCCTTCAGTGCCAGGTGCGAGTTCATCGTCACCGACAGGCCGAGATCGTTCTGGGCGAAGGTGTTGTACTCGCCGGATTCCACCAGCAGCTTGTTGACCAGTTCGGTGTTCTCGCTCAGCGAAACCCGCAGGTCCACCAGGCCGCGGCCGATCATGCTGGATTCGTTGCGCTCTTCCAGGGTGTCGTAGGCGCGGCGGAACCCCGGGCCGACCTGCAGATCCAGTTGCGCGCGCTCGTTGTCGACCACGCGGTTGCCGTAGCTGACGCTGACCGAGGTCTGCCGGCTGAAGGTGCCGAAATCATCTTCCTCATGGCGCAGCGAAGTATTGACCGTGCCGCGCGAATCGGTGCGATAGGCGCCGTTGCCGGTGAGCGTGTAGCGGTTGGCGGTGGTGCGGCGATCGCGCTTGATCGTCCCGTCGGGCTGGGTCGACTTGTATTCGGAACTGGCGCGCAGGCCGGACAGGCTGCCGCTGTACTTCCAGGCGCCGCCATCGGCGTAGTTCAGATCCAGGCGCGCATTGAGGCTTTCGGTGGTGCTGTTGCCGTGGGCCGAGGCGAATCCGAGTTCGCCGCCGCCGCTCCATGGGGAACTGGGTTGCAGCGGCTCGGCCGGCGCTTCGGCCATCGGGCGCGGCGGCGGCACCGGCAGTGGCGGTCCCTTGTGGCTGACCGCGAGGGATTCCTTCTGGGTCACCGCGCCGCCGGCCTTGGCTTTCGCGCCGGTGGCCTGGGTGCTCGTCTTCAGGTTGTTGACCTGCGGGTTGCTTTCCTGCGCATGCGCAAGCGGCGCGCCGGCCAGGCACAGCAGGGAAAGGGACAGGGCAAGCAGGTTGGGACGGGGCATGAAAGGCCTCGGCGGGCGGGGGACGCGATTCCGGCGTCGTCGCCATGTGAACGTTGAAAACGGTTACAGGATAACAATCCGAACATCCAGCCTCAAGGCAAGTGATTGTTTGGATTCAGATTCGTGACCGATTCTGCCATGCTTTCATTCACATTTGTGGCGTCTGGACGCCCCCGGATCAGGTGCGTTTCACGTTTTCGCACACCGATGTGACGGAGAAGGTTCAGCGCATGCATCGGAATGCGTATTCATCCAGTTCCCAGCCCAGCCGCTCGCGCCCCTGGTCGCTGAGGTCGGTCATCAGGCTGTCCACGTTGTGGCGGATGCGCCGGCAGGGATCGGTGTCGTAGCCGGGGCCGGCGAACAACTCGCCAATGAACTTCACCACCTGCTCCGGGCTGACCGAACGGCGCATCACGAATCGCCCCGGCTGCTCCCCGCCGGGCAACCGGGTCCGACGTTGACGCAGCGGATTGCTGCCGAAATCCGGCACCGGATCGCCCGTCCGCGCCCACGCGGCACCCTGCGCCAGGAAATCGGCCGCGGAGGCGGGACCGGCAGGTGGTTGGACGGAGACGGGAACCTTATTTGTGGTTGGACGGGGAGCGGTCGGGGAAGCCGCGTCGGCGGGTACGGCAGGTGCCCTTGTCGGCGCACTGTTGGCAGGAATGAATGGGATGGCCGGCGCTTCGCGTGGCCAGAAGCGGAGCCGCAGAACGGAACCATCGCCCGCCATCGAGGCCAGGGATGCCGGCTGCCGCAAAAGCAGGTCGATCATTAGCGCATGCAGTGCAATGACGACGATGATGGCAATGCCATGGTGCCTGATGCGTTCGGACAACCTTGTCGCTCTCCCTTCCCGGCCTTGGAGTGTGGCCGCGCGCGGGTTAAACGGGAGTTAGACGTGGGGGTGTTTCGTTCGATGTGACTTTCGGAACTTTCCGGTCCCCGCACCGCCGCGACAACATGCCGGCGACACGACCTTGTCCCGAAAGCGCAGGTATCCGCCATGCCCAGGAAAATCCTCATCGGTCTGTTGCTGGTGGCGCTGGCCTGCGCCATCGCCGGTTCCGGCTACGCGTTCGGCAAGTATCTGGCGCAGCGCGATCACGCGGCCGGGGGATCGGCCGCGACCGTCTAGGGCGACTCGATGGTGATGGTGGGATCGTTGAAGCGCGAATAGGCCAGGGTCATGGTGTAGGGACCGCCGTTGGCGGTCTCGCCGCTGTGCTGGAGCTGCAGCGGACGCCCCTCGCGATCGATCCAGTACAGGAACTCGCCGGGCTCGGGTTGGGTATGCCGCACGCGATAACGGCGCGCGCGCTGGCCGGCGAGATCCTCCTCGCCCAGGAACTCGGCCGACAGGCCGCTGCGGTTCTCGCGGATCTTCATCGGATCGCGCCATTGGCTGACGGTGCCTTCGGGAATCGGCACCTTGGTCTGCTGGCCGTGCATTTCCATGTACATGGTGTCGCCGATGATCACCTGGGTACCGACCGGCATGATCATGCGGTAGCGGTCTGGTGCGACGAAGTCCATTTCGTTCTGCATCGGCTGGCTGCCCTCCACGGTCATCACCGCGTGGAAGCTGCGCGCCGCCAGGAATTTCTCCATCGACGCGGTGACCTCGCCCAGCGCATCCACGGCCGGCGCCGCGGGCGCCGGGGCGCGCGCGGCGTCGGGTCCGGGGGCGGGCGTTCCGGTCGCGGCCGGTTCCGGTTGCCGTGAGCACGCCGCGGCCAGGGCCAGGGCAGCCGTCGCCAGCAGCAAGGGAAGGAATCGGGATGGTCGGGGAGGCGACACGCGGCTGGGGAACATGGTGGAACTCCGGGTGTGGGAACGGCGGCCGCTTGGGTCCGTGCGTTGGGGGAGTCCGGGCGGCGCGTTCACGCCCCGGGACCCTATCGATGCCAACGCGAACCGGGCGTCGAAAACGGCCACGGCTCGGCCATAATCATGGCATGGACAAGATCGAACGCATCACCGCCCTGCATCGCATCCTGAAGGCCTCGCGCTACCCGGTCACGGTCAAGCGCCTGCAGGAGGAACTCGGTTGTTCGCGCGCCACCGTCTATCGCGATCTGGCCTACCTGCGCGACGCGTTGATGGCGCCCATCGAGGGCGACGGCGAGGCCGGTTTCCGGTACGACGCGGCCGAAGGCGAGCGGTTCGAACTGCCCGGCCTGTGGCTGAGCTCGGAAGAACTGTATGCCCTGCTGGCGGCCCAGCAGCTGCTGGTGCGCACCGGTGGCGGCGTGCTGTCCGGCGCGCTGGCGCCGTTGCAGAAGCGCATCGAGGGGTTGCTCGCCGATCACGCGGGCGTGTCCCAGTGGCCGGTGGATCGGGTGCGGGTGATTCCGCATCGCGGACGCCGGCTGGACGAGGCCAGCTTCCGCACCGTCGCCTCGGCCGTGCTGGAGCGCAAGCAGCTCGCGTTCGAGTATCGCGCCCGCTCCACCGACGAGCGCACCCGCCGCACCGTGTCACCGCAGCGCATCACCCACTACCGCGACAACTGGTACCTGGATGCCTGGGACCACGAGCGCAGGGCGCTGCGCAGCTTCGCGGTGGATCGCATCGGCGGCGCGCGCCTGCTGGAAGAGGCGGCGCAGGATCTGGCCAACGACGACCTCAACCAGCACCTGGCGTCCAGCTACGGCATCTTTTCCGGTGAACCGAAGGGATGGGCGACGATCCTGTTCAGCCCCAAGGCCGCGCGTTGGGTCGCCGACGAGCAGTGGCATTCAAAGCAGCAGGGGCGCCACCTTCCCGACGGCCGCTACGAGTTGAAGGTGCCCTACAGCGTTTCCCGCGAATTGCTGATGGACATCCTGCATTACGGCGCGGACGCGGAAATCATCGAACCGTCGGTGCTGCGCGAGCAGGCCAAGTCCCTGCTGGAACTGGCGCTGTCCAATTACGGGAAGCGTTGAGCGGTAGTGTTTCGGTCAGCGGAGCAAGCTCCGCTCTACGGGTACTCGCTGTGGGTATCACTTGTCGGGAAAGATGTCTCGAACTCCCGTAGCCCCCTTGACCAGCCATTCGGCTGTTGAAAGCGAAAAAGGGGGCGGGCGCCGAAGGCGACGGGGGATTGACCAGCCATTCGGCTGTTGAGGAGCGCTTGCTCTTGGCGCCAAAAGCAAATCCCCCTCGGTCCCCCTTTTACGCTTTCAACAGCCGAATGGCTGGTCAAGGGGGAGGCAAAGCGCAGCTTGATTCCCGATTCCCGATTCCCGATTCCCGACTCCCGACTCCCGACTCAGGGATTCTTCGGTTCCGCAAACCCCGGTTTGCCCACCTGCGAAGGCAGCTGCGGCTCGCGGACCAACTGGCGTGCGTTGACGCCGTGGTCGCGCATCTTGCGGATGAGCTGCTGGTAGAGCGCGTCGTCCATGTCGGGGGAGCGCGAGAAGATCCAGCCGAGGTCGCGCTCGGGATAGCTGATCAGCGCCCAGGAGTAGTCGGGCGCGACTTCCAGGATGCGGAACTTGGCGGGTACCACGCCGACGAACCATAGGGTCCAGTCGCGGTTGCCGCTGCCACCTTTCACCGACGCGCGCGCTTCGCGAACTTGTTCAGGTTCATCGAAGCCTTCGCGGTGGAGATAGCGCACGCCGATGCGGTCGCCTTCGCGGGCGGTGTACTCGTACCGGCCGGTCACGTGGCCGCGTTCGGCGAAATAGGGAATGTGCGCGGTCACGTACCAGGTGCCCATGAACCGCGGCAGGTCGATATCCGTCGCCTGCACCGGTGCCTCCAGGCCCATCGATCGGGTCTCGCTCTGGCTGGCACAGGCGGTCACCGCGGCAATCAGGGCGCACGTCAGGACGGCGCGAAGACGGCACAGCGATGGGGACATGCGGGACTCCTGGGTGATGGATCGTCACAACCCGCCGCCGGAACGGTGGGCAGGGCGAATATCGCATATCGGCATGAAGGCGAGAATCTCTGAACGGATACATCGCGTCGCAATCCGTGAGAAGGCGGCGCGGCAGGCTGGAGCCCTGTCCATCGGAGCCCTGCCATGCGCGACTTTGCCCACTCGATTTCCGCCGACGCCCGTCCCTCCCGCGCGCCGGACCCGCAGCTCGAAAGGTTGTTGCGCCGCGTGGTTGCGATCGGCCTGGCGCTGGTGCTGCTGTTCCCGCTGGCCCGCGGGCAGATTCCCTGGCTGGGATGGGCGCCGCTGTGGCTGGTCGGCATGCCGCTGGCGGCCTGGTGGGCGCTGCACCGCTTCCGCCTGCCGCAATGGCCGGTGCGCCGCGACGCGGCCGGACGCCGGCGGAACCGTCCGCAGGCCCGGCGCCGGGCGCGGATGCCGCGTACCGCCGGGTTGCGGGCGGCCTGAGCCGTCCGTGGGCCTGACGCGCACTGACGTTCGACAGGGGAGGGCGGCCACGGACTTGTGCTAGCGTGAAGGAATTGTCTTCGCAATCCGGAGTTTCCTTCATGTCCAAGCTTGTCCATGCCTGCCTAGCGGCAGGCCTCGCCGCTGCTGCCGTCAGTGGCCACGCCCAGGAGCAGAACAACGTGGCCAACGACCCCTACGCATGGCTGGAAGAGGTGGAAGGCCAGAAACAGCTGGACTGGGTGCGGGCGCAGAACGCGAAGGCCGAGGCTGAAATCGCTTCCACGCCGGAGTTCAAGCAACTGGAGGCCAGCATCCTGGCCATCCTGGATTCGGACGCCAAGATTCCGGGCGTGCAGAAGATCGGCCCGTACTACTACAACTTCTGGAAGGACAAGCAGCACGAGCGCGGCCTGTGGCGCCGTACCACCCTGGAGGAGTACCGCAAGCCGCAGCCGCAGTGGGAAACCGTGCTGGACCTGGACGCGCTGAACAAGGCCGAGGGCAAGAACTGGGTCTGGCACGGCGCCGACTGTCGCAAGCCCGACTACACCCGCTGCCTGATTGCGCTCTCGCGCGGCGGCGCCGACGCCGACGAGACCCGCGAATTCGACCTGACCACCAAGACCTTCCTCAAGGACGGCTTCTACCGTCCGGAAGCCAAGGGCGGCCTGGGCTGGAAGGATGCCGACACCGTCTATGTCTTCACCGATTTCGGCGACGGCAGCATGACCACCTCCGGCTATCCGCGCATCGTCAAGGAATGGAAGCGCGGCACCCCGCTGTCGGCCGCCACCGTCGTCTACGAAGGCAAGCCGGACGACATGTACATCGCCGCCTTCCATGACGACACCCCGGGCTTCCAGCGCGACTTCGTCAGCCGCACGCTGGCCTTCTACAACGACGAACTTTTCCTGCGCGGCGCCGACGGCAAGCTGGTCAAGATCGACGTGCCCAATTCGGTCAACAAGGGCGCCTTCCGCGAATGGCTGACCCTGGAACTGCGCGAACCGTGGACCGTCGGCGGCAAGACCTACAAGGCCGGCTCGCTGCTGGTCGCCAAGCTCGACGACTTCATGGCCGGCAAGCGCGAGTTCGACGTGCTGTTCGAGCCGACCGACCGCACCTCGCTGGCCAGCTTCACCTTCACCCGCCACCACCTGGTGCTCAACGTCCTGGAGGACGTCAAGAACAAGCTCAGCGTGCTGACTCCCGGCGAAGGCGGCTGGAAGAAGAGCGAATTCGTCGGCGCGCCCGCGTTCGGCACCCTCGGCGTCAGCGCGGTCGATTCGGATGAAAGCGACGCGGTCTGGCTGACCGCCACCGACTACCTGACCCCGACCACCCTGTCGCTGGCCGACATCGGCAAGCAGCCGGAACAGCTGAAGACGATGCCGACCTTCTTCGATGCCTCGAAGGACGTCATCGAGCAGCATTTCGCCACCTCCAAGGACGGCACCAAGGTGCCCTACTTCGTGGTGCGTCCGAAGGACCTGAAGCTGGACGGCAACACCCCGACCCTGCTGTACGGCTACGGCGGCTTCGAGGTTTCGCTGACCCCGGCCTACTCCGGCGCGGTCGGCAAGGGCTGGCTGGAGAAGGGGGGCGTGTACGTGGTCGCCAACATTCGCGGCGGCGGCGAGTACGGTCCGCGCTGGCACCAGGCCGCGCTGAAGGCCAACCGCCACAAGGCCTACGAGGACTTCGCCGCGGTCGCGCAGGATCTGGTCGCGCGCAAGATCACCACCGCCAGCCGCCTGGGCACCCAGGGCGGCAGCAACGGCGGCCTGTTGATGGGCAACATGCTGACCCAGTACCCGGAACTGTTCGGCGCGATCGTCGTGCAGGTGCCGCTGCTGGACATGAAGCGCTACAGCCACCTGCTGGCCGGCGCGTCGTGGATGGCCGAGTACGGCAATCCCGACACCGCCGATTGGGACTACATCAAGACCTTCTCGCCGTACCACCTGTTTGATCCGGCCAAGACCTATCCGGCGACCCTGTTCACCACCTCCACCCGCGATGACCGCGTCCACCCGGGCCACGCGCGCAAGATGATGGCCAAGATGCTGGAAGCCAACAAGGACGTGCGCTACTACGAGAACATCGAAGGTGGCCACGGCGGCGCGGCCAACAACGCCCAGGCCGCGCACATGAGTGCGCTGGCCTACACCTTCCTGTGGCAGCAACTGGCCAAGTAACCGCAAGCGCGTGAATGCCTTCCCCGTTCGCAGGGAAGGCGAACAGCTCCCTTCCCCCGCCCGCGGGGGAAGGTGCCCGAAGGGCGGATGGGGGCAAGCCCGGCGACTGCGGTCGCCAACCCCCGATCTCCCACCATTGCATCCCGCCGGAACGGACCCCATCCATGAAACCGACTTCCTTCCTGTTCGCGACCGTACTGATGACCGCTCCCTTCGCTTCCGCCGCCGCCGACCTCACGCCGCCCGATGCCGCCAGGAAGCCGCACGTGGTCAAGGCGCCATTCGGTGCCGAGCGCAATGACGAGTACTACTGGCTGCGCGACGACGATCGCAAGAACCCGGAAATGCTGGCCTACCTCAAGGCCGAGAACGCCTACGCCGACGCGCTGATGGCGCCGCTCAAGCCGTTGCAGGACGCCATCTACAAGGAGATCGTCGGCCGCATCAAGCAGGATGACAGCAGCGTGCCGTACCGCGAGCGCGGCTACTGGTACTACACCCGTTTCGAGACCGGCAAGGACTATCCCGTCCATGCCCGTCGCAAGGGCAACATGGAAGCGGCCGAGGAAGTGCTGCTGGACGTCAACGCGCTGGCCGAAGGCAAGGGTTACTACAGCGTGGGCGACTACGAGGTCACTCAGGACAACGGCATCCTCGCCTACGCCGAGGATGCGGTGGGCCGTCGCCAGTACGTCATCAGGTTCAAGAACCTGGCCACCGGCGAGTTGTACCCGGATCAAATCACCGGCGTCTCGCCCAACCTGGTCTGGGCCGACGACAACAAGACGCTGTTCTATGTCGAGAACGACCCGGAGACCCTGCTGACCGTGCGGGTGAAGAAGCACGTGCTCGGCACGCCGGCCTCGCAGGACGTGCTGGTCTACGAGGAGGAGGACGACAGCTTCTACATGGGCATCGGCCGTACCCGCGACGACAAGTTCATCTGCATCGGCGTGGAAAGCACGGTGTCCTCCGAATCGCGCTGCGCGCCGGCCGCCAACCCGGCCGAGTTCACCGTGCTGGCGCCGCGCGAGCGCGACGTCGAGTACAGCGCCGACCACCTGGACGGCCGCTGGGTCATCCGCACCAACTGGAAGGCGCAGAACTTCAAGATCATGACCGCGCCCGACGGCGCCACTTCCCGCGAGCAGTGGAAGGAGTGGGTGCCGCACAGCGACAAGGTCTACATCGAGGGCTTCGAACTGTTCGACGGCTTCACCGCCATCAGCGAGCGTTCCGAGGGCCTGGAGCGGATCCGCCTGTTGCGTGCCGACGGCAAGGAGGAGTACGTGAAGGCCGACGAGCCGGCTTATTCGATGGGCCTGGACGTCAACTCCGAACACGACACCGACTGGCTGCGCTACAGCTACACGTCGATGACCACCCCGGCCACGACCTATGAGTTGAACACGAAGACCGGCGAGCGCCGCCAGCTCAAGCAGCAGCCGGTGATTGGCTACGACGCGTCCAAATACACCACCGAACGCGTATGGGTCGAGGCCCGCGACGGCACCAAGGTGCCGGTGTCGCTGGTCTACCGGAACGGCTTCAAGAAGGACGGCACCGCCGCCCTGCTGCAGTACGGCTATGGCAGCTACGGCGCCTCGATGGATCCGGGCTTCAGCGGCCCGGTGGTCAGCCTGCTGGATCGCGGCATGGTCTATGCCATCGCCCACATCCGCGGCGGCCAGGAAATGGGCCGTGCGTGGTACGACAACGGCAAGCTGCTGCACAAGAAGAACACCTTCAATGACTTCGTCGACGTCACCGACGCGCTGGTCAAGCAGGGCTACGCGGCCAAGGATCGCGTCGCCGCGATGGGCGGCAGCGCCGGTGGCCTGCTGATGGGCGCGATCACCAACCTGGCGCCGGACAAGTACCGCGCGATCGTCTCGCAGGTGCCGTTCGTGGACGTGGTCACCACCATGCTGGATCCGACCATCCCGCTGACCACCAACGAGTACGACGAGTGGGGCAATCCGGAGAAGAAGGAGTTCTACGACTATATCGTCACCTACTCGCCGTACGACAACCTCAAGTCGCATGCGTATCCGGCGATCTTCGTCGGCACCGGCCTGTGGGACTCGCAGGTGCAGTACTGGGAACCGGCCAAGTACGTCGCCCGCCTGCGCGACGTCAACACCGGCAAGCTGCCGGTGCTGTTCCGCACCAACATGGAAGCCGGCCACGGCGGCAAGTCCGGCCGCTTCCGCCGCTACCAGGAAATGTCGGAGTACTACGCGTTCGTGCTGGATCAGCTCGGGGCGGATACCGCGGTCAAGTAATCCGCTCTCGCTTCATCGCGATGCTTGCAGAAGAGCCGGGCCATGCCCGGCTCTTTTTTTGTACCTGGCTCATGGAGTGATTTTCCTTATCGAGCGCCCCCATCCCAGCCTTCCCCCGTAAACGGGGGAAGGGGCTTTCCTGACGTACTTGTTTTCCTGTCAACGGAAATAGTACTGCCCCCTCCCCCGCGAGCGGGGGAGGGCTGGGGTGGGGGCAAGCCGGCGCCATGACATCGGCCGATCGGCACCAGGTATCGAACGTTGATGCGCCTGCCCGGTTCACAAGGATGATGTGATACGGCGCCGCATGCGTCATTCGGTGGCTGACGCGGCGCGCCCACATGCGGTAAAAGGTGCCGGTGAACGACGACACGCCGCCGCCGGCTTCCTCGCGACGCTTCCGCTGGGCGTGGTGGCTGCTGGCCTACGCCAGCCTGGGCACGGGCATCCTGGGCATTTTCGTGCCAGGGCTGCCGACCACGGTGTTCATCCTGATCGCGGCCTATGCGGCGTCGCGTGGGTCGGATCGCCTGCACCACTACCTGCTGTCGCATCCCCGCTTCGGGCCGATGATCCGCGACTGGCAGGCCCACGGCGCGGTGTCGCGCCGGGCCAAGTGGGCGGCGACCTGGGCGATGCTGGCCTGCGCGCTGATCCTGCTGGCGGTGATGCTGATCGCCGGATCCCACCGGCTGTGGATGGTGCTGCTGCCGATTGGCTGCATGGCGGCGGTGGGGACCTGGCTGTGGCGCCGCCCGGAACCGCCGCGCTGACGCCATTCCGATTCATCCCCGGCTGGCTATACTGCGCCGCATGAACCGATCGCTCCGTCTGCTGTCCGCCGCCATCGCCATGGCGCTCCTCGCCGCCTGCGGCGCCAAGGGTCCGCTGTTCCTGCCGGAGAAGCCGGCGCCGGAGACCGAGATCCCGGCCGAAGCGCCGGTCGAACCGGCTGCCGAAGGCACCGAAACCGCGCCGGCCGATTCGACGGATTCGACCGACACGGCGACGCCGCCCGCCAAACCCATCGCGGAGCCGGCCAACCCGCCCAGCACGCCATGAGCGCACGGCCTCCGGCCTCGGCGATGATTTCCTTCACCAAGATGCACGGCGCGGGCAACGACTTCGTCGTGCTCGATCTGCGCGACGACATCCCGCCTCCGGGGCCCGAACTGGCCGCGCGCCTGGCCGATCGCCACTTCGGCGTCGGCTGCGACCAGATCCTGACCATCGAGCCGCCGCGCAGCGCCGGCGCGGTGGCGTCCTACCGGATCTGGAATTCGGATGGCTCCACTTCGCAGCAGTGCGGCAACGGCGCGCGCTGCGTGGCGGCCTGGCTGATGCGCGACGGCGTCGCCAGCGGCAAGCGCTTCCGGGTCGACAGCCCGCTGACCGCGCACGACGTGGAACACCTGGGCGGCGATCGTTATGCCATCGCCATGGGCGTGCCGCAGTTCGTGCCGGCGCGGATTCCGCTAGCCGGGTTCGAACAGGTGCAGGACGAGTACGACGTGCGAGTGGACGAGGATCTGCGGCTGCGTTTCGGCGCGGTGTCCATGGGCAATCCACACGCGGTGGTCGAGGTGGCCTCGGTGGCCGACGCGCCTGTGCTGAAGGTCGGCCCTGCCTTGCAGCAGTCGACGTGGTTTCCGGAGTCGGTCAACGTCGGTTTCGCCGAGGTGGTTGCGCGTGACCGCATCCGCCTGCGCGTCTACGAGCGCGGCGTCGGCGAGACCCTGGCCTGCGGCAGCGGCGCCTGCGCCGCGGCGGTGGTGCTGATGAAGCGTGGTCGCATCGATCGCGCCGCGACGGTATCGCTGCCGGGCGGCGATCTGCACATCCAATGGCCGGCGGACGATGCCGAAGTGGTGATGTCCGGCCCGACCGCATTCGTATTCGAAGGGGAATGGAACGCATGAACGAGAACGAGAAGCTGGGTGCCCACGAAATCGCCGCCTGGCTGCGCCGCCACCCCACCTTCCTGAAGCAGTTCCCGGACCTGGCGCTGAGCATGGTGGTGCCGCGCGACGATGGTCGCACCGCCTCGCTGGCCAGCTACCAGCTGGAAGTGCTGCGCGACAAGAACCGCGAGTTGTCCAAGCGCCTGAACGATCTGTTCGCCAACGCGCAGGAAAACGAGCGGCTGGCGGTGCGCACGCACCAGCTGACCCTGTCGTTGCTCAAGCAGAACAGCGCCGCCGACACCCTGCGCGCGATGGCCGCCTCGCTGGCCGAGGACTTCAACGGCGACCGCGTCAGCATCGTGCTGCTCAAGCCGGTGGCCGGCCTGGAAGGGGCGGAATGGTTGCAGGTGATTGCCGAAGGCAACGCCATCCTGGCGCCGTTCCGCGATTGCCTGAAGGACGGCGAGCCGATCTGTGGCCGCCTGCAGCCGGAAAAGAACGTCGTGCTATACGCCGCCCGTGCCGAGGAAGTGCAGTCTTCCGCCCTGCTGCCCTTGCCGGGCGTGGGCCTGGTGGCGGTCGGCAGCCTGGACGGCAACCGTTTCTACCCGGGCATGGGCACGCTGTTCCTGCGCATGATGGGCGAGGCGCTGACCACGGCACTGAAACGGTTCGAGGGCTGAGGACCAAGGCGTCCCGGCGCCTCGTCCAACTCTCCGATCCGTCATTCCGGCGTATGCTGGAATCCATTGCGCGGGACGCTGGCGCGGCAGTCGATGAGCAGGAACCGTCAACACAAGTCGGATATCGAGCCCGCACCGGCTACTCGCCAGGGCGAAGCCGGTCTTGACGAACCGGTCGGTGTCGTCGAGGAATTCCTTGCCCACCTGCAGGTCGAGCGGCGCATGTCCGCGCATACGCTGGATGCCTATCGCCGCGACCTGACCGCGCTCGCGGGGTGGTCCACGGAGCAGGGCGCCGACGTGATCGGCCTGCACACCGAGCAACTGCGCAGCTTCGTCGCCAGCGAGCACCGGCGCGGGTTGTCGCCCAAGAGTCTGCAACGCCGACTGTCGGCCTGCCGCAGCTTCTATCAATGGCTGTTGAAGCACGGGCGCATCGCCGCCAGCCCAGCCGCCGCACTGCGCGCACCCAAGGCGCCGCGCAAGCTGCCGCAGGTGCTGGACGCCGACGAGGCGACGCGACTGGTGGAAGTGCCGACCGACGTGCCGCTGGGCCTGCGCGATCGCGCGTTGCTGGAACTGTTCTATTCCTCCGGCCTGCGCCTGAGCGAGCTGTGCGCGCTGCGCTGGCGCGATCTGGATCTGGCTTCCGGCTTCGTGACCGTGCTTGGCAAGGGCAGCAAGGAGCGCAAGGTGCCGGTCGGCTCCCACGCGCGCAACGCGCTGGAGGCGTGGCGCGCCGAACAGGGCGGCACCAGCGAGGCGCATGTGTTTCCCGGTCGCGGCGGCGGCCCGATTTCCCAGCGCGCCGTGCAGATCCGGCTCAAGCAGCTGGCGCAGCGCCAGGGCCTGTTCAAGCACGTGCACCCGCACATGCTGCGGCACAGTTTCGCCAGCCATATCCTGGAATCCTCCGGCGACCTGCGCGGCGTGCAGGAACTGCTCGGCCACGCCGACATCGCCACCACCCAGATCTACACGCATCTGGATTTCCAGCATCTGGCGAAGGTGTATGACGCGGCGCATCCGAGGGCGAAGCGGAAGCGGTGAGCTTGGCCTCCGCTTTTGCCGGCCATTTCACGATGAAAATTGATTGAAAAATAGGTTTTGTCGAAATGGATGTGCGTCATGAGCGGGATGAAAATGCAGATATGGATCATCCTCATGGCCGCCGACTTGGTGGTGTATTACGCCGCCTGGTTTTATGGCTGGAAGCGGCTAGGTAAAGTCGCGCTGGACGAAAGAGCACGATTGCAAGTACCCAATCCCTGGCGGGATTTCTCATACGAACTGCTTGCATTCACGGCTTCACGTGTTTTCCTGCGTATCACGGATGCGAGAGCCAGACGGGCATTCGGGCTGACATTGGTGATGACACCAGTTCCCATCGCGCTGGTTGTCGGATTCTGGATTGCTGTTTCCTGAGCAGCTCGCCGGGGCGGCGCTTTGGCATCATGGGGTGGGAACGGGCTGGGTGCGCGCGGTGCCTATGACAGGCAATCGCGGCAACCCTGGACAGGATCTGAGGCGACGCCCTTCCCCAAAAGTCACGCTTGATCCGCCTCCGGGCGTCCCCACCTCAGGGAGAACCCCCCGGAGGCCTCCATGGACCCAAGCCAGAATCCCAACGTGTTCCACGCCACCACCATCATCTCGGTCCGCCGCGACGGTCATGTCGCCGTGGCCGGTGACGGGCAGGTGACGCTGGGGCATACCGTCATGAAAGGCAATGCGCGCAAGGTGCGCCGGCTGGGCCGCGATGGCCAGGTGCTGGCCGGCTTCGCGGGCGCCGCCGCCGACGCCTTCACCCTGTTCGAACTGTTCGAGGCCAAGCTCGAGAAGCACGGCCAGTTGCAGCGCGCCGCCGTGGAGCTGGCCAAGGATTGGCGCACCGAGCGCCGCCTCGGCAAGCTGGAAGCGCTGCTGGCGGTGGCCGACAAGGAAACCTCGCTGATCATCAGCGGCACCGGCGATGTCATCGAGCCGGAGGACGGCATCATCGCGATTGGTTCGGGCGGTTCCTACGCGTTGTCCGCCGCGCGCGCGCTGCTGGCGCACACCCAGCTCGATGCGAAGTCGATTGCGGTCGAGGCGCTGAACATCGCGGGCGATATCTGTATCTATACCAATCGCAACGTGGTGGTTGAAGAGCTCTAGTTCCGGGATTGGGGATTCGGGATTGGGGATTCGCGGAAGCGGGTCCGGATCCTGGTCCTCCCGTCCTCTTTCATTCCCTGTTTCCCACGAATCACGAATCCCCCATGGCCAATCTCGAATCTTCCACCATGACCCCGCGCGAGATCGTGCAGGAGCTGGACCGGCATATCGTCGGCCAGCATTCGGCCAAGCGCGCGGTCGCCATCGCGCTGCGCAACCGCTGGCGCCGCATGCAGCTGCCCGAGGCGCTGCGCAATGAAGTGATGCCCAAGAACATCCTGCTGATCGGTCCCACCGGCGTCGGCAAGACCGAAATCGCGCGCCGGCTGGCGACGCTGGCGAACGCGCCGTTCGTCAAGGTCGAAGCGACCCGCTTCACCGAGGTCGGCTATGTCGGCAAGGATGTCGAGCAGATCGTGCGCGATCTGGCCGACACCGCGGTCAAGATGTATCGCGAGCAGGCCAAGGTGCGCGTGCGCACCCAGGCCGAGGAGCGCGCCGAGGATCGCATCCTGGACGCGCTGCTGCCGCGCCGCAGCGTCGGCGTCGGCTTCGATCCGGAAGCCGCGCGCAACGAGCCGTCGGCGCAGGACAACGACACCCGCATCAAGTTCCGCAAGATGCTGCGCAACGGCGAGCTGGACGACCGCGAGATCGAGCTGGAGCTGGCCGCCAATGTCGGCGTGGACATCATGACCCCGCCGGGCATGGAAGAGATGGGCCAGCAGCTGCGCCAGATGTTCTCCAACCTGGGCGGCGCCAAGACCCACAAGCGCACCGTGACCATCAAGGCCGCGCGTCCGCAGCTGATCGAGGACGAGGCCGCCAAGCTGGTCAACGAGGACGATATCCGCACCGCGGCCATCGAAGCCTGCGAGCAGAACGGCATCGTCTTCATCGACGAGATCGACAAGGTCGCCAAGCGCGGTGACAACATCGGCGGTGGCGACGTCAGCCGCGAAGGCGTGCAGCGCGATCTGCTGCCGCTGGTGGAAGGCTCCAACGTCAGCACCAAGTACGGCACGGTCAAGACCGACCACATCCTGTTCATCGCCTCCGGCGCGTTCCACCTGGCCAAGCCCAGCGATCTGATTCCGGAGCTGCAGGGGCGTTTCCCGATCCGGGTGGAGCTGTCGGCGCTGTCCAAGCAGGATTTCATCCGCATCCTGACCGAGCCCAAGGCGGCGCTGACCAAGCAGTACGTCGAGCTGATGAAGACCGAGGGCGTGGCGCTGGACTTCAGCGACGACGCCGTCGATCGCCTTGCCGAGATCGCCGCGCAGGTCAACGAGCGCCAGGAAAACATCGGCGCGCGCCGCCTGCACACCGTGCTGGAACGCCTGCTCGATACCCTGAGCTACGAAGCCCCCGACCGCGACGGCCAGGCCGTGTCCATCGACCGCGCCTACGTCGACTCGCACCTGGGCGAACTGGTGCAGGATCCGGATCTGAGCCGGTACATCCTGTAACTACGTTCGTGGAACCCGGAACTTGGAGACGAACCCGTCAGCCGGCCGTCCGCGCCGCCTCGTCGATCAATCCGGCCACCGCCGCGGCCTGCGAGGCCAGCGAGGCGTGGCTGGCATCCAGCGCCAGCAGCGCGCGCGGATTCATCCGTTCGGCCATGTGCTTCTGGTTGTCGGGATGGATCATGCGGTCCTGGGTCGAGAGCTGATACCAACTGGGTTTTTTCTTCCAGGCCGGTGCTGTGACGGTGTCGCCGAAGGTACTCGCCAACGGTGCTTTCTGCGCTATCGCCATGACCAGTGCGTCGTCGGCATCCAGATCCTGGCAGAAGCTCTCGTGGAATTTGTCGTACCGGATCCACAGATAGCCGTCGCTGTCGGGTGCGAGGTTGGCGATCGCGGCGGGTGGATGCGCCTGGCTGATGCCGCCCGGGCTTTCGCCCGCATCCGGGGCGAAAGCCGCGATGTAGACCAGGCCGGCGACGTTGGGCTGGTCGCCAGCCTCGGTGATCACCGCGCCGCCGTAGGAATGCCCGACCAGCAGCACGGGGCCGGGCTGCTGGGCGACCATCTTGCGGGTGCGTTCGGCGTCGTCGGCCAGCGAGGTGAGCGGGAGTTCGACCGCGCGGATGCGGTCGTGCCCCTTGCGCGAGAGTTCCAGGATGACGTTCCGCCAGTGCGCCGCGCCGCCCCAGAAACCATGGACCAGGACGAGGGTGGGTGTGCTCATGAGCCGACTCCCTTGATTGAGTGGTGTTGCCCGATGACACCGTGGCCCGGCCATGGCCGAGACGAACTGGACTATGGCAGGCCGATCGTTCATTCCGGGTCTGCATCCGGTGTCGCCCCGATGACGCTGCGGCAATGCCGGGTGGCCGCCCGGGGACGGCCGGGCCGCGGACGGCCCTCAATCCTCGCCGATGTCCTCGTTCCACACCTCGGGGTTGGCGCGGATGTAGTCGCCGAGCAGGGCGATGCATTCCTCGCTGCGCAGGTCGATGACGTTGACGCCGCTCTCGCGCAGCCAGTCGATGCCGCCACGGAAGTTCACCGATTCGCCCACCACCACCGTGCCGATGTTGAACTGGCGCACCAGCCCGCTGCAGTACCAGCACGGTGCCAGGGTGGTGACCATGATGGTGTCCCGGTAGCGGCGCTGGCGTCCGGCCTTGCGGAAGGCATCGGTCTCGCCGTGCACGGAGGGATCGTTCTCCTGGATGCGGCGGTTGTGGCCGCAGCCAAGCAGGCGACCGTCGTCGTGGTACAGCGCCGCGCCGATCGGGATGCCGCCTTCGGCCAGGCCCTGGCGGGCTTCGGTGATGGCGGTCTCAAGCAATGCGCGATAGTCGATGGACATGGACGATTCCGGGTGGCGGGCAGGGCGTGATACTGCCATGCTCGGAGGCCGGAACGGGCGTGGGGTCCCGCTCCGCCCCGGCTGCGGCCGGGGCACCGGCGACAAGGGGAGAAGCCATGAAACACCGTAGTCGACGGTCGCGCTGGCAGACCGCGTGGTCCGCCTGCATCGTCGCGCTGGGCATTGCGCTGGGCGCGGCCCATGCGCAAGCGCAGGCCGCAGGCGCCACCATCGTCCAGGGACGCCTGGCGCTGCACTGGGGCGATCCCGCGCCCGTGCCGCGCCAGCAGAAAGCGCCCCCCGCGCGGCTGCGTGCGGTGTTGCTGGCCGATGATGGCCGCCGCATCCCGCTCGATCCTGCCCAAGCCAAACGCGCGGCGGTGGACCTGTATGCACTGGCCAATCGCCGGGTCGCGGTTTCGTTGCCGGCGCAGGCGCGGGGTATCTCCGCCCGGGAACGCTTCGTGGATGCGATCGTGCCCGCGGATCGGCTGGCCCAGGCGGCGCCCGTACGGGGCGGCAAGCAGGTTGCCGCCGCGGCCGCGGTGATGGGCAACACCCGCTGGGTGACCGTGATGTGCAAGTTCTCCGACATCGCCACCGAGCAGAAGGACCGGGCGTTCTTCACCAGCCAGTATGGCAATGCGATCGGGCAGCTCGGCCACTACTGGAGCGAAGTCTCCTATGGCCAGATCAACCTGGCGGGCAGTTCGGCCTATGGCTGGTTCAGCCTGCCCAATCCGCGATCCAGCTATGTGACCACGGTCGAGGGGAAGGACGAGGCGGATCTGGATCGCCTGTTCCAGGATTGCGTCGCCGCCGCGGACGCGCAGGTGGATTTTACCGGCGTGCAGGGCATCAACATGATGTTCAACGGCGATCTGGATGGCTATGCCTGGGGTGGTGGCGCGTGCGCGGTGATGGACGGCGCGCGCCGATGCCCGCGCACCACCTGGAATCCACCGTGGTCGTTCGCCAATCTCGCGCCGCTGGCGCACGAGATGGGGCATGGCTACGGGCTGCCGCATTCGGACAACTCGGATGGCGACGACGATACCTACGACAATCCGTGGGACGTGATGAGCGATGGTTGGCGCAACGCGGTCGCCGATCCGGTCTACGGCACGCGGCCCAAGCACATCAACATGATCCAGCGGGACCGCCTGGGCTGGGTGGCGGGCGCGCGCAAATGGGTGGTTCCCGCCACGCTCACGGGCAGCTGGCAGTTCGAGCTGGAGTATGCGGCCCTGGCCGATGGCACCGGTCGCCAGTTGGTGGTGCTGGATACGCCGGAGCAGGCCGATCCCGCGCTCACGGTTTCGTACACGCTGGAGGCGCGCAGCCGGTCGGGCAATTACGAGGCGGCGCTGGCCGGCAGCGCGGTGATCGTGCATCGCGTGCGCGGCGGCACCGCCTACAGCGAAGACGCCGACATGCCGCCGGCGAACGTGGCCAACAACGAGGGAACGATGTTCAAGGTGGGCGAGACGTGGTCCGCGCCGAATGGTGGCTACCGGCTGCGCGTGGACGGCGCCACCGCGCGGGGATTCCTGGTCACGCTGACCGCGGGCGGGCAGGTCACCGGCGGGCCGTTGCCCGCGCGGGTGGGCACGCCGCCGGCCAGTGCGCCCGCGCCTGCGGTCGCCGGCCCGGGTCGGATCGGCGCGCGTCCGCCGCTGCTTCGTCGCATGCCCTTCCGCGATCCTCGCCGGATCCGCTGATGTACGCGCCGCTCAGCGGTCCGCGGCGGCGGTGTCCACGCTGACCACCACCGACATGCCCGGACGCAGTCGTGCCGCGGCGGCCTGGCCGGAATCGATCGCGATCTTCACCGGAATGCGCTGGGCGATCTTCACGTAATTGCCGGTGGCGTTGTCCGGCGGCAGCACGCTGAACTCGGAACCGGTGGCGGGCGAGATCTCCAGCACGCGCCCGCGCAGGCGTTCCCCGCCGAGCGCATCGACGGTGAAGCTGGCCGGCTGGCCCAGCCGCACCTTCGCCATCTGGGTTTCCTTGAAATTGGCGATCACCCACATCGTGTCCGGCACCAGCGCCATCAGCTGGGTGCCGTTGGTGACGTAAGCGCCCTGGCGCACCGTCACCTGGCCGAGCTGGCCGTCGCGCGGGGCGTGGATGCGGGTGTTGTCGAAATTGATCTGCGCCAGTTGCACCGCCGCGCGCGCGCTGGCGACCGCCGCTTCCAGCACCGCGAGGTTGACGTCGACGCTGCGCACGCCCTGGCGTGCGACCTCCAGCCCGGCGCGGGACTGGCTGAGGTTGGCTTCGGCCTGCGCGTTGGCGGCGAAGGCCGTATCGCGGTCCTGCTCGGAAAGCAGATGCTCGTGGGCGAGCTGATCCGCGCGCCGCAGCGCCGAACGGGTGCGTCGTTCCTGCGCCGCGTTGCTGGCGATCACCGCGCGGCTCTGGGCGACGTTGGCCTCGGCGCTGCGGTGCTGCTGGGTCCAGTTGGCGAGATTGGCCTCGGCGGACTGCAACTGCGCGCGTGCCTGGTCCAGCTGTTGCCGGTAGATCCGATCATCGATCGCCACCAGCAGCGCGCCCTTGCGCACATGCTGGAAATCCTGCACCGGCACGTCGGTGACGTAGCCGCTGACCTGCGGGCTGATCAGGGTCGTCTGTCCACGCACCATCGCGTTCTCGGTGGTCTGGAGCGCGCTGGTGAAGGGCGGCAGCTGCCAGGCGTAGAGCACCACGCCCACGCCCAGCAGGGCCAGCAGTGCGAATCCGGTCAGGCCCAGCAGGCGGCGCCGGCGGCGTGCGGGCTGGCGGGCGGCCGGTTCGGCATCGGGAGGAGGATTGGCGGCTGTGTTCATGCTTGCGTCGGCCGTGGAGAAGGGGAAGGCGAAGGCGGTGCGGGCGTGGGGGGCGGCGGATTCAGTCGTCGCCACCACAGATCCGCGTAGATCCAGAGCAGGGTGAAGATGGCCAGCCAGGCCACCATCAGGAAGACATCGTTGTAGGCCAGCACGTTGGCCTCGCGGGTCACGGTCGCGCCCATCGCGCGCATGCCCTGCGCGTTGCGCAGGACCGGATCGCCGAGCGTGTGCGCATAGCCGGCCGCCGTTCCCTGCACGCGGGCGGCCACCTGCGGATCCAGCAGGGTGATGTGCTCGGCGAGCTGGCTGGCATGGAATTTCTCGCGCACCACCTGGAACGTGCCCAGCAGCGCGGAGCCGAGCAGGCCGCCCATGTTCTGGGTCATGCCGAACAGCACCACGAAGCTGATCAGGTTGCCGGGCTGGGACAGGATCGCGCCGATGCCGCTGATCATCGCCGGGCCGATGAAGAAGGTGCTGCCGAACGCCAGCAGGAACTGGCTGAAATACATCTGTTCGGGGCGGGTCAGGTTGCTGGAATGCGCGTCCATGAACGCGCCGGTGGCGATCAGCAGCACCGCGAACATCAGGTGCTGGCCGGTGTGCTGCGGGCGGATGGTCAGCGCGCTGACGGCGACGCCGGCCACGCAGCCGACCAGCACCCACGCGTACATCGTGTGCAATTCGTCGTTGTTCAGGCCCAGGTTCTGCATGAACCCCACCGCGCCGATGCTCTGCTCGGACAGTACGATGCGGATCAGCACGATGGACAGCGCCAGCCGCATCATCGTGCCGCTGGCCAGCCAGCGGGTGTTGATGAGCGGATTCTTCCGGTAATGCTCGATCGCCACCGAACTGATCAGCAGCACGATCGCCATCGCCAGGGTCACCCCCAGCCACGGATTCTCGGTCCACCACAGATAGCGACCCAGCGACAGCACCGCGGCCAGGCAGGCGGCGCCGCCGGCGAACAGGGAGAAGGTCAGGAAATCCAGCTTCTCGAACACCTTCGTGCGATCGCTGGGCGGCAGCTTGAGCACCAGCACGCAGGCCAGCGCCACGATCGCCAGGCCCAATTCGAACAGATACAGGCCGCGCCATTCGCCATACTGCAGCAGCTCGGTGGAGAAGATGCGCGCCAGCGGCAGCGCCAGCTGGCTCATGCCCAGCCCGATCACCACCGCCTTGAGCCGCATCCGCGCCGGAAACGCCTGGATCATGTAGTACAGGCCCAGCGTGCTCAGCGCCGCGCCGACCAGCCCGTGCGCGGCGCGCACCGCGATGGCCGAACCGAGATCGTTGACGAACAGGTGGGCGAACGCGATCAGCGCGTACAGCACCAGGAAGATCTCGGTGAACAGCCGCAGGCCGTACTGCTGGCGGAACTTGACCAGCAGCAGATTGGCCGAGACGTTGGTCATCACGTAGGCCGCCGGCAGCCACGCCATCTCCCAGGCATAGGCGCCCAGGGTGCCTTGCAGGTTCAGCAGGTTGGCGGTGACCAGGGCGTTGCTCAGGCCGCCGGTGAGCGCGACCACCACGCCGACGATGGCGAACTGGATGCGCCGGCGGACCGGGTGCAGCGGGGTGGAGGGCGACCCGGGGAACGTGGGGCGCTCGTGCGGCAGCCATTCGCGGGGGGTATAGCGGCTGCTCACGGGCGGGTCGGCATCCTCTGGAAGACGAATGGCGTTGTCACCACGGTATTGTCCCACGGCCGCGCCGGCAAGATCCCCCCGGACGGTGCGATAATCCGTCCCATGAGCGAATCCCCCTACCAATCAGGCACCACCCATTTCGGTTTCCGCGACGTCGACGCCCGGGACAAGCAGAAACTGGTCGGCGAGGTGTTCACCTCGGTCGCCGGCAAGTACGACCTGATGAACGACCTGATGAGCCTGGGCATCCATCGGATCTGGAAGCGCTATTTCGTCGGCACCTGCCAGGTCAAGCGCGGCGATCGCGTGCTGGATCTGGCCGGCGGCACCGGCGACATCGCCGCGCTGCTGAAGGATCGTGTGGGCGAGACCGGCGAGATCGTGCTTGGCGACATCAACGCCGGCATGCTGTCGGTCGGCCGCGATCGCATGACCGATCGCGGGCTGGTGTCGGGCATGGACTACGTGCAATGCAACGCCGAGGCGCTGCCGTTCCCCGACCGCAGTTTCGATCTGGTCACGATCGCCTTCGGCCTGCGCAATGTCACCGACAAGGATGCCGCGCTGCGCGAGATGCATCGGGTACTGAAGGTTGGCGGCCAGGCGCGGGTGCTGGAATTCTCGGAAGTGACCGCCGAGTGGTTCAAGCCGGTCTACGACTTCCACTCGTTCAAGGTGCTGCCGAAGCTGGGCCAGCTGTTCGCCCGCGACGCCGGCAGTTACCAGTACCTGGCCGAGAGCATCCGCAAGCATCCGCCGCAGGAACAGCTGAAGGCGATGATGGACGAAGCCGGCTTCGCCCGCGCCAGCTACAAGAACCTCAGCGCCGGCATCGTCGCGGTGCATACGGGTTATCGCGTTTAAGCGGTTCCTCCCCCTTCATGGAAGGGGAGCAAGGTTCTGCGCCAAGAGCAAATCCCCCGTCACCCGCTGGCGCGGGTGCCCGCCCCCTTTTTAAAAGGGGGCTATCACGTCGTCACGTGCTTGCAGCGACTGGCTTTTCCTCCCCCTTTTGAAAAGGGGGACCGAGGGGGATTTGCTTCTGGAGCCATCCCCAAGCTGCGCCGCATCAAGGCATCCGCCGCGCGGGCGGGTAAACTTGCCGCTTCCCTGTCGCAGGAATCCCTGATGCGCGCCGTACTGTTGACCCTGTCCTGCGCCGCCGTGCTGGCGGCCGGCTGCTCCCAAGAATCCGCCCCCGCTCCCGAAGCTCCCGCCGCCAAGCCCGCGCCGACCGCCGTGAAGACCGAACGCAGCCACGACGAAAGCTCCTACGCCGAGCCGACCAAGGTCGTCATCAAGGATCTGGCGCTGGATCTGGCGGTCGATTTCGACCAGAAGCAACTCGGCGGTACCGCCAGCTACACCCTGGAATGGAAGGACAAGGCGGCCAAGCAGCTGGTCCTGGACACCCGCGACCTGAGCATCGAGAAGGTCGAAGGCCAGGACGCCGCCGGCGCCTGGGCGCCGCTGCAGTTCAACCTGGCGCAGGCCGACAAGATCTTCGGCAGCAAGTTGACCATCGAGGCGCCGGCGCAGAACGCGCACGTGCGCATCGCCTACAAGACCTCGCCGCAGGCGTCGGGCCTGCAGTGGCTGGCGCCGTCGATGACCGAAGGCAAGCAGTTGCCCTTCATGTTCAGCCAGTCGCAGGCCATCCACGCGCGCAGCTGGGTGCCGCTGCAGGACACCCCGAGCGTGCGCTTCACCTACAGCGCGCACGTGACCTCGCGTCCGGACGTGATGGTGTTGATGAGCGCGGACAACGATCCGGCCGCGTCGCGCGATGGCGATTACAGCTTCAAGATGCCGCAGCCGATTCCGTCCTACCTGCTGGCCATCGCGGCCGGTGATCTGGTGTTCAAGCCGATCTCCAACCGCAGCGGCGTGTGGGCCGAACCGTCGATGGTCGAGAAGGCGACCAAGGAGTTCGAGGACACCGAGAAGATGATCGGCGTGGCCGAATCGCTGTACGGCCCGTACCGCTGGGAACGCTACGACATGCTGGTGCTGCCGCCGTCGTTCCCGTTCGGCGGCATGGAGAACCCGCGCCTGACCTTCGCCACCCCGACCGTGATCGTCGGCGACAAGTCGCTGGTCTCGCTGATCGCGCACGAGCTGGCGCACAGCTGGTCAGGCAACCTGGTGACCAACGCCAGCTGGAAGGACATCTGGCTCAATGAAGGCTTCACCACCTACGTGCAGGACCGCATCACCGAGGCGCTGTACGGCAAGGAACTGGCCGAGATGGAACGCCAGATCGACCAGACCGAACTGCTGGACGAGGTGAAGAACATGTCGCCGGCCGATCAGGCGCTGGCGCTGCCGCCGCTGACCGATCGCGATCCGGATGATTCGCTGAGCCAGGTCGCCTACGTCAAGGGCGCCTGGTTCCTGAAGTTCCTGGAAGAGCGTTTCGGCCGCGCCACCTTCGATCCGTTCCTGCGTGGCTGGTTCGACGACCACGCCTTCCAGAGCGCGACCACCGACCAGTTCGTCGAGTACCTGAAAAAGAACCTGCTGCCGAAGAACCCGAACGCGGTGACCGAGGCCGAACTGAACGCCTGGCTCAACGAGCCCGGCATTCCCAAGTTCGCCGCCAAGGCGCAGTCGCGCGGTTTCTCCAATACCGACACCGCGCGCATCGCCTGGCTGGGCAGCGGCCAGTTGCCGAACCCGCAGGTGACCTCGGGCTGGGTGACCCAGCAGTGGGTGAGCTTCATCAACGGCATGGGCGAGAAGCTGACCGTCGAACAGCTGGCGCAGCTGGACAAGGCCTACCACTTCACCGGCACCCAGAATGGCGAGATCGCCATGCGCTGGTATCCGCTGACCGTGCGCAGCGGCTACCTGGATGCGCGCCCGGAGCTGGGCAAGTTCATCGAGCGCGTCGGTCGCCGCAAGCTGATCATGCCGATCTACGAGGAACTGGTGAAAACCCCGGACGGCCTGGCCTTCGCGGAGGAGAGCTTCGCCCGCGCCAAGCCGGGCTACCACCCGATCACCACCGCGTCGGTCGAGGCCCTGCTGGCCAAGGCCAAGGCGGGCGAAAGCAAGTAAGCGATGCGTCGCCCACGCATCTCCTGGAAAACGGTCGCCGTCACGGCGGCCGTTTTCGTTTGCGCGCTGCTGATCTGGGTATGGCGCGATCCGATGGTGCTGGTGCGCGGCGAGCTGGCGCGGCAGCGCTGGATGGCGGGATTGAGCCTGCATCACGCCGAGGTGGCCGGGCATCGCTGGGCCTATGCCGAACGTGGAGCGAAGGATCCGGCCGCGCCGACGCTGGTGATGATCCACGGCTTCACCGGCAGCAAGGAAAACTGGTATCCGCTGGCCGAGCGCCTGGTGGGGCAGTACCGGGTGGTGATTCCGGATCTGCCCGGTTGGGGCGCGAGCGAACGCAAGGCGGGCGAGGACTACGGTTTCGACGCGCAGAACCGGCGGCTGGCCGAGTTCATCGCCCGGGTCGCGCGCCGGCCCGGCAGTCCGCTGGTGTTGCTCGGGCATTCGATGGGCGGCGGCATCGTCGCCCTGACCGCGGCGGATCGTCCGGATCTGGTGGACCGGGTCGCGCTGATCGATGCGGCCGGGGTGCGCTTCCGCGACAACGTGTTCGGCGAGCAGGTGCTGGCCGGACACAATCCGTTCGCGGTGCATGACGAGGCTTCGCTCAAGCGCTACCTCGATACGGTGTTCCACCGCGAGGAAGCCAAACCGTCGATTCCCTGGCCGGCCTCGCGCGGCCTGATCGACTGGCGCCGAGCGCAGGCGCCGTTCGAGCAGGCGGTGCTGGATCGCATCGGCCGCGGGCCGGAAGCCTTCCTGCCCGGACAGGCCGCCGCGCACGTCCGCCAGCCCACGCTGCTGTTGTGGTGCGCGCAGGATCGGGTGATCGATCCGAGCGCGCTGGAGCTTTACGCCGAACGCATCCCGCAAGCGGTTAAAGTGCGGCTGTCCGACTGCGGCCACATGTCGATCATGGAACGTCCCGACGACGTCGCCGCCGCGGTCGATTACCTGATACGCAACGGAGTCCCCCGATGAAACGCACCCTGATCGTCCCGGCCATGCTGGCCAGCGTCCTGGCCCTGTCCGCCTGCGGTGACCGCGAGGCCGAGCAGCGTGCCGCCGCACAGGCCCAGGCCGCCGCCAACGAGGAGGCGGCCACCCAGCTGGCCGGCAAGTTCGATGCGGCACAGGCCTCGCGCGACTGGGAAATGGCGCGCATCCATGGCGTGGCCCTGCTGGATCAGTATCCGGACAGCCAGGCGGCCACGCGCATCAAGCCGCTGCTGGAAGAGGTGAAGGCCAAGGCCGAGGGCGCGCGCGAGGAGCGCCGCCTGCAGGCATTGTGGGACTACGCCCAGATCGCCACCGATGGCGGCACCCAGCGCACCGCCGCCATCCACAGCAAGGATCCGGTCGACGTGGACGGCAGTGGCGCCAAGCCGGTGCAGCTGATCTTCCGCGATCATCCCAAGTGGAAGCGCAGCAGCTACCTGGTCCTGCAGGCCAGCGACTTCCGCTGCCCGGGCGGCTGCAAGGTCAAGGTGACCGCCGATGGCGCGCCGGCCCGGGCGATGGATGCCTGGCGCCCGGACACCGACGAGGCGATCGCCATGTTCATCACCGACCAGAACGCGCTGTGGAAACTGGCGGGCAAGACCAGGATGCTGGAAATCGAGTTCCCGGTGAAAGCGGGCGGCACCCGCAAGGCGGTGTTCGAGACCGGCGGCCTGGACGGCAGCCAGATGCCGGGTTGGGAGTGATCCCGCGCGTGCCGCGGTCCGTCTCGAACCCGGGAGCCTAGGACTCCGACGCCGGCAATGGCGCCTGTTCCATCCGGTTGCGGCCATTGAACTTGGCCTGGTACAGCGCGCGATCGGCGCGCTTGAGCAGGGTTTCCAGCGAGGCGCCGTCGGCCAGCGGCGGCTGCATCGCCAGGCCGATGCTGATGGTGATGTCCAGGCGGCGGCCGTCTTCCAGCGCGAACGGTTGCGCGGACACGCGCAGCAGTTGATCGGCCAGCCGCAGCGCGTCGCGCTCGCCGACGCCCGGTGCCAGGATGGCGAATTCCTCGCCGCCGAAACGGCCCAGCAGGTCGCCTTCGCGCAGCAGTCCGCGCGCGCGTTCGGCGAAGGCGACCAGCACGGTGTCGCCGGCGGCATGGCCGTGGCGATCGTTGATCGCCTTGAAGTGATCCAGATCCACCATCAGCATGGCGAGACCGCCACCCTGCGTGCGGGCGCGTTCCAGCGCGGCCTCGCCGCGGCGCTCGAAGGCGCTGCGGCTGAGCGTCTGGGTCAGCGCGTCGTGGTTGGCGGCATGGTTGAGCGCGTTGAGCAGCCGGTTGCGCGCGGCATGGGCGCCGGCCACGGTCAGCGGCGCCACCGCGACCAGCGCCATGCCGATGCGCATCGAGACGATCGCGGCCATGTCGTCCTGCACGTGCAGGTCGATCCAGCCATTGGCGATGCCCACCAGGGTCCAGATGCACAGCAGAGCGGTGGCGGTCGCGGTGGTGAACAGCCGGTAGCTCAGTGCGCACCACAGCAGCGCCGGCACCGGGAAGGCAATCGCGCCGGGACCGCCAATCGCCACGCCCAGCAGCACCGTCAGCAGCAGGGACAACGCGGGCAGGCGGTGGCCGGGCATGTTCAGGAAGCGCGCCAGCGGTTCGCGCCAGGCGTGGCGCAGCTGTCGCGGGGAGGGCAGCAGCAGGATCACCGGCACCAGCGCCACGTAACTGACCAGTTCGGCCGAGAACCAGATGCCGATGGCCTGGACCAGGTCGGCGCCGATCAGCGAGCGGGCGATCAGGCAGCCCGAAAGCGCGGCGGCGAAGGCCGCCCCGGCGCAGACCATCAGCACCCGCAACATCGACTGCGCGCGCTGCAGGCCCAGATCCTCGCGCCGGAACCGGTGGAACAACAGGTAGCCGACCGCCACGCCGGCCAGGTTGGCGCCTGTCAGGCGCAGGGTGGCGGACAGATCGCTGCCGGTAAGCAGGTCCGCGCCCATGTAACCGGCCGCCGCGGCGAGCCAGCCCAGCGGGGTCGCCAGCGCGGGCCGGCGCGCGAACACGCCCAGCAGCAAGGCGTTGGTGGGCCAGAACGAGGCCAGCTGGTGCTCGGGACGGCTGAGGATGCCGAGCCAGGAAGCGACCAGCACCAGCAGGCCGATGCCGGCGGCGGCCGCGAACTGGCGGAAAACGAGGGAAAAACGGGATGGCGGAACCGCCGGAGTGGTGTCCTGGGAGTTCCCCTCGCGGGGATGTCCTGCGTGCGTACCTGTCATTGCCGCCTTGCGCGGACGGTCGTGTTACCCGCCCTTCGCCATCACCTTACGCCGGAATGGTGACGGATTTCATCCCGCCGCCGCGGACCAGGTCCGGGATGCATCCCGGCCGCGCCGGAATCAGAGCGAGTAGCCGAACTGCTGCTTGAACTGCTCGTTGAATTCGTCGAAGTCGAAGCGCTGGTTCTGGGTGCCGGGGTGCTCGACCTTGAGCGCGCCCATCAGGTTGCCCATGCGGCCGATGGTCAGCCAGTCGTAGCCCTTCTCGATGCCGAAGATCAGGCCGGCGCGGAAGGCGTCGCCGCAGCCGGTCGGGTCGGTGACCCGGCGCTCGTGGGCCGGCGGGATGTCGTAGGTCTTGTCGGGGGTGTGGATCTGCGAGCCGTGCGGGCCACGGGTGGTGATGTAGGCCTTGACCCGCTTGACGATGTCGGTTTCGCTCCAGCCGGTGCGTTCCTGCAGCAGGTTGGATTCGTAGTCGTTGACGGTCACGTAGTCGGCCAGTTCGATGAACTGGCGCAGTTCCTCGCCGTTGAACAGCGGCATGGCCTGGCCGGGATCGAAGATGAAGGGAATGCCGGCCCCGGCGAACTCGGCGGCGTTCTGCAGCATGCCCTCGCGCCCGTCCGGGCTGACGATGCCGAAGGTCACCCCGGGCACGTCCTTCACGTGGTTCTCGTAGCTGCGCATCATCGCGCCCGGATGGAACGCGGTGATCTGGTTGTTGTCGTGGTCGGTGGTGATGAAGGCCTGCGGGGTGAACAGTTCCTCGATCACCTTGACCTGGCTCAGGTTGATGGCCTGCTCCTGGAACCACTCCCGGTACGGGCCGAAGTCCTGGCCCACCGTGGCCATCGGGATCGGGTCGCCGCCCAGCAGCTTGAGGTTGTAGGCGATGTTGCCGGCGCAGCCGCCGAACTCGCGGCGCATGCGCGGGACCAGGAAGGACACATTCAGGATGTGCACCTTGTCCGGCAGGATGTGGTTCTTGAACTGGTCCGGGAACACCATGATGGTGTCGTAGGCGAGGGAACCACAAATCAGTGCGGACATCGGCAAGGCTCGGCGGGTGGACGGCGGCCGGCCATGCCTGGCCGGTCGAAAAAAACGGGACGGCCACCCCGGTTCGGGCAGGCCGGTGCGAAGGTTACCGGCTGAGGGCGCGCGGGGCCAGTCTTGATCCGCCCCCGGCGAACCGTACGTGGAGGCCGCCGGCGGTATCCATCCGCATCGGTCGAACCGTCGCCATGCGCGTTTTTCCCCGCATTTTCACGAGATTTTTCCTTGCCCGCGCACAGGCGGGTTGCTAGGCTAGCCGACTTCGTTTCGTGCCCAAAAAATCGCCAGCCCCGCTGCGCGATCCGCCACCAGCAGGACCCACTCCCCGATGTTCAAAAAGCTCCGCGGCATGTTCTCCAACGACCTGTCCATCGACCTGGGCACGGCCAACACCCTCATCTACGTACGCGGACAGGGCATCGTGCTGAACGAACCGTCGGTGGTGGCGGTGCGCCAGGACCGGGCGATCGGCGGCTCCCGTTCGGTCGCCGCGGTGGGCGCCGAGGCCAAGCAGATGCTGGGCCGCACCCCCGGCCACATCACCACCATCCGGCCGATGAAGGACGGCGTGATCGCCGACTTCACCTACACCGAGGCGATGCTCAAGTACTTCATCAAGAAGGTGCACAAGTCGCGCGTGCTGCGCCCCAGCCCGCGCGTGCTGGTGTGCGTGCCGGCCGGCTCCACCCAGGTCGAGCGCCGCGCCATCAAGGAATCGGCCGAGGAGGCCGGCGCCCGCGACGTCTACCTGATCGAGGAACCCATGGCCGCCGCCATCGGCGCCGGCATGCCGGTCACCGAGGCCCGCGGCTCGATGGTCATCGACATCGGCGGCGGCACCACCGAGGTGGCGGTGATTTCGCTGAACGGCATCGTCTACTCGCAGTCGGTCCGCATCGGCGGCGATCGCTTCGACGAATTCATCACCAACTACGTCCGCCGCAACCACGGCATGCTGATCGGCGAAGCCACCGCCGAGCGGATCAAGCTGGAAATCGGCTGCGCCTACCCGCAACCGGAGCTGCAGGAAATGGAAATCTCCGGCCGCAACCTCGCCGAGGGCGTGCCGAAGATGATCAAGATCAACTCCAACGAAGTGCTGGAAGCCCTGCACGAGCCGCTGTCGGGCATCGTCAGCGCGGTCAAGCTGGCGCTGGAACAGACCCCGCCGGAGCTGTGCGCCGACGTCGCCGAACGCGGCATCGTGCTGACCGGTGGCGGTGCCCTGCTGCGCGACCTGGATCGCCTGATCTCCGAGGAAACCGGCTTGCACGTGCAGGTGGCCGACGATCCGCTGACCTGCGTGGCGCGCGGCGGCGGCCGCGCCCTGGAGCTGGTCGACATGCACGGCAACGAGTTCTTCGCGCCGGAATGAGGCTGGGGATGCGGAACCGGGGGCGGGGAATGGGTGTCTGTTCTTTCCGTGGTTCCGGTTCGCGCGTCCACCCGCCGTTTTCGCGACGGGGATCTGAAACACCCGCAACGACTCCCGACCCGGAATGCCGCCCGCGCGCATTCCGGCTTTCCCGATTCCCCCCATCCGATTCCCGGCCCTGATGCCTGCCTACGCCGGTCCTCCCGTCGCCTCCCGCCCCGGAGAAGTCGCCAGCACCCTGCGCCTGCTGGGCTATCTGGCGCTGGCGATCGCCCTGATCGTGCTGGATCACCGCGGCGGCTGGCTGTCGCAGGCGCGTGCGCAGGTCAGCGTGGTGACCCAGCCGCTGTGGTGGCTGGCGGGCCTGCCCGGGCGGGTCGGCACGCGGGTCAAGGACGATGCGGTGACCCGCACCCGGCTGATGGAGGAAAACCGCCAGCTGCGCAATGAGCTGCTGGTGGCCAATGCCCGCCTGACTCGGCTCAGCACGGCGGCGGCCGACAACATGCAGCTGCGCGCGTTGCTGGGCGTGGCCGAGAGTCGTGGCCTGGACGTGCAGCTGGCGCCGATCCTCGACATCGATCTGGATCCCACCCGCCAGCGCCTGGTGCTGGATGCCGGCAGCGGCGACGGCGTGCGCATCGGCCAGCCGGTCATCGACGCCGGCGGCCTGATGGGACAGATCACGCAGGTGACCCCGGCGCATGCGATCGTCCTGCTGCTGACCGATCCCGATCACGCGGTGCCGGTGGTGGTCGCCAGCAGCGGCGTGCGCCTGATCGCCTACGGGCGCGGCCGCCGCGATCTGCTGGAACTGGCCGATATCCCGCTCAACAGCGGGGTCAAGGTGGGTGACGTGGTGGTCACGTCCGGCCTGGGCGGGCGGTTCCCCGCCGGCTTCCCGGTCGGGACCATCGCCGCCCTGAGGCCGGACGACAGCCATGCCTTCCTGGTTGGCGACGTGCGCCCGGCCGCGCAACTGGATCGCGGCCGCGACGTCCTGCTGCTGCGCTCGGCGCCGCCGCTGCGCCTGCCGTTGCCGGCCACGCGTCCGGCCAACGCACCGGTCGATCCGGACAGCGTGCCGGTCACGCCGGCCGTGAACGGCGTGACGCCGGCAACGGGCGGCGCCGCCAATGCGGCCGGTGCCGCGACACCCGGCTCCGTCGGCACGGCAACGACCACCCCTTCACCCGCCGGTACATCGGCCAATCCGCCGCGCATGAACGCCGCGCCCTCCCCGCAGACGCCGCCGCCGTCGGCCAGTCAGGCCACTCCGGCCACGGAGCCTGCACGATGAGCCGTATCCGCAGCGGCTGGATCCTGCCGCTCAGTTTCATCGTCGCCCTGTTGCTGGGCCTGCTGCCCTTGCCGGAGATGTTGCAGCCGCTGCGTCCCTACTGGCTGGCGCTGGTGCTGGCCTACTGGGTGATCGAAACGCCCGAGCGCGCCGGCCTGGGACTGGCGATGGGCGTGGGCGTGATCGCCGACGTGATGTTCGGCAGCCTGCTGGGCGAACAGGCGCTGCGGCTGGTGATCATGGCCTTCATCCTGCAGCGGTTCCGCCTGCAGCTGCGGTTCTTCCCGGTATCCCAGCAGGCGCTCGCCATCGGCGGCCTGCTCATCAACGACCGTATCGTCGACGCGGCCATCCACTGGCTGCTCGGTGAACCCCGGTTGCCCTGGAATTACTGGTGGGCGCCGTTGCTGGGCATGCTGCTGTGGCCGTTGATCTACGTGTTGCTGGACATGCTGCGCCAGGGCCGGCGCAACTGATCCGGCCATGATCAGCCGCCGCGCCGCCAAGAATCCGCACGCCGAGGCCGAGCAGTTCCGGCGTCGCGCGATGCTGGGCTTCGCGGTGGTCGCGCTGGCGCTGATCGGCCTGGGCGGCTGGTACTTCAAGCTGCAGGTGCTGGATCACGACGAGTACGCCACGCGTTCGGAAGCCAACCGGATCAAGCCGCGCCCGGTGGTGCCGGGACGTGGTGCCATCTACGACCGCAATGGCGTGCTGCTGGCGGAGAACGTGCCGGCGTTCCGCCTGGACGTCACCCCGGACAAGGTCGGCGATCCGGCCCGCCTGATCGCCGAACTGGGTCGGGTCATCGCGCTGGCGCCGGAAGACATCGCACGCTTCGAGGCCACCCGCAAGAGCACGCGCGGGTTCCGCCCGATCACCCTCAAGCTGCGCGTCAGCGAAGAGGAAATGGCCCGCTTCGCGGTGGATCGCTGGCGCTTCCCCGGCGTGGAGCTGGTGCCGTACCTGACCCGGCGCTATCCCTACGGCGACCTGTTCGCGCACATCATCGGCTACGTCGGCCGCATCGACGAGAAGGATCTGGAAGTCCTCGGCGAGGGCAACGCCGCGCTCACCCACATCGGCAAGACCGGCCTGGAGCGCTATTACGACGAGGCGCTGCGCGGCAAGGTCGGCTACGAGAAGGTCGAGACCAACGTCGAAGGCCGCGCGCTGCGGGTGGTCGGCCGGGTGCCGGCGGTGGCGGGCACGGACCTGCGCCTGAGTGTGGACCTGAAACTTCAACAGGCGCTGGTCGCCGCGTTCGGCGAACACGAAGGTTCGGCGATCGCGATGGATCCGCGCACCGGCGAGATCCTGGCGATGGTCAGCCTGCCCAGCTACGACCCCAACCTGTTCGTCAACGGCATCTCCAGCAAGGATTTCAAGGCGCTCAACGAGAATCCCTCGCGCCCGCAGTTCAACCGCCTGGTGCTGGGCGGCGTGGCGCCCGGTTCGACGCTGAAGCCGCTGATCGCGCTGGCCGGCCTGGACAGCGGCCTGCGCCGGCCCGAGGACAAGGTGTTGTCCACCGGCATGTTCTACCTGCCCGGCACCAGCCGTGGCTGGGGTGACGCGCATCGCGGCGGCCACGGCTGGACCGATCTGCGCAAGTCGATCGCGCAGTCGGTGAACACCTACTACTACCGGCTGGCGCTGGATCTGGGCATCGAACGCTTCGACGATTACATGACCCGCTATGGCTTCGGCCATCCGACCGGCATCGACCTGACCGGCGAGATCAGCGGCATCCTGCCGTCGCCCGCCTACAAGGCCAAGAGTCGCAAGGAGCGCTGGTATCCCGGCGACACCGTCAACATCGCCATCGGCCAGGGCGACTGGAAGGTCACCCCACTGCAACTGGTGCGGGCGATCTCCGCGATCGCCGACGGCAACCTGCGCCAGCCGCACCTGGTGCGCGATCAGCGCACCGGCTTCGACGCCGCGTGGACGCCGCTGCCGGTGGCCACGCCGCTGCCGATCAGCCCGAGCCCGGCCAATGTGCAGGTCGTCCGCGAAGGCATGATGGCGACCATGCAGCCGGGTGGCACCGGCGCCTCGATGGCGCGTGGCGCGCCCTACCTGATGGCGGGCAAGACCGGCACCGCGCAGGTGATCAGCCGGCGCGGCACCGCCGCGGTCAATCCCAAGAGCCTGCCCATGCACCTGCGCCATCGCTCGCTGTTCGTGGGCTTCGCTCCGGCCGATGCGCCGGCCATCGCGATCGCGGTGGCGGTGGAAGGCGGCGGCTACGGCGGCACCACCGCCGCGCCGATCGCGCGCAAGATCCTGGACGCCTTCATGCTGGGCAAGATGCCGGAGGGGGTCGATGATCCGGAAGCGGCGAGCAGCGATCCCGAAGCACTGCCGGTGACGGCCGCACCAGGCACCCCACCACCCGCCACGACGAATGCGCCCGCGGCCACGCCCGCCGCGCCATCGCCGGCCGGTCCCACGCTGCCGGGACGCGCGCCATGATCGAAATGCTGCGCTGGGCCATCGATCTGCTGCGCTACCTGTTGCGCACACTGGACTGGCCGCTGCTGGGCGCGCTCGGCGCGCTGATGGCGATCGGACTGGCGGTGCTGTACAGCGCCGGCGGCGAGGATCTGGGGGCGCGCCTGTTGCTGGCGCAGGGCGCGCGCTTCGCGGTCGGGCTGGTGGCGATGTGGGCTTTGTCGCGGGTATCGCCGGTGCGCCTGCGCGGCTGGACGCCCGGCGTGTTCATCGCCTCGCTGCTGCCGCTGCTGCTGGTGCTGTTCATCGGCACCGGCAAGCATGGCCGCCACTGGATCGACCTGAAGGTGTTCTACCTGCAGCCGTCCGAGCTGCTGAAGATCACCCTGCCGATGATGATGGCCTGGTACCTGCATCGCGAGCCGCTGCCGCCGCGCATCAGGACGGTGATCGTCGCCGGCATCCTGATCGCCATTCCCACCAGCCTGATCCTGCTGCAACCGGATTTCGGCACCGGCATGCTGGTCGCCGCCAGCGGCGTGTTCGCGCTGCTGCTGGCCGGCCTGCCGTGGTGGTGGGTGGGCGTGGGCGTGGGCAGCGTGGCCGCCGCCGCGCCGGTGGCGTGGTTCTGGTTCCTGCGCCCCTACCAGAAGGATCGCATCCTGACCTTCCTCAATCCGGAGAACGATCCGCTCGGCACGGGCTGGAACATCATCCAGTCCAAGATCGCCATCGGCGGTGGCGGGCTGTCGGGCAAGGGCTGGGGGCAGGGCTCGCAGTCGCACCTGAACTACCTGCCCGAACACACCACCGACTTCATCTTCGCGGTGCTGTCCGAGGAGTTCGGCTGGATCGGCGTGGCGGTGGTGCTGGCGCTGTACCTGTTCGTGATCGGGCGCTGCCTGTGGATCGCCATCGAGGCGCGCGACACCTATTCGCGCCTGCTGGCCGGCTCGCTGGGCCTGGCCTTCTTCGTCTACGTGATCGTCAACGGCGGCATGATCTCCGGCCTGCTGCCGGTGGTCGGCGTGCCGATGCCGCTGCTGAGCTACGGCGGCACCTCGGCGGTCTCGCTGCTGGCCGGCCTGGGCCTGGTGATGGCGGTACGCGCGCACCGGCCGGTGCATGGGTATTGATCGGGCCGGGATTGGGGATTCGGGATTGGGGATTTGCAAAAGCAGAAGCAGAGCTTTCGCTGTTCACGAATCCCGTATCCCGAATCCCGAATCCCGGCCCCTAAAACATTCACTATTCCTCACGTTGAGCATGCTACCCTCGCGCCGATGATTCGACGCGCCCTTGTCTGCCTGATCACCTTCGGCCTGGTTGCCTGCGCGACTCCGCCGAAGAACCCGCCGACCGCCGCGCCCGCGGCGAGCGGAGCCCAGTCACCCGCTCCGAAAACTTCGGCCAATCCGGCCGAAACATCGGTGGAGCGCGTGGCCGACGTGCCGATCCTCGTGGAGGATTTCGCCACCGCGCGCGCCAACTTCGTGCGCGATACCGCGGCGCGCTACGGCATCGACCCGCAGTACATCGATTCGGTGCTGTCGCAGGCGGTGTTCCGCGACGACGTGATCGCGCTGATGTCGCGACCCGCCGAGCGGGTCAAGCCGTGGAGCGAGTACCGGCCCAACTTCATCACCGCCTCGCGCATCAGCGGCGGGCAGGCATTCCTCGCGAAGCATCGCGACGCGCTGGCGCGCGAGGAAAAGGCCTACGGTGTACCGGCCGAGATCGTCGTCGCCATCATCGGCGTCGAGACCAGCTACGGCGGCTACACCGGCAAGCACCGCGTGCTGGACGCGCTGTACACGCTGGCGTTCCGCTATCCGCGCAGCGGCAATCCCGCGCGCGCCGCCTACGAGCAGCGCCGCGAGCTGTTCTTCCGCGACGAGCTGGCGCAGCTGTTCGCGTTGGGCCGCGAGGAGAAGCTGGACATCACCACGCTTATCGGCAGCTACGCCGGCGCGATGGGCATGGGCCAGTTCATGCCGTCCAGTTACCGCGAGTTCGCGGTGGACGGCAACGGCGACGGCCGCCGGGATCTGTTCAACAGCGTCGATGACGTGTTCGCCTCGGTCGCCAATTACTTCCGCAAGAAGGGCGGCGAGCGCGGCGGCTGGGTGCCGGGCGGTCCGGTGGTGGCGCGCGCCGAACTGCAGGCCGGCTATCCCGAGTTCAACCCGGACACCTGGACCCCCGACTACACCCTGGCCGATCTGGCCCAGCGCGGTTACCGTCCGCTGGAGCCGGTCGCCGCCGATGCCACCGCCACCCTGGTGTCGCTGGAAGGCAGCGCCGGCAAGCAGTATTGGCTGGGCTTCCAGAACTACTACGCGATTACCCGCTACAACAACTCCAAGATGTACGCGATGGCCGTGTACCAGCTGTCCCAGGCCATCGCCGGCAGGGAGATTCCGCCCGCATGAAATGGCTTCTGCCCGCGCTGCTCACCCTCAGCCTGGCGGCCTGCAGCACGGCGCCGAAGAAACCGGTCCCCCCGCCACTGTCCGGCAAGGGCAAGCCGGGGTCATCGACCGCGCACCAGGGTCGCGGCCCCGCCAGTGGCAAGGACTGCTCGTTCTATGCGCCGGCGCAGGAAGATCCGTCCACGCGCGGCAACTACACCGCCGGTGGCCTGTACAAGCCCGGCGTCTCCGACACCACCCCCGACCACCTGCCGGATCTGGACTGCATCGCCGAGCCGATGGTGACCGCCGAGGCGCGTTCGCCGATCGGCAACCGCTCGCCGTACACCGTGCTGGGAAAGAAGTACCAGGTGCTGGACAAGGTCGATGGCTACGTCGAGCAGGGCACCGCTTCGTATTACGGCAACAAGTTCCATGGTCGCCGTACCTCCAACCAGGAGGTGTACGACATGTACGCCTTCACCGCCGCCCACAAGACCCTGCCGCTGCCCAGCTTCGCGCGGGTCACCAATCTGGACAACGGCCAGTCGGTGGTGGTGCGGGTGAACGATCGCGGGCCCTTCCATGACGGGCGCGTGATCGATCTGAGCTACGCCGCCGCCTACAAGCTGGGCATCACCCAGCGCGGTACCGGCCGGGTGGAAGTGCGCGCGCTGACACCGGGCAAGGACGAGCGTGGCTATGCCGCCGCGCCCTCCGCATCCACGCCCGCCGTCCCGGCCAGCAGCGGCATGGATGCGCTGGTCGAGAAGCTGCCGGCGTCGAATCCGGCGGCTCAGGCCGCTGCCGCAACGGCTACCGCGGCCAACGCGGCGGTCGTCGCCACGGTGGATAGACGCGGCAGCCGGCGCTACCAGGTCATTCCGGACACGAAGAATCCGGCCAGCGCCGACCGCTTCGATGCGTGGATGCAGGCCAACGGCGTGCGCGTGGCCACCGGCAAGCCGGCTGCACCGGCACCCACCGGGACGCAGGCCACCGCCGTCTCCACGATGATCGCGTCGCCCGCGCCCTCCCGCGCGGCGGCATCGACATCGACGCCGGTGACATCGGCAGGCGCGTCGTCGATTGCGCCTGGCGTGATCCCGCGCGCGCTGGGCGCGCCGCTGCAATTGCAGGTGGGCAGCTTCGCCAGCCGCGAGAATGCCGACCGGGCGCTGGCCCGGCTGGTCGCGGCGGGCATCGCCGGGGCCAGCCTGAGCGATGTGCAGAGCAACGGACGGGTGCTGTGGCGACTGCGGGTCGGCGCGACCGACCCGGCCGGCGCCGATGAACTGGCCGGTCGCATCGCCAAACTGGGCTTCGGACGCCCGCAACTGGTCCGCGACTGAACCGCGCTACGGTTTTTTCGCCTGTTTTTCGGCCTTGGTGGATTCCCAGCCGCCAATGCCTGCCTAAAATGTCGTTTTCGTCGAACGGGCCCCGCGCCCAGTCAGGAGTTCGCAGCAGATGAAGTTCCGTTTCGCCCTGGCCGCCCTGGCCACCGCCGCCTTCGGCGCGGCGATCGCGCAGACCCCGGCACCGCAGCCGGCGCCGGTCGCCCCCCCCGCCGAATCCGTCGCCATCCCGCCGCCGCCCAAGCCGGTCGGCACCGCATGGGTGTTGATGGACTACATCACCGGCCAGGTGCTGGCGGGCGAGAACTACGACCAGCGCGTCGAGCCGGCCAGCATCACCAAGGTGATGACCTCCTACGTGCTGGCGGCCGAGCAGAAGAACGGCAAGATCCGTCCGGAAGACCAGGTGATGATGAGCGAGCGCGCCTGGCGCGAGGGCGGCGCCGGCACCGACGGCAGCTACAGCGGTTTCGCGGTCAACAAGACCGCGCCGCTGCTGGACATGGAAAAGGGCATGGCCGTGCAGTCGGGCAACGATGCCGCCATCGCGCTGGCCGAACACGCCGCCGGCAGCCAGGAAGCCTTCGCGTCGCTGATGAACAACTATGCCGCCAAGATCGGCATGAAGGGCTCGCGCTTCGCCAACGCCCATGGCCTGTCCGCGCCGGAGCACTATTCCACCGCCTACGATCTGGCCCTGCTGGGCCGCGCGCTGATCCGCGACTATCCGGAAACCTACGCGTTCAACAAGATCAAGGAATTCACCGTCGGCACCATCACCCAGCCCAACCGCAACCTGCTGTTGTGGCGCGACGGCAGCGTGGACGGCATCAAGACCGGCCACCATTCCGGTGCCGGCTACTGCCTGATGAGCTCGGCCAAGCGCGGTGACCAGCGCCTGATCGCGGTGGTGATGGGTTCGACCTCCGAGAAGCAGCGCGCCGACGACAGCCTGGCGCTGCTCAACTGGGGCTTCCGCTTCTATGAAACCCACCGCCTGTACGAGCCGGGCAAGGTCATCGCCAGCCAGCGCGTGTGGAAGGGCCAGGCCAAGGAAGTGCAGCTAGGCGTGGCCCAGCCGATGCTGGTCAGCGTGCCGCGTGGCCGCTACGCCGATCTGAAGCCGAGCATGAACGTGCCCAAGACCCTGGTCGCGCCGATCACGAAGGGCCAGGCCATCGGCGACGTGAAGGTCACCCTGGACGGCAAGGTCGTCGCCCAGGCCCCGCTGGTGGCGGTCAACGCCGTCGAGGAAGCCGGCTTCTTCAAGCGCCTGTGGGACGCCTTCTGGATGTGGTGGGAGTCGGACTGATTTCCACATCCAACACGCAATGATGACGAAGCCGGCGCAAGCCGGCTTCGTCGTTTTCGCATCCTCGATCCCGATCAAGGGTCATCGAGGGCCCGCAACACGCGCGCGCGACCGATGCTTCCTGGCGTTCCGGCCGGGCGTGGCGAGCGCACCCGCCGACGCCGCCTTCAGGATCCGCCGGAACGTCGGGCATTCCATGTGGCTGGGCGCGCGACAGGCGGCGGCGTGGCGCAGGCCGTCGCGCATGGCGCCGAGCTGGCGGATGGTGCGGTCCAGCTCGGCGCTCTTGTCCAGCAGCATCCGCCGATCGATGCGCGGCTGCCCGTCGGGCGCGAACATCGCCGCGATCTCGTCCAGCGAAAAACCGGCGGCCCGGCCCAGCGCGATCAGCGCGAGCCGGTCCAGGACGCGGGCGTCGAACACGCGCCGCAGCCCGTGCCGACCGATGGCGCGGACCAGGCCTTTTTCCTCGTAGTACCGTAAGGTCGAAGCGGGTACCCCGGTGCGTTCGGCCACCTGGCCGATATCCAGTTCCTGCATGGGCTTGACTTCAAGTCGACTTGAAGTCGCACAGTGCCCTTCCTCCTCCCCCGGCGCAAGCGGGCGCAGAAAACCATGGATACGAAGACGATCGCCGATGAGCAGGCCAGGCTCTGGAATGGCACCGGCGGCCAGGCCTGGGTGGACCAGCAGGCGCTGCTGGACGCGATGCTGGAACCGTTCATTCCCATCCTGCGGGAGGCATTGAACGAGCCTGCCGCGCGGGTGCTGGACATTGGCTGCGGCACCGGTGCCGCCACCCTGGCGATGGCGCGGGTGTTGGCGGGGCAGGGCGAGTGCATCGGTGTCGACATTTCCGCGCCGATGCTGGCGCTGGCCCGCGAGCGTGCGCAGCGCGAAGACCTGCGCGTGCGGTTCGTCCAGGCCGACGCGCAGACACACCCGTTTCCAGCGGAACACTTCGATCGGATCATCTCGCGCTTCGGCGTGATGTTCTTCGCCGATCCGGTACGGGCGCTCGCCAACCTTCACCGATCGGCAAGGCCGGATGCACGATTGTGTTTCATCGCCTGGCGCAGCGCCGCGGACAATCCGTTCATGACCACGGCGGAACGTGCCGCCGCACCGTGGCTTGCCTTGCCCGAGCGGCGTGCGGATGGTCCCGGCCAGTTCGCGTTCGCCGACCCGCATCGCGTCCATCGACTGCTCGAGGAAGCCGGCTGGCGCGACATCGAGATCCGTCCGGTCGATCCGATCTGCTCGCTGCCCGAATCCCGGTTGGTTTCCTACATCACCCGGCTGGGGCCGGTGGGACAGGCATTGCAGGAGGCGGATGCCGAAACCCGGACGCAGGTCGTCGGCGCCATGCGTGCCGCGTTCGAATCCTACGTGCGGGGATCCGAAGTCCGCTTCACCGCCGCCTGCTGGCGGATCGATGCGCGCCGAGGGAGTGCAGCGCGATGATGCCGCCGTCGGAATTCGTCGTGCATGCGATTGTGCTTGGCCTGGGCGCCACCGCGCTGATGGATGCCTGGATCTGGCTGCGCCAGCGCTGGTTGGGCGTGCCGGGACTGAACTACACACTGCTTGGACGCTGGGTGGCGTGGTTGCCGCGTGGCCGTTTTCTTCACGATCCCATCGCGGCCACTCCACCGGTGCATGGCGAGCGGGTGATTGGCATCGCGGCGCATGTGCTGACCGGGATTGTCTTCGCTGCGATTCTGCTGATGTTCGGAGGTGAAGCGTGGCTTCGCGCGCCAACGCTTCCGCTATCCCTGATGGTCGGCATCGGTTCCGTGGTTGCGCCGTTTCTGATGATGCAGCCCGGCATGGGGCTGGGCATCGCCGCCCGCCGCGCGCCGCATCCCGGCCGCACACGCCTGCACAGCCTGGTGACGCACGCGATGTTCGGCGTCGGCCTGTATCTGAGCGGAAAGATCCTGTCGTGGATGGCATGACCGCATCAACGCGAATCGCCGGCGCGAGGGTGCGTTGCGCAGCAACAGCACTGGCGTGAAGGATGACGTCTTCCGCGTCGCCACGAGCATGCGGACAGACAAGCGGACTCAACCTGTATTCCGCGACGGGCGGAAAGGCCGGAATACTTCCGGCACATGCACGCGTCCGGCATCGCCTCGAGCATGCGGGCCGGACGTCCATCCGGTGGAGGCAGCAGATGAACCCGTGTCGTTCCGTTCTCCCATGGTGTGCCCGGCGCGTGCTTCCGGGTGTATCGGGACTGGTGCTGCTGGCGGCCTGGGTTGCCGGCGCCGGCGCGGTCGAACCCCGCCTTCGCGTCGATGGCGCCAGCGTGGAATCGTTCGAACCGCCAGCCACGGTGCGGGTGCCGGCTTCCGCCGAATACCTCGGCAACCGGCGCTGGGTGCTGTACGGCTATGCAGATTGCGATCTGCATGTATACGCGCAGAAGGACGCCAAGGGCATGGTGCAGCGGCTGTACTGGATACAGTCGGAAGCCTACATTCCCAGCCGGCCCGAACTGACCCATGCCGGCGATTACGCCAAGTCCCGCGCGCTGAAGATGGGTGGACTGGATTTCCATCTCGACACCTGGGGTCGCGCGCTGAGCGACGAGGCGCCCGCCGACTCGGATCTGGAACAGGTCGAACAGTTGGTCGCCGCCGCGAAGCTCGAGTTGCCGCAGCACATGGCCTTCGTCCGTCTGGTGCATTTGCCGGACGCGGCGCAGCGCAAGGAACTGATGCTCATCTATGCCGAGCGCGCCGATACCGACGCCGCGCCCGACGACAGCGTGGTTGCGCGCATGCAGCAGGCCATCGGTCTGGAAAGCCGGCCAGGGCCCTAGCGCCTGGAGCGGATGACGCGGCATGGCGGGAGTCACCGTGACCAACGGCCATTGATCCGGTACCTGTCCCCTCCGTAGCGTGGTCCGCATTCCCCACGGAGCAACGGAACATGCGCTTGGCATTGATGGCGGTGATGGTGTGCGCGGTGCTGGGCGCGACCACATCGCAAGGATGGGCGGCGGACGCGAAGGCTGGCGATCCGGTTGTCGATATCGACGATGTCGAGCGCTTCTACCGGCTCTACGACAGCGTCCAGGGACACCCGAGCGCCGAACAATTGCAGCGCGATTACCTGGATGCTGGATCCGAGGGACTACACCACTTCGCCAAGGCCCGCCGCATCACCGGCGAGGCGATCGCCGCGAACCTGGCGAAGAATCCGCAGGCCTACATCGATGCCAAGCGCTGCATGGAAGTGCTGCCGGACACCCGGAACCGGCTCAGGGCTTCCTTGCGGAAACTGGTGGAACTGTATCCGGAAGCGCGCCTGCCCACGGTCACGATAGCGGTGGGACGCGGCAAGCCGGTCGGCACCGCCAGCGCCGACACTGGCGTGCAGATCGGACTGGAAGCGCTGTGCGCGACCGACTGGCTCAATCCCGACCTGGAGGATCGCTTCGTCCACGTGATCGCGCACGAATATGTGCACGTCCAGCAGGTGCCGGCGTTCGTCGAAACCGAGCAGGCCACGGTGCTGGAGAGCGCGCTGATGGAAGGTGCCGCCGAATTCGTCGGCGAGCTGATCTCCGGCGAGGTCGCGTACCTGCATCTGAAACAGAACACGAAGGGGCAGGAGCTGGCCATCGAAACCAAGTTCCAGGCCGACATGGACAAGCGCGATCTGTCCGACTGGATCTACAACAGCAAACCGGGAAACCCGGGCGATCTCGGCTACTGGGTCGGTTACCGGATCGTGAAATCGTATTACCAGAACGCCAGCGACAAGCGGCAGGCGCTGCGTGACATCATCGGTTTGCAGGATGCACGGGCGTTCCTCGCACGCAGCGGCTGGCGGCCGGGCATCGAGCTGCGCTAGCGGCGCGACAGATGCGGCTTGCCCACGCCCATCACGCCCCAGCCGGTGCCATGGTCGTAGGTGGAATTGCGCGCCGGATGGATGAAGTGATCGCCGAAGCAGAGCTTGCGCAGGATGGCGTCGGGCCGCAGGTGCCAGCTGGCCCAGCCCAGCGGTGAATCGCCATTCCGGTCGCGGGCATCGATGCGCGCGCCCGCGGCCAGCAGCAGATCGATGGCGCGCTCGCTGCCGAATGCGGCGGCGCGATGCAGCGGCGTTTCCCCCTGGGTGCGGGCATCGCGCATGAAGCTGCCGGTTTCGACGCCCGGCAGGGTGGCGCAATCGGGATCGGCACCGGCGGCCAGCAGCATGTCAACGATGGCGTCGTAGGCGGGGCGATTGGCCTTGCACAGGGCCAGATGCAGCGGCGATTCGCCGGTGTCGGGCAGGACGTGGCCGGGGTTGGCGCCCTGTTCGATCAGGAACTGGCACAGCGGCCAGTGGCCGTGGAAGACCGCATACCCCAGGCCGAGATTGTCGCCGAGCGATGCGAGGGTTTCACCATGGGCAAGCAGGAAGCGGATGGCGCTGACGTCGCCGTAGTACGCGCACCACTGGATGAGCCGAACACCATTTCCATCCGCGTCGGTGGCGGCATGGCCGTCGTCGACATGCTCGAACACCAGATCGGTGCGGCCATCGCGGATGCGGTCGAGGCGATCGCTGTTCATGGGAAGGCGCTCCACCGGGTTCCGATCCGGTGGGTCGATTCTGCCATCGGAACCGGAACCCCTCGTCCGCCGTTCGTCCGACGCATGCCAGACGCTGGCGGGGTCATGGCAACGAGCGTGTACCGGAGCGCGCCGCGGCGAGGAACAGCGCCGCCGACACCAGCCACAGGCCGGTGAACACCACCGTCGCCGGCCACGGATGATCCATGCCGGAGAACTGGGCAACCAGGCCGATCGTGGCCTGGGCGATGGCGGTGGCGGTGAGCGCGGCGGCCATGCCGCCCGGACGGAAGCGTGTGATGAACGCACCGGCCACGCCCATCGCCAGCACGCCGGCATACCAGAGATTGTAGGAATTGGTTTCGCTGCCGACGAACCCGACCGCCAGGTTCACCCACACCAGCAGGAACGCGGTGCCGACCGCGAGCAACGCGCCCGCCCGGTACCGCCAGTTGCCACCCTTGCGCATCGCCACGTCACAGGCGCCGCAGGCGACGGCGAGCATGCCGCCGAAGACGACGAAATCGGACAGCGTCCAGTTCACTTCGTCGGTGAACTGCATGGCGATCAGCGGCAACGACAGCAGGCAGGCGGCGGCGCCCCACATCAACAGGCGCCAGCCAGTGAAGTTCGAATGATGAGCATGTTGCGTATCAGCGGTCATGAGCGCGTCTCGTCTGGACGGAAGCAGTATCCCCGTCCAGCATGGAAAGGCTATGGAGCGCATGTGAAGCGGGGAAGAAGTGGGTCCCGGTCGGGCCCGGGTCACGCGCCGCCCGGCCGGTTGGCGGGATGGACAGGCGGTCGCGTGGGAAGACACGGGCCGTCGCGGACGTTGCCGCGCATTCCGAGTCCATCGGGACGCGGCCGGGAGAACCCCGGGGCGGGTCGGAGCCTCCGGTTTCATTCCCCCAGCGACAAGCTCAGCATCACGCGACGCGCGGGTTCATGCGATTGCATGCCGCTGCTGTCCGCCGACCAGCCGTAGACATCACCGGCGTTGTAGACGCGCAGGCGCACCATGGCGCCCATGCCGCCGACGTGAAAACGATAGCGGGCGCCCACGTTGACCACCGTATAGCCGGCGGTCCGGAAACGGTCGAATGGATCCGCGGGACGCGAACCGGTGTAGGTCGCATCCACATCGAACGACCAACTGGAGTGGCGCGGCGGCCGGTACTCGGCACTGACCAGCAGCAGACGTTCGGCGCGTCCAACCGGACGCTCGCCGATGCGCCCCGCGTCCACGGCATCGCCTTCCAGGCGTGCGCGCATCCAACTGATTCCCAGCAGCGCCCGCAGGCCAGGCGCGGGCTCGGCGCCGAGGGAGACTTCGAGTCCGCGATGGCTGACCTGGCTGAGGTAGCGATAGCGCTCCTCGTCGTCGAATCCCGGCTCCGGCTTGCTGATCCCGAAGACCGTGCCGATGAGCGTGGTGCGCGCATCGGGCTGCCACTTCACCCCGATCTCGGTCTGTTTCGCGAGGGCGGGCGGAAGCACTTCGAACGCGTTGGCCGCGTGCTGCGGCGCAACGCCCGCTTCCTCGATTCCGCGCACGAACGAGGCGAACGCAGTGGTCCGGCCGGAGACCGGCAGCACCGCCGCGGCGTTGTAGAGCCACGCGCGGCTCGCGCGCTCGCGCCGTGTTCCCGTCGCGGCCATGGCGATTTCCTCCAGCGCAGTACGTCGGAGTGCGGTGGTCAGCGAAGCGCCGCCGCGCCATTGTCGTTGCCAGCCGATCCCGAATTCCTGCTGGTCCACCCGCGTCCGCGCCCGCGGACGCTCTGGGAACGCCGGTTCCTCCAGCGACGGCACGTCGCCGAACAACCAGACGCGGCCGAGCGCCCACCGGTCGACCTGAGGACCGACGTGGTCCGAACGCCGCAGGCGCGCAAGCAGGTTCAGCCGGTCCTGATGGCCCGGCCGGGTCCAGTCGCGTCCGGCCAGTGCTTCGTAGGCGCGCGCACGCACGGTGCGGTTTCGCGCCACCGATACCGAGGCATCGGCCCAGCCATCCGGCGTGACGCGCGAGAACACGTTGAAATCCGAGCGCGGGCGATCCACCCGGGAGAGGATCGCCGACAACGAATAGTCCCACTGGTTTTCCCGCGGCGTGCTGGTCACGATGACGCCTTGAGTGGTGTTGCGGGTGTCGAAGCGCGACCAGGATTGGCCGGGATAGATGAGGCGATCTGGATGCGGCAGGCGCGCGCCGGCGGGCAGGTAGCCCACGTCCGCCTGATAGCGTTGCGCGTAGTAGCCGTGGAAGGCCGTGGCGCGCCAGTCCCCACCCAGCGCCAGGCGCGACACCACGCCCGCGCTGTGGTAACGCGCTTCGTTGCCGAACATGTATCGGGCGCGCGGCGATCCGATCACGCCGCCGGCCCAGGAGAGCGCGCGATCATCGGGCCGGTACGCGAAATGCGCGCGCAGGTACGGACGCGGCTGGCTGTCGAGCAGGTGCTGGAAGCCCACTTCGAGCCGCAGGCGATTCCGATTTGCGGGCAGCAGCCGATATTGGACGATGCCCGACGGTGCCGGGAATCCGATGTCCAGCGCATTCGGGCCTACCCGGATGCGCGAGCCTTCCACCAGCGTGTCCGGCGGCGCGGCGGCGCGTACGAAATAAGCCTCGTCCAGCCGGTAGTTACCCGCCTGCTGGAGGTCGAAGCCACGCACCAGCGACTCCGAGTACAGGCCGATGCTTTCGGTGCCGATCCGGCTGCCGAAGGCGTCATCGGCCCGCGTCTCGACATCTTCTTCCTGCTTACCGTCGGTCGCGGCGCAGATCGGCGCGAACAACGCGATTGCGCCGTGCATTGCGAATGCGAGCGCATGGCGATGGGCAATGGGTGGGCTGGCGGGCACGGACGGCATGGACGACATGGCGCGGCGGTTGGACAGCGCTACTGTGCGCGGCGGCGGCGTGTTGACATAGCGCACTGATCGATGCTGAGCTGTGCGTATGGATCACAGCACACTGAACCTGCCCCCCATCGAAAGCCTGGTCGCCGTGCTTGAAGCGCGACGCACCGGATCATTCTCGGCCGCCGCCGCCGCGCTTGCGGTGACCCATGGTGCGATCAGCCGCCGCGTGCACGCGGTGGAGCATTGGCTGGGGACACCGCTGTTCGAGCGCCACGGGCGCGGTGTGCGGATCACGCCGGCCGGACAGCGTTTCATCACCGAAGTCGAACAGGCATTGGCATCGATCCGGGATTCGGCCGACCGCTGGCGGCCACGACAGGATCTGCCGGTGGTGACGATCAGCGTGGTGCCCTCGTTCGCGCGGCTCTGGTTGCTGTCGAGACTGCCGATTCTGCAGGGCACGCCGCCGCACGTGCGGATCGAGCCTGTCCTGGATCATCGCGTTGTCGAACTCGGTGACGGCGGCGCGGATCTGGCGGTGCGCTACGGACGCGGCCGCTGGTCCGGAGTCGAGTCGCGGCCATTGTTCGGCGAGCGCCTGTTCCCGGTCGCCGCACCGGCATTGGCGTCGCGGCTGGGCGTGCGCGCGTCTGCGGCGCGCATCGCCCAGGAAGCCTTGCTGCATGACTCCGACGCCTCGCAATGGCGCGCATGGCTGGCCGAAGGCGGCATCCGCTTCCGCGCCAAGGCGGCCGACCGGCGTTTCGAGGACTACGATCTGGTACTCGCGGCGGCGGAAGCCGGGCTTGGCGTCGCCCTGCTGCGCTCACCGCTGGCGGATGATCGCCTGCGCTCCGGGTCGCTGATGCGGGTGTCTCCGGACAGCATCCCGAACGCTTCCGGACACTATCTGGTGATGCCGCGCGGCGCGCGGAGCGCCGCCCAGCAGCGGGTCGCCGACGACATCCTCGCGCTTGGCGGCGCCTTCGCCTAGGTGGCCGAGTCCGTGCGCGACGACCGCCGCCGTCGCCACCGCTGCCCGATCACGACGAGACCCGCCAGCACTCCCAGCGCCACCATCGCCAGTACCGTCATGCGTACCGCTACACCATGCTGGAACACCACTTCCTCGCCCTCGCCATCCAGCGTGTAGGCGATGACGTAGTCGCCCATCGGGCCGAGGCCTTCCCGCCCGCCCGCCGCGATCACCACGTACTGCCGCCCTTTCACCGCGTAGATCGATGGCGTGGCCTGTCCGCCGGCCGGCAGCTTGGCGTCCCACAGGATCTCGCCCGTCCTGCTGTCGAGGGCGCGGAAGCGCGCATCGGCGGAGGCGCCGATGAAGGTCAGGCCGCTGGCGGTGGTGACCGCGCCGCCGAGCACCGGCATGCCGACGTTCAACGGCAGCCACGGCAGTTCCTCCTCCAGCGTACCGAGCGGACGCTCCCACAGCACCTTGCGCGCACGCAGGTCCACTGCGACCACGCGCCCCCACGGCGGCTTGACGCACGGCGTTCCCTTGGCCGAGGCCAGCACACCGCGGCGCATGCCGTAGCGCGTGCCGTCCATGCTGTTGAACTCCTGCTCCGGATAGGCGTCGTCCTTGTCCCAGTCGAAGTCGGGCCGCGGAATCAGCGCCACCTGCATCGGCAGATCCGACACCGGCAGGATGGCGATCTGGCGCTGCGCGTCGATCGCGATGCCGCCCCAGTTCACCCCGCCTGCCCAGCCGGGCAGGGCGATGGTGCCGCGCACGCTGGGCGGGGTGAAGATGCCTTCCGAACGCAGCCGCGCGATCTGTTGCGCGCAATCGCGGCGCTCGCCGGGCGTAGGGCCCCAGGCATTGTCCGGCGTCAGCGGCGCGTGGCGCGCCAGGCGCAACGAAGGCTCCGGCATCGGCTGGGTCGGCCAGGCCTGCTCGCCGGGCACATCCGAGGCGGGCACCGGCACTTCGCTGATCGGGAACACCGGTTCGCCGGTGCGCCGATCGAAGGCGAACAGGAAACCGGTCTTGGTCGCCTGCAACACCGCATTGCGCGGACCCTGCGCGGTCTGCACGGTGGCCAGGGCCGGTTGCGAGGCCAGGTCGTAATCCCACAGATCGTGGTGCACCAGCTGCTGCGCCCACACGCGCCGGCCGCTGCGCAGATTCAGCGCCACCAGCGAATTGGCGTCGCGGTTTTCGCCCAGGCGTTCGCCGCCGTGGTAGTCCGGACTGGCCGAACCGGTCGGCACGTAGACCAGCCCCAGCGCCGGATCCACCGACAGCGGCGCCCAGGCATTGGCCGCGCCCACGGTGCGTGCCTGCTCCGGTTGCCAGCCGCGCGCGACGGCTTCGGCCGGATCCCGCGGTACCGGATCCCAGCGCCACAACTCGGCACCGCTGCGCACGTCGTAGCCGCGCACCACGCCTTCTTCCAGTGCATGCGCGCGGTTGTCGCCGACCGAGCTGCCGACCACCAGCACGCCGTCGGCGATCACCGGTGGCGAGGTCACCGCGTAGTTGCGCCATTCGCTGTCGGGTTCGTCGTGCAGGGTGATGCCGGCACGCAGATCGATCGTGCCCTGCACGCCGAACCCGGCACAGGGCTGGCCATTGGCGGCGTCAAGGGCGATCAGGCGTGCATCGAGCGTGCCGAAGACGATGCGCTCGCGGCAGGCCGCGCCGGCGGCGGCTTCCGGATCGCGCCAGTAGCTCACCCCGCGCGAGGCGGGATCGCTGTAGCGCTTGTTTCGCGCGACCTTCGCGTTGAACGACCACAGCTCGCGACCGCTGGCCGCGTCCAGCGCGAAGGCGATGCCGGTGCCGGTGTTGAGGTACATGCGACCGTCCACCACCAGCGGATTGGCTTCGAACCGCCGCCGCTCCGGATCCGGCAGACCCGCGCCCAGTTCGCCGGTGCGGAATGACCAGGCGATACGCAGCCGGCCGACGTTGGCCGGGGTGATCTGGGTGAGTGGTGAATGCTGGCCGCCGCCAGGGGCGCCACCGTAGCTGGACCAGTTGTCCGCATCCGCCGCCCGGGTGCCCGCGCCTGCCAATGCCAGGACCATGCCACTCACCCATCCGTACCACGCCTTGCCCACCATAGGTCTTCGCTCCCGTGTCGTTGCGGGCGGAGTGTGCGCGCAACGGCGCGGGGCGGGAGAGGGAAGGGATGGATCGCGGGCAGCGGGGACGAATGGCGGGAAGCCGGGGTCGAGCCGCGCCGTCATGTCGTCCGCCAGGCGCCGATCAGCGCCGGGGGCCGCAATCGGGACGCCGCTCAGGCGTACGCCACCCAGCCGCGAAAGGTGAATCCGACGTGGAACAGCTCGATGCCGGTGAAGCCGGCGTCGGCCAGGATCGCTTCGTCCTCGGCGGGTGCAAGCAGATGCAGGTGCCGATCGATGGCGTCACGCCCGGCCGTCGCCTGCGCCGGTTCGATGCCGGACGCCATCGCGAAGGCGGCGTAGCGAGACAGCCAGCGCGCGCGTTGCTCCCCGTCCTGCGGAAAGCTGGCGTGGGCCACCACGAACGGCGCACCCGGCTGCAGCCTGCGCCGGACCTCGCGCAGGGTCCGTAGGCGTTCCCCGGCGGGCAGGAAATGCAGGGTCAGCAGACAGGCGCCCGCGTCGAAGGGACCGTCGGGTGCGTCGTCGATGGTGCCGGGAACCCATTGCGTGCGCGCCGCCAGCGGTCCCAGCGTTTGCGCGGCCAAATCCAGCATGGCCCGCGCCGGATCCACGCCGGTGAAGGTCCAGGCCGGATGGGCCTGGGCGAACGCCTTCAATTCCAACCCGCCACCGGCGCCGAGCACCAGCACCCGCGCATCGGCCGGCGCGCGCTCGGCCAGCAGGATCGTGGCCATGCGTTGCAGACCGACGAATCCGGGCACCAGCCGCGGCGGGCCCTCGGCATAGTGCGCCACGGCGGCGGCGTCGGAAAACGCGAAGGTGGGGTCGGTCATGCGGGACGCTCTTCAGAGTGGCGTGGTGGTGACTGGAACTTCAGCCTTCGCCCCGCGCCAGCGCGTCCGGCTCGGGCTCAACGACGATGGCCGGCGCTTGCGGCCGATCGCCGTCGGTGCTCACCCGTCCCACCCACCACACCGCCAGCAATGACAGCGCCACCGCCACCCAGCCCGCGGTGCCATAGCCGCCGATGGGGCCGGCGGGCGTCGGCGAGGACAGCATCAGTCCGCCCAGGTAGGCGCCGCAGCCGGTGCCCAGCGCCTGCACCGCGCTGTTGGCGCTGAGGAACGCGCCGCGCTCGGCCGGCGCCGGCACCGTGGTCAGCAGCGCCTGCATCGGAATCATGCGGCCGGACATCAGCACCATGAAGAACGGGAAGAACGCCAGCATCGCGATGAAGCCGATGTGGGGCAGGTGGGTCACGAACAGCATCGGCGCCAGCGACAGCAGCACCGCGACCCGGAACACCCGATGCTTGCCGTGCCGATCCGCCAGCTTGCCGATCGCGCGCGAGGTGAAGAACGTCGCCGTGCCGCCGACCATGTACAACCACGACAACTGATCCGGAGCGATGCCGTGGTTGGCGACCAGAACCGGTGACATGAAGGGAATCACCAGCATCGAGGCGACCATCAGCAGCAGCGTCAGCACGAACGCATTGAGGTAGCGCGCCTGGGTGAACAAGCCGAACAGGTTCGGGAATGCCTGCTTCCATGGGACCGCCTGCCGCGCCAGGTGTTGATCCAGCGGCGGCAGCACGCGCGATCCGGCGAACCAGATCACCACCGACAGGCCGACCAGCAGCCAGAACGGGGCAGCCCAACTGTAGTGCGCACCCAGCAACACACCGGCCGGTACGCCCAGCACCGAGGCCAGCGAGAACGCCATCATCACCGTGCCGGTGGCCGCGCCGCGGCGCGGACCGGGAATCACGTCGGCGATGATCGCCATCACGATCGAGCCGAGCACGCCGCCACTGATGCCGGCCAGCGCGCGCGAGGCCAGCAGCAGCGCGTAGCTGTCCGCCATCGCGCAGGCCAGATTGGACAACGCGAACAGCGCGTACACGACCAGCATCAACTTGCGCCGGTCGAAACGATCGATATAGGTGGCGGCCAGCAGGCCGGACAGGCCGGCACACCAGGAATAGGCCGACACCGCGGCCGCGAACGCGGCGGGAGTGATATGGAAGGCCTGCATGATCTGCGGGCCCAGCGGCATCATCACCATGAAATCCATGATGAGGGTGAACTGGGTCAGCATCAGCAGCCAGAGCAGGCGACGCTCGCGGGGAGCGCTCAACGAATACATGCAACGTCCTTGCGGTCTGACGACCGGAGCAATGGGGGAATGGAATCAGTCTTCCAGGTTTTCGTGCACGCCCTGCGCGCCGCGTTTCCAGTAGGCAGCGGCGCGGATGCGTGATTTTTCGACGCCGCGTTCATCCACCAGGTAGCGGCGCACCGCGCGGATGTCGGCGGATTCGCCGGCGGCCCACACATAGCCATCGCCTTCGGGCAGCGCCAGCGTGCGCAATGCCTGCAGCAGGAGCGGCCCGGCGGTGTCCGCGCCGTCGCGATGGCACCAGTGTACCGATAGTTCGGCATCGGTCCGCAGATCCGGCCGTGCCGAGGTGTTGGCGACCTCCAGCACGGCGATCGCGCGCGCGCCGGCCGGCAGTTCGCCCAGGCGGCGGGCGATGGCCGGCAACGCGGTGTCGTCGCCGATCAGCAGATGCCAGTCGAAGCCGGTGCCGATCACTAGCGAACCGCGTGGTCCGCCGACGCCCAGCCAGTCGCCCGGCTGCGCGCGCGATGCCCAGTCGGTGGCCGGACCGGCTTCGTGCAGGGCGAACTCCAGTTCCAGTTCGCAGGCGTCGTTGTCGTAATGACGCGGGGTGAAATCGCGCATCACCGGGCGTGGCCTGTCGTCGCGGAACTCCACGCCGTTCGGACCGAGCGCGGGAAGTTCGGGACGTGCTTCGCCCGGCGCGGGAAAGAACAGCTTGACGTGATCGTCGAACGAAGCGGAAACGAAATCGCGCAACGAATCGCCGGTGAGGGTGATGCGGCGCAGATGCGGGGTGACGTCGTGCACGCGCGCCACCTGCAACAGGCGCAGTTTCAGCGGATGGCGGACGCGCACGACCGCCTTGTCGGCTACTTCGGACATGGAAACCTCGTGGGGGAGAGGTGAAACATTTCCGCCGCCCGAAGGCGGCGGAAGGGAACATCGGTCATTGGCCTTCGCTGTCCTCGATCTCGCGGGTGGCGCGCTCGAGGATGGCGGCGATGCGGCGCTGCTCGGCGGCCGATACGCCGTCGCGGCGCACCAGCGCGTGTTTCAGGGCGTGCCGCGCGCGGATCAGTTCGGGCACCCAGCCACCTTCATCGACATCGGCCTGCGGTTCACCGGCGAACGCGCGCCGTACCGAATCCATCTTGCGCGCGATGTGCGACAGCTTGGCCAGCATCAGTTCGACCCGATCGCGGTTCGCCTCCAGATGCTCGCGGCCCGGCGCCGCGAGCGCATAGCGCTTGCGGTTGCCCTCGGCTTCCACGTCCACGTAACCCAGCTCTTCCAGGTAGGTGAGGGCGGGGTACACCATGCCCGGACTGGGGCTGTAGAACCCGTTCGAGCGCGCCTGCAGGGCCTTGATCAGCTCATAGCCGTGGCTGGGCTGGTCCTCCAGCAGGGCCAGCAGCAGCAGTTGCAGATCGTCGGAACTGAACTTGCGGCCCCGGGTCAGGCCATCCTCGCCAAAGCCGCCGAATCCGCCCGGAAAACCGGGGCCCGGTCCGTGGCGATGACCGCCGCGGCCGCCGTGGCGCCGGCCGACGGCCTGCCAGAAGGCATGCAGGGAAAAGCCTTCGGAGAAAGGGAAATCACCGCCGCAGTCTTCGCCGCGGCGCGTGTGTCGGGGGTGATGACGACGCATCGGACACTCCTTGGTGTCATAAGATGCATCGTAAGATATATATCGTAAGAGTGTTCGTCAAGCCTGGACCGCGTGGAGCGTTTCCTGGATTTCGGCGCCCTTGGGTTATGGTGGCCGCCGCTCGTGGATCGGGATAGCGGGCATTCACTGGAACATCCGATGGCGACATCCGAAGACTCGATGGGGAAAACAACGACAGGCTCCGGCCAGGATCCGGAACTCCTGCGCCGCCTGCTGCGCGCCCGGGACCGGATGGATGCCGCCTCGCACGAGGACTGGCCGGTGGCACGGCTGGCGCGGGTGAGCCATGTGTCCGAGGCGCATTTCGCACGCTCGTTCAAGGAGGCGTTCGGCGTGCCTCCGCATCGCTACCTGCTGACCCGGCGCATCGAGCGGGCCAAGACCCTGCTGCGCGATACCGAACTGCCCATCCTCGACATCGCGCTGCGGACCGGCTGGAACAGCCTGGGCACCTTCGGCCGCACCTTCCGCGACATCACCGGCGAAAGTCCGGGTGCGTTGCGCGGCCGCGAAGGCGCCGCCCGCCGCTCGGCGCAGGCGATGCCGGCCTGCTATGCCAGCGCCGCGCACCGTCCCGATCTCACCATCGCAGTTTCGGAGAAGCGGCGGCGGGAGGCCGGTGCTACAAAGGCGGCCCCAGAGAAACCGGAGGTCACATGAGTCAGGGTGTTGGAATGGTTGGGCTGTACGTCCGCGATCAGGACGAGGCGCTGGAGTTCTACGTCGACAAGCTGGGTTTCCGCGTGCACACCGACGTGCGCAACGGCGACTATCGCTGGCTGACCGTGCAGCATCCGGATCAGCCGTCGTTCCAGCTGGGACTGTTCAAGCCGCAGGAGCCGGTGCTTGACGCAGCCACCGCGCAGACCGCGCGCGAGATTGTCGCCAAGGGCGGGATGCCGCCGCTCATCCTCGACGTCGATGACTGCCGCGCGGCCTACGAACGCATGAGCGGGCGCGGGGTGGAGTTCACCCAGCCGCCGGAAGAACGCTACGGCAATGTCGATGCCAATTTCCGCGATCCCTCCGGCAATGGCTGGAAGATGATCGAGTCACGTCGCGGCAAGCACTGAATCCACGTTGGTCCCGCACGCGGCCGGATGACCGCGCGCGGGCGCAGCACCGTCCGGCAACGTGCAAGCCCGCCCGAGGCGTCTCGGGCCAAGCGCAGAGGAAATCCCGATGAACAAGTGGATCCGTCAGTTCCACCGCTGGCTGTCGATCATCTTCACCCTGACCGTGCTCGCCAACCTTGTCGCGTTGGCGATGCAGAAGCAATCCACCTGGGTGGGATTGATGGCGCTGTTTCCGCTGATCCTGTTGATGATCACCGGACTCTACCTGTTCGCCTTGCCCTATCTGGCGAAGTCGCGTGCCGCCCCGCAGGCGGGAAGCTGAGGCACGGTGTCATTGCGCAAGCGCCAGCAGCACGATGCCCGTGGCGGCCAGCATCAGGCTCCACAGGCAACGCAGGGTCGCGGCGCGCCAATGACGCAGGTACCTGCCCCATCCGTGGCAGACGCCCCGCGCCAGAGCGCCGGTCACCAGCAGCATGGCGGTCATGTGCAGCGCCACCGCCGCCAGCAATGCCGCGGATGAGGAACCGGAGGCGGTGAAATCGCGCCACGGGCCGGCGGACAGGCACAGCGGCACCAGCGCCGGCACCAGGACCATGCCCAAACCGTGCGCGGTCGCCATCAAGCCGGACCACAGCGCCAATCCGACCGCGCCGAGGCGGTTCGCGGTGGGCGTGGGTGGCGCACGTCGGCGCCACAGGTGATGGCAGGCCAGGACGAGCAGGGCGGCTCCGGCGATGCGCGTGGCGACCGCCGCCTCCACGCGCAGGCCAATCGCGAAGGCGGTGGCGATCAGCACGATCGCCGTGGCATGTCCGACACCGATTGGCCACAACGCATGCCAGGCGTGTTCGCCACGGCCGGCATGGATCGCGCCTGCCGCGGCGAACATCCAGCCATTGGCCGGATGCAGCCCGTGCAGGGCACCGAGTCCGGCGATCGCCAGCCAGGGCCAGATCGTGTCCATGCCGCCGCGCCGGCCTTCGTGCTCAGCCGTGGCAACCGCAGGCGCTCTTGCCGTCCGCCTGTTCGTAGAGATCGTGGTGGCGCACCCAGGACATGGTGTCTTCCAGGCCGGCTTCGTCGCGGCCCTTGGGGGTGAGGTCGAGCAGCGGGTATGTCCCCATCATCACTTCCACGCCACGACCGAAGCGCGAGTAGGTGTGGAAGACGGTGCCGGCGTCGTCGCGATGGAACACGCTGATGCCGGGGGCCTCGGAATGCGGGAAATACTGGTGGGCGTAGTTGTAGTCGACCGCGCCGGTGGCCATGTCCTCGGGGGTGAAGCTGACCCCGAAGTCGTAGTTGAAATCGGAACCGAACGAGGACACCCACGGGAACTGCCAACCCATGCGCGCGCGGAAGCGCTGGATGTCGGCCAGCGGCGCGCGCGAGATCACCAGCAGGGTGGTGTCGCGCTGGGCCAGGTGCGCGCGCGCGCCATCATGGTGATCGGCCATGTAGGAACAACTGCGGCAGCCCTGGTCGCGGCCGGGCGTGAACATGAAGTGCTGGACCAGCAACTGGTGGCGGCCGTCGAACAACTGGTCCAGCCGGCGCGGCCCGTCGACGGTATCGAATACATAGTCCTTCTCGACCTTTACCCAGGGCAGGGCGCGGCGTTCCTCGGCGATGCGATCGCCCAGGCGGGTCAGCTCCTTCTCGCGTGCGAGCAACGGCATGCGTTCCTTCAGCCATTGTTCGCGGCTGACGATGCGGGGGGAGGCGGCGGGGATTCGGGTAGTGAGGTTCATGATCTGCTCCTGGGGTGTGGGTAGAGCCATCGGGGGAGGAACGGTTGGTGTGGTGCGGGATTGAGCGGATCGCGTGATGGCGCCGGTGATCCCTTTCGAAGAGAGCGGATCCGCCGGAGGTGATCGGGGGATTTGCTTTTCGCGTCAGGAGCCAATCCCCCTCGGTCCCCCTTTTTCAAAGGGGGAGGTGGAACGGCGGGGAACTACCCCCTTCGAAGAAGGGGGTGGGCACCG
>NZ_JBQENC010000017.1:64109-81714 GCF_052044485.1 Pseudoxanthomonas sp. 22568
TTCGAAGAAGGGGGTGGGCACCGGAGGTGACCGGGGGATTTGCTTTTCGCGCCAGGAGCGAATCCTCCTCAGTCCCCCTTTTTCAAAGGGGGAGGTGGAACGGCGGGGAACTACCCCCTTCGAAGAAGGGGGTGGGCACCGGAGGTGACCGGGGGATTTGCTTTTCGCGCCAGGAGCGAATCCCCCTCAGTCCCCCTTTTTCAAAGGGGGAGGCAAAAAGCGTGAAAGGGCAAGTGCGGTGCTTGGTTCAGTGGCCCGCGCCGGGCATCACGCGGCGTGTCGTGGCCTGCGCACCGCGCGGACCTTGCCGCTGCCGCCGCCACCGGCGTAGAACAAATCCGCGCCATCGGACTCCAGCCCGCTCACGTTGGTGCCGGCCGGCATCTGCAAACGTTCCAGCACCTCGCCACTGTCGGGATCGATGCGGCGGATCTCGCTCTCGTCGCCTTCCCAGGTGCCGTGCCAGAGTTCGCCGTCCACCCAGGTGACGCCGGTGACGAAGCGGTTGGATTCGATGGTGCGCTGGATGGCGCCGGTGGCCGGATCGATGCGATGAATCCGGCGATCGCGGTAACGGCCGACCCACAGGCTGCCCTCGGCCCAGGCCAGTCCGGTGTTCCCGCCCACGGCGGGAGCTGGAATCGTCGCCACGACCTCGCCGCTGGCCGGATCGATCTTCTCGATGCGCGAATCGGTGATCTGGTACAGGTACTTGCCGTCGAAAGCGGTGCCGGCGTCGCAGGGACGCTCCAGCTTGCGAACCGCGGCGCCGCTGTCCGGATCGATGGCCACCAGGCGCTCGTTGGTGGCGGCCCAGATGCGGGTGCCGTCGTAGGTGACGCCATGCACGCCTTCGAGATGATCGAGCGGGTATTCGCGGACGATTTCGGCGGCCCTGGCCGGGGTGGCGGAACGGGAGGAAGTGCGGGTCATGGCCTGGCTCCTGCGTGGTGCGCCGGTTGCGGCGCGATGGAGACACTCTAGCCAGCGGGCAGGGTAGCGGGGAGTAACAAGATCGTCGTGAATCCGGTGAGCGGCGGCGCCACCCAGCGCCGGGCGCGGGCCCGCCCGACCGCGCGCGCGCGGCCACCGGCCTCGAGCTCGGCGAGCGCGCGCTGCACGGTGCGCTGGCTGGTATCCAGCGCCAGTGCCAATGCCGAAGTGGACCAAGCCGCGCCATCGGCAAGCAGCGCCAGCAGTTCGGCCTGTTCGCTTTCCAGCGGCGGCACCAGCAGTGCCACTTCGCGTGCGTCGTGCGGAATCAGCGCAAAGCCGCGCGCGGTGGCTTCGATGCGCGCCAGTGGTGCCGCCAACGCGCGCAGGCGGCCGAGTTCCACCCGCAGGCGGGCGCGGTAGGTCTCGTCCGGATCGCGTGTGCGGAACGCCTGTTCGATCAGGTGCTCGCGGCTGGCGTCGCCCGGCCAGGCTTCGGCCAGCACGCGCGCCAATGCGAACAGCACCGGCCGTCGCGCCAGCGGATACCAGGCGCCATCCCGACGCAGTCCGCGCCGGCAGGCATCGATCACCAATGCGCCGGAAGCGAGCAGGGTTTCGACTTCGTCCAGTCGCAACGACTGTTCGCCTTCGGTGTGCCGGCGCCGCGCCGCGGGGCGGGCCAACAGCGAACGCGCGTCGGCCACTTCCGCACGCAGGGCGGGAATGCCGGCGTGGAGGGCGGCTTCGTCGGCACGCTCCAGTGCGGCGCGTGCCGCGCCGGTACGCAATCCGCGCAGGGCCAGTTCGGCGCGCACCAACTGCGCGATCGCGGCCAGCGCCGGCGACAGCCGGCCGCGCGCCAGCACCGCCAGGGTGGCGGCGGCGGCGTCCAGGCGCCCGAGCAGCAACTGCCTGCGCGCCAGCACCAGGCGGCCCTGGCTGGCGTTGACGTGGTCGGCCTGCGCTTCCAGGACGGCGACGGCGTTCTCCAGCGCACGCGGGGTGGCGTCCAGATCCCGCATCGCCAGCGCGACTTCGGCTTCTGCGACCACGCATCGCGCGCGCGACAGCGGTTCGCGCGCACCGAAACCGCGTGCGGCCCGGCGCAGCAGTTCGCGCGCGCGCGGATGCTCGCCCAGTTGCGCCATCGCGATGCCGCGCAGCGCCAGCGCCGGCGGATCCTCGCGCAGGGCCACGCCCTTGAGCGCGCCCAGGGCATCGCCGGTGGCGAGGGCGCGTGCGGCGGCGGTGATCAGGGCGTCCATCGCGACAGGCTAACCGGTCACGATGGCCGGAGCGAACAAGGACGGCGAAGCCGGCCCATCCGCGCACGCAGCCGCGGGATGTGGCGTGTGGAACCGCGCGCTCAGCCCTCGGCGCGGTATTCCTTCTCTTCGATGAAGGTCGAGCCGGCCTGCTGGTTGATGGCGTTCTTCAGGCCCACGCGATGACCGTTGTGCTGGGCGACCGCGCGCGCCAGCTGGATGAAGGCGTCATCGAACGCCTGCGCGGCTTCCTTTTCGCGCAGCGCGTCCTGCACGTCCCACATGAGTTCGTTGGCCTGCTTCAGCTGCACCTTCAGCTCGGCCATGGTCGGATGGCGCTCGGCGATCGGCGCCCACAACGGCAGAAGATCCTGCAGTTCGGCGAGCACGTTGCGGCGCTTGCCCTCGTCGGTGATGCGCTCGGACTTGATCTCCAGGATGGTGATCTTGTCCGCCAGTTCACCGATCGACACCGGTACCCGAATCGAATCCACGTCCGTTCCTGCGTTGGGAATTTGCGCGGATGATAGCGGATCGTCCCCGTCGGACGGGGGCGGTCAGTCCGCCACCCGCACGACCAGCTTGCCGAAGTTGTGGCCCTGCAGCAGGCCGGCGAACGCGGCCGGCGCCTGTTCCAGCCCGTCCACGATGTCCTCGCGCAGGCGGATGTCGCCGTTGGCGAGCCAGTCCCGCATGTCGCGGCGGAACGTCTCGAACCGATCCGCGTAGTGGTCCAGGATGATGAAGCCCTGCATGCGCACGCGCTTCTGCAGGATCGTCGCCAGCAGCTGCGGCCGCTGATCCACCGCGCCGGCGGCGTCGCGATCGTTGTAGTGGGCGATGAAGCCGCACACCGGCACGCGCGCGTGCAGGTTGAGCAGAGGCAGCACCGCGTCCAGCACTTCGCCACCGACGTTCTCGAAGTACACGTCGATGCCGTCGGGACAGGCGGCGGCAAGATGTTCGGCCAGGTTTCCCTCGCGCCGATCCAGGCAGGCGTCGAAACCCAGTGCCTCCACCGCGAAGCGGCACTTGTCCGCGCCGCCGGCGATGCCGACCACGCGCGCGCCTTTCAGCTTGGCGAGTTGGCCGACCACGGCGCCGACCGCGCCGGTCGCCGCGGCCACCACCACCGTCTCGCCCGCGCGTGGCTGGCCGATGTCGAGCAGTCCGACGTAGGCGGTGAAACCGGGCATGCCCAACCCGCCCAGGGCGAGCGACGGCTGGGGCAGGCCATCCAGCGAGGCCAGATCGGATCCGTCCGACAGGGCGTAGTCCTGCCAGCCGGCGTTGGCGAGCACGATCTGGCCTTCGCGGAAACCGGGATGGCGCGAGCTCTCGACCCGGCTGACGGTGCCGCCGACGATCACCTCGCCCAGCGCCAACGGCGGCGCATAGCCCGGACCGATCTCGTCCATCAGGTTGCGCATGTACGGATCCAGCGACAGGTGCAGCGTGCGCAACAGCACCTGTCCTTCGCCGGGCACGGGCACCGGCTCGCGGAGCAGACGGAAGTCGGTCGCCGCCGGCAGGCCGCGCGGACGCGCGGCCAGGGTGATGCGGCGGTTGAGCGGTGTTTCGGCGGAATCGGCGGGCAGGGACATGCGGAAGGCTCAGTGGAAACCGGGACGGGAAGGCAGTGCTTCGTCCGCCAAGTTAGCCGGACGCGGGCCGTGGCGCAGGGTCAGCAGCGTGCCGAGCGTCATCATGACGACCGCGAACAGCGGACCGCCGATCGCGCCGACATGATCCACCAGCAGGCCACCGCCGATCGCGCCAGTGGCGATGGCGATCTGGAACGCGGCCACCAGCAGGCCGCCCGCGCCTTCGGCCTGATCCGGCGCGGCGCGGATGATCCAGATCTGGAAACCGACCGGGAACGCGCCGAACGCGAAGCCCCACAGCGCGATGGCGATCGCGGTGACGATCATCGAGTGCCCGGCCAGCAGCAGGCCGATCGCCAGCAGCGCGATCAGGGTGCCGCCGAACACGATCGCGGTGCGCTCGCTGCGTCCGGCCAGGTAGCCGCCGGCGAAGTTGCCGAAGAAACCACCGATGCCGTAGGCCAGCAGGATCGCCGAGATCGCGCCGACCGACAGGTGGGTGACGTTCTCCATCAGCGGACGCAGATAGGTGAAGCCGGCGAAGTGGCCCGAGATCACCAGCAGCACCGCCAGCAGCGCCATGCGTACGCCCGGCCGGCCCAGCAACTGGCCGAGCACGCGCAGATCCGGGTTGGCCGTCGGCGGCAGCGAGGGCAGGGTGAAGATCTGTGCCAGCAGCGTGATCATGCTCACCACGCCGGCGGCGACGAACGCGCTGCGCCAGCCCCACAGTTCGCCCATCCACGCGCCCACCGGCGCGGCGCAGACGGTGGCGACCGAAACGCCGGTGAGGATGAACGACATCGCGCGCGGGAATTTCGATTCCGGCACCAGTCGCATCGCCAGCGCGGCGGCCATCGACCAGAATCCGCCCAGCGCCACGCCCAGCATCACCCGCGCCGTGAGCAACGGCCACAGGCTGTCCGCGACGACGGCCAGCGCGTTGGACAGCACCAGCAGCGTCGTCAGCGCCAGCATCACGTGCTTGCGGTCGATGCGGCGGGTGAGCAGCGGAATCGACGGCGCGGCGATGGCGCCGATCAGGGCGGTGGCGGTGACGGTCTGCCCGGCCGCGCCTTCGCTGATGGACAGATCGGAGGCCAGCGCGGTGAGCAGGCTGGCCGGCAGGAATTCGGCGGTGACCAGGCCGAACACGCCCAGCGCCAGCGCGCCCACGGCGGCCCAGCGGGCGGGGACGTCGTCGCCGGCGATGGTTGGGGAAGCGGTGTCGGCAAGCGGGGAACCGGGCTCATCCAGCAGGCCGTCGGCGGTGCAGTCGGAACAGGAGGGGGAAGACACGGGGGAGGGAATCCGGGGGAGCGGACGGGCAGATTAGGCGTATGATGCTGGCGTTTCCATGCCGGAAAGGCCGATATGCTTGCTCATTCGTCCAGGATTTCGAACCCCGCGACCCCGCGTGGCGAGGCCGAGGCGCCCGCCGGCGGACGCGACATGCTCACCCGGGTCCTGCTCGACCTGCGCCTGGACGGCGTCGAATACGGCCGCTGCGTGATGCAGGCGCCGTGGGCGATCGCCTTTCCGGCCAGCCGCGAGGCGCGCTTCCATTTCGTCGCCCGGGGCGGCTGCTGGCTGAAGCTGCCGGACACGGACTGGGTGCGCCTGAACGCGGGCGACGCGGTGCTGCTGCCGCGTGGCGGTTTCCACGTGCTGGCCAGCGCGCCGGACGTGCCGACGATGGACATCGACGCGCTGGCGCGGGTGCCGGTGTCGGAGAACATCTACCTGGTCAAGACAGAGCACGACGGCGATGCCGATCCGGAAGCCAGCACCGTGATGTTCTGCGGCAGCCTGCGCTTCAACCTGGATCCGTTGCATCCGCTGCTGGCGATGATGCCGGACATGATGCGTGCCGGCGAACTGGCGCAGCGCGATCCCACCGTGCCGGCGATGCTGGAGGCGATGGAGCGCGAAGTCGCGCTGGATCGCATCGGCGCGTGCGGCATCCTGGCGCGGCTCGCCGACGTGCTGGCCGCCAGCATCATCCGCGCGTGGGTGGAGTGCGGATGCAGCGATTCCTCCGGCTGGATCGCCGCCGTGCACTGCCCGTCGATCGGCAAGGTCGTCGCCGCCATCCACGCCGAACCCGAACGCGACTGGACGGTGCCGGAGCTGGCCGGCCTGATGGGCGCGTCGCGATCCCGCTTCGCCGAGGCGTTCACCCGGACGCTCGGCGAGACACCGGCGCGCTATGTCGCGCGGATCAAGATGTTCCAGGCGCGGCGCTGGATCGCGCAGGACGGCATGCGGGTGGCGGTGGCGGCCAATCGCCTGGGTTATGACTCCGAAGCCTCCTTCAGCAGGGCGTTCAAGCGCATCATCGGCCAGTCGCCCGGCGCGCTGCGCAGCGAGCACCTGCACGCGCGACCGCGCGCCGCGTTCGAGGCGCGTGCACCGCGCTGATCGTCGCGCGGTGCGGCGTGGTGCCGGTCAATGCTTGCGGACCTCATCGAGCCGGATCTCATCAAGGATCCGGCGCACCGCCCCGGCGACCACGGCCGGATTCTCGTACGGGATGACATGGCCGGTGTTTTCCGCGACCACCAGGAAGCCGTGCGTGGACAGGGTCGCCAGATCTTCCTGCCACTCGCGCCACTGGAGATCCTCCGCGTTCGGCGGCGTCTCGGTCTTGCCGCGCCGGATGACCGCCAGCGGCAGATCGCCGAGAGTGCCGTAGCCATGCGCCTGCCGCATCGCGGCGGGTATGCGATCAAGCGCTTCGTATTCCTGCTTGACCGTGGCCAGCACGCGCGGCAGGAACGCCACCACGATGTCGGGCTCGACGTCGGCCGGCAGCGGCACGACCGGACCGTCGCCCTGCGCCTTCTTCAACCCGGCATCGATTTCCGCCGCCAGGCCCTTGCGGAATTGCGCCGCGCCCGGAGTGAACAGATACGGCTCGGGACTGGCATCCACCAGCACCAGGCCGGCGACCTCGTCCGGATATTCCCGCGCGTACAGCCGCGCCAGCAGTCCGCCGACGGAATGGCCGACGATCACCAATGGCGTCCGCAATTTCTTCGCGGCGATCAGTGCGTGCAGATCCGCCACCATGTCCTGTTGCGTGCGGGCGCCGGGAACCGGATCGCTCCAGCCCAGTCCCGCGCGGTCATAGGTGCAGGCGCGGGCGAACGGCGCGATGGCGTCCTGCGCCTTGGAGAAGCCCGAATGCGCGGTGTACTGCGACAGCCCGGCCTCGAACAGCACGGTGGGAGCGGCCGCGTCACCCTTGCAGTCCAGGTGCAGGCGGCGTCCGCCGATATCCACGAGTTCGCCCGGCGCGGGTGGCGGAACGAACGCGGGTGGAGACGGAGCGGATTCATCCGCGAAAACGAGGTTGGCCAGGCCCAGGTTGGCCGGAATCAGGGCGAGCGAAAGCAGACACGCGCGAAGCATGGCGGGACTCCTTGGCAAGGGAAGCGGGAAGGCCGGCGGCGCCGGCCGGTGGTGTCAGCCGGAAAGATCCGGCAGACGGATGCGGGTGCGGCCGCGATGCAGGCGGATCCCCAGGTCCACCAGCATGATGACGACGATCAGCGCCAGGATGCCGCGCGCACCCTGATCGGTCGGCGTGGCCTGGAACATGCGGCCGGCGGTGACCCACCAGAGCAGCAGTGCGATGAAGGCCGCGCTGGACACGATCTCCAGCTTGCGCATGAGCGGCGACCAGCGCCCCTGCACCAGCACGCAGGCCAGGATCGCGAAGCTGGCCGCCCACAACGGCAGCACCGGCCAGGCGCGGATCCGCAGGAAATCCGGATCCAGCGCCAGCACCCGCGGCAACGCGCCGGGCAGATGCGGTACCAGCCAGGGCAGCGATACCACCACGGCCACGCCGATCACGAACCACGCCAGGCCGAAGGCGAGCGCGCCGCGGTTGACGCGTTCGGGATCGACCGCTCGCGGTCGCCAGCGCGGCTTGAACCAGCCGCGCTGGCGCAGCCACGCGGCGAGCAGGGTGAACATGATCATGAAGCCCGGCCACCAGAACGCGCCCAGGCCCGGACCCAGCCACCAGCCGGCCAGCGGCAGGCGGCCGTCGAACACGTGCGGCAGGCTGATCGCCCACTGGATGGCGAGGCCGATGATCGCGATCAGCGCGAACTTGCCGGTTTCCTGCGGAGGAATGGCGACCAGGCCCGGCGGGCGGTAGCGCGTGGCCACCTCGGCCGGCGTACCGAATTCGCGCAGCAGCGCCAGCACCATCGCATCGTCGGCGGGCCGGCCTTCGCCATCGGCGCGTTCGGCCAGCATCTCGGCGAGCAGGCCACGCAGTTCCAGCCCGATTTCGTTGCGCTCGCGTGCGGGCAGGCGGCGCATCACATCGATCACGTAGGCATCGATCACGTCGTTCACGTTCATTTCCCGTCCCCTTGCAGCAGTCCACCCATGGTCCCGACCAGCGAATCCCAATAGGCCTTCAATTCGGCGAGCATCGCCTCGCCCGCGTCGTTCAAGCGGTAATAGCGGCGTGGCGGGCCGTCCTCGATCCGCCACTCCGAGGCCAGCACCCCCTGGCCTTCCAGACGCCGCAGCAGCGGATACAGCGTGCCTTCCTCGATCGGCATGCCACGCTGGGCCAGCGCCTGCCGCAGCGAATAGCCGTACTGGAACTCGCGCAGCTGCGACAGCACCGCCAGCACCAGCACGCCGCGCCGCAGCTCCAGTTCCAGCTTGGATCCCGGGTTGTCGCGCGCTTCCACCATGTTCCACCCCGTAAAGTTTGGCGAACAGTACTTTGTGTTGCACAGTATGTAAATCCCGGGAAGCAACTTGCCGACGGACGGCGGCAGGACGCCCGGTGGCGGACGCCGAACGTACGAAAACGGACATGATGGCGTGCCAAGGGGGAAAGAATCTTCCACTGAATCAATCAGTTGAGCGCGCATCGCGATTGGCACGCGGCATGCTCTTCAAAGGGGCATGGACATCGCCCGCCCCCAGACCCGCTCCGCATCCCGCCGCCGCCTGCTGCTTGTCGGCGGCCCGATTCTGTTCCTGGCGGCGGTCGCCGCCGTCGCCGTGCTTGGCGTGGGCCAGGCCGCACCCAAGGTCGAACGCGGCAGCCTGTGGATCGGCGACGCCGAGCGCGGCGACATGGTGCGCGAGATCCGCGCCACCGGCACGCTGGTGCCACGCGACATCCGCTGGATTACCGCCGGTGCCGTCGCCACGCTGGAGCAGGTGCTGGTGCAGCCCGGCAGCCGGGTGGGCGCGGACACGGCGATCCTGCGCATGGTCAATCCGGAGCTGACCGCCAACCTGGAAAAGGCCGAAGCGGCGCTGGCGGGCGCCGAGGCCGAAGTCGCCTCGGTGCGCACGTCGCTGGCCTCGCAGTTGCTGGACCAGCAGGCGCAGCAGGCGCAGGCGGAGTCGGAATGGCGCATCGCCGAGGTCAAGGCGCAGGCCTACGAACGCGCGCACGCCGCCGGGGTGATGTCGAAGATCGATCTGCGTCAGGCGCAGATCACCGAGACCACCCAGCAGGGACGCGCGGAAATCGAAACCCGGCGCGTGTCCGCGTTCCGCCAGAACATGGCCGCGCAACTGCGCGCGGCGCAGGCGCGGCGCGACGAAGCCGCCAGCACGCTGGCGATCGCGCGCCAGCAGGTCGCGGCGCTGGACGTGCGCGCCGGCAGCGACGGCATCCTCCAGCAGATCGACGTCGAACCGGGCCAGCAGGTCACCGTCGGCGCCAAGCTCGCACGGGTGGCGCGTCCGGATGATCTGATCGCGCGGTTGCAGGTACCGGAAGTGCTGGCCAAGGACCTGTCGCTGGACCTGGCGGTGAGCGTGGACACCCGCAATGGCGTGGTGGAGGGTCGGCTCACCCGCATCGATCCGGCGGTACGCAACGGCAGCGTGACCATCGATGTGGATCTGGGACGCAAGCTGCCGCCCGGCGCGCGCCCGGATCTGTCGGTCGACGGGCGCATCCGCCTGGGCGTGCTGCGCGACGTGATCAGCATTCCGCGCCCGGCGCTGGCCGTGCCTGGCAGTCCCGGCACCCTGTTCGTGCTGGACGGCGATGGCGAGGCCCGCCAGACCGCGGTGCGCTTCGGCGCCGCCTCCAGCGATCGCATCGAAATCCGCAACGGTCTTCGCCCCGGCGACCGCGCCGTGCTTTCCGACACCAGCCAGTGGGCGCAGTACCCGCGACTGCGTTTACGCTGACCATTCCCAGGAGCCCCGATGAATATCGCCGTCCCACCTGCTTCCGCCATCCCCGCATCGCTGCTGCGCCTGCAGCACCTGGGCAAGGTTTTCCATACCGACGAGGTCGAAACCCACGCCCTGTCCGACATCGCGCTGGACATCGCCCAGGGCGATTTCGTCGCCATCACCGGTCCTTCCGGTTGCGGCAAGTCCACGTTGCTGTCGATCCTGGGCCTGCTGGATGCGCCCAGCCGCGGCGAGTACTGGCTCAACGGGCGCAATGTCGCCGACCTGGATGCGCGTGGCCGCGCGCGCATCCGCAATGGCGAGATCGGCTTCATCTTCCAGGCGTTCAACCTGATCGCGGATCTGACCGTGGAAGAGAACGTCGCCCTGCCGCTGACCTATCGCGACGGCTTCGGCCGCGCCGACATCACCCGGCGGGTGCGCGAAGTGCTGGAACTGGTCGGCATGAACCACCGCACCCGCCACTATCCGGGGCAGCTGTCCGGCGGCCAGCAGCAGCGCGTGGCGGTGGCGCGCGCGCTGGTGGGGAACCCGTCGATCCTGCTGGCCGACGAACCCACCGGCAACCTCGACAGCCGCAACGGCGAGGCGGTGATGCAGTTGCTGGAACAACTGCACGAAAACGGCACCACGCTGTGCATGGTGACCCACGATCCCGCGTTCGCGCGACGCGCGACGCGCATCGTGCACATGCTCGACGGCCGCATCGTCGACGAGGACACCTTCGAGCGGCTGCGTCATGAGCGCGACATGGCGTTGCCGGGACTGGAGGCGGTGTCGTGAGCGCGGCGATCCTGTGGAACGAGGCGCGCCAGTCCTGGCGCGGCCTGCTGCGCCGGCCCGGCTACCTGCTACTGGCGGTGCTGACCCTGGCGCTGGGCGTGGCGACGACCACGGCGGTGTTCTCGCTGCTGGACCAGGCGCTGCTGAAGCCGCTGCCGTTTCCGCAGCCGGATCGGCTGGTCACCCTCGGCCAGTACTTCGACGGCGAGCGCAACTCGGCCGCGCCCGGTTACTACGCGCCGGTGCGGCGCATGCGCAGCTTCGCCTCGACCGGCATGCTGCGGAGCTGGGCGATCAACACCAATATCGCGCGCGGCGACGAGGGGCGGGTGGTCGGCTCCCTGCTCGTGGATCGCGGCTTTCTGGACACGCTGGGCCTGCCGATGGCGCTGGGCCGCAACTTCAACGCCGAGGAGGACCGGGTGAACGGTCCGCAGGCGGTCATCCTCAGCCATGCGTTCTGGACGCAGTACTACGGCGCCGATCCCGCCGCCATCGGCCAGACCCTGCAGGTGGAAGGCCGCGCCGCGCAGGTGGTCGGGGTGTTGCCGGCCGCGTTCCGCTGGCCGGTGCAGTTCGACATCCTGCTGTCGATGCAGCCGGACCTGGCCAGCACCAATCTGTCCACCAATGAGCAGATCATCGCCCGGATCAAGCCCGGCATCAGCGTGGCCGAAGCCTCGGCGGAAACCGGCGCCGTGCTCGGCGCGCTGCTTCGCCAGAACCCGCGGATGACCGAGGAATGGCAACGCCACCTGCTCGAATTCCCGCCCAATGCGCTGCCGCTGAAGGGCAGCGTGTTCGCCTCGCGCACCGGCAATACCCTGTGGCTGTTCTTCGGCGCGGGCGCGTGCGTGCTGCTGATCGCAGCGATCAACCTGGCCAGCCTAATGCTGCTGCGCGCGCTGGGCCGCAGCCATGACAGCGCGGTGCGCGTTGCCCTCGGCGCGCCACTGGCCCGGTTGGGCCTGCCGGCGCTGGCCGAGGGGCTGTTGATTGGTCTTGGCGGCGCGCTGGTCGGCATCGCACTGGCCTGGCTGGGCCTGCGCCTGATGGCCGGCTGGGTGCCACCGGAATGGATCCGTGGCGAAGCGGCCGCCTTGACCGGCACCAGCGTGGGCTTCGCACTGCTGGCCGGCGCGGCCACCGCGTTGCTGGCGTCCGTGCTGGGACTGCTGCGCGTGCGCGGCTTGCAACTTACCCGCGAACTGGTCGGCGGCGGGCGCGCGGGCTGGAGCCGCGGCGCCGGCCGGCTAGGCCGCGGACTGGTGATCGCGCAGGTGGTGGTGGCGGTGGTGCTGCTGATCGGCGCCGCCCTGTTCACCCGCACCCTGCAACGATTGTCCGAGGTGCCGATGGGGTTCGAGAGCCGCGCGGTGACCATCTTCAGTCTGGCGCCGATCCGGGAACGCCACGCCGAAGTCGGCTCGATGGTCGAGCAGACCGATCGCATCGTCGAACGGCTGCGGCGGTTGCCCGGGATCGCCCATGTCGGGGCGGGCAGCAACCCGCCCACGGCCACCCAGTTGAACTGGAGCTACGTGCTGCCGGACGGACGCTCGATCAGCGCGCAGTACCGCTTCATGACGCCGGATTTCTTCAATGTGTTCGGCATGCCGGTGCTCGCCGGCCGCGGGATTGGCGAACAGGACACCGCCGGCGCCGAGCGCATCTGTGTAGTCAGCGCCGCGTTCGCGCGCCAGTACCTGGGTGATGCGCCGCTGGGAAAAATTGTCGCCATCGAGGACGACGGCGAGGATCGGCGCGTGCCGATGCGGGTGGTCGGGGTGGTGGGCGACGTGCGCCAGTTCGGCCCGGCCGAGCCGGCGCCCCCGATCGTCTACACCCCGCTGGCGCAGCTGCCCCCGAGCGCATGGCGGATCATCCGCGGATTCGGCGGCCTCACCTATGCGCTGCAGTCGCGCGCCGGCAACACCGCCGGAAGCGCCGAACGCGCGTTGCGAGAGGCGATCGCCGAGGTCGCGCCGCAGCAGCCGATCTCCGATCTGGATGCGATGGACGCGGTGGTCGCGTCCACCACCAGCGAGCAGAAGCTCAACCTGCTGCTGGTGGGCCTGTTCGCCGGCCTGGCGCTGCTGCTGGCGGCGGTGGGCCTGTACGCGGTGATGGCGACCGCGGTGGCCGCGCGCCGGCACGAATTCGGCGTGCGCGCCGCGCTCGGCGCCGATCCGCGCCGGCTGCTGCGGCAGGTGCTGCGCGAGGCCGGTCTGCAGATCGCCATCGGGCTGCTGGCGGGACTGGGCATCGCGATGGCGATGTCGCGGTTCCTGCAGCGCTACCTGTTCGAGGTGCAGGTGGCGGACCCGCTGGCGATCGGTGCGGTGGTGGTGGCGCTGGCGCTGGCCGGCCTGCTGGCGGCGCTTTCGCCGGCGTTGCGGGCGGCGCGGGTGCCGCCGATGCAGGCGCTGCGCAATGAGTAGCGCCCGCGCTCCGGCGCGGACGCTAGACTGGCGGTGATGAGCACCGTGCCGACTTCCCGTCCGTCCCCCAGCGCCCGCATCCTGGTCGTCGACGATCAGCCCGACGTGCGCGAGGCGCTGCGCATGCTGCTCAAGAGCGCCGGCTACGGCATGGTCGGCGCGGAGTCGCCGGAGATCGCGCTGGGCTGCCTGCGCGGCGACGAATTCGCCGCCGTGCTGGTGGACATGAACTACCGCCGCGACACCACCTCCGGCGAGGAGGGCCTGGCGCTGGTGGAGCAGATCGCCGCGCAGTGCCCCGGCCTGCCGGTGGTGGCGATGACCGCCTGGGGCAGCATCGAACTGGCGGTGACGGCGATGCAGCGCGGCGCGGTCGATTTCATCGAGAAGCCGTGGCAGAACGCGCGCGTGCTGAACGTGCTGGAAAGCCGCATCGCGCTGGATCGCAGCCGCCGCAGCGAGCAGCGGCTGGGACAGGCGCAGGCGCTGCTGCTGCAGGAGGCCGGCGACGACTTCATCGCCGAATCGCCGGTGATGCGCCGCCTGCTGGAGGATCTGGCGCGGATCGCCGAGAGCGACGCCAACCTGCTCTTGCTGGGCGAGAACGGCACCGGCAAGAGCCTGCTGGCCGGTTTCGTGCATCGCGGCTCGCGGCGCGCGGCGCGGGCCTTCGTCAAGGTCAACATCGGCGGCATCGCGCCGACCCTGTTCGAGGCCGAACTGTTCGGCCACGTGCGCGGCGCCTACACCGACGCGCGCCAGGATCGCGCCGGCCGGTTCGAACTGGCCGACGGCGGCACCCTGTTCCTGGACGAGATCGGCAACCTGCCGCTGGACCAGCAGCCCAAGCTGCTGCGCGCGATCGAGGAAGGGGAATTCGAACGCCTGGGCTCCTCGCAGACGCGGCGGGTGGACGTGCGCGTGATCGCCGCGACCAACGCGGATCTGGAAAGCGAAGTGGCGGCCGGCCGCTTCCGCCAGGATCTGCTGTACCGGATCAACACGTTCCAGGTGCGGGTGCCGGCGCTGCGCGAGCGCGGCGAGGACATCCTGCCGCTGGCGCGCCATTACCTGTCCGCCGCCTGCACCCGCTACCGCCGCCCGGTGCCGCGCATCGGGCGCGACGCCGAACGCGCGCTGCTCACCTACCCGTGGCCGGGCAATGTGCGCGAACTGTCGCATGTGATGGAACGCGCGGCGCTGCTGGCCGACGAAGGCGTGCTGGACGCCGCCGCGCTGCGCCTGCCCGGCGCGGCGGAGCCGCGGCTGTCCGAACGCATGACCCTGGAGGAAGCCGAAGCGCTGCTGCTGCGGCGCGCGCTGGCCGATCAGGGCGGCAACCTGCAACGTGCCGCCGACCAATTGGGCATCACCCGCCAGAGCCTGTACCGGCGGCTGGAGAAACACGGCCTGCGTGGCGATGAGAATGCCTGAGCGCGGACGCGCGGCGTGGCTGGTCGCGCCGTCGATGCTGGCGTTGGCGGCCGTGCTCGCGCTGGGCACGCCGGCGCCGCGCGAGGCCGCCCTGTTGCTGATCTGCGTGCTGGCGCTGACCGCGATCATCTGGCGATTACAGCGATACGCGGATGGACGCCGCCTGCGCACCCTCGACGGCCTGCTGGAATCGTTGCGCGAAGGCGACTACAGCGTGCGCGGCGCGGCTTCCGGTGGCGGCGGGCAGATTCAGGTGATGGGCCGTTTCAACGCGCTGGCGCAGCGCCTGCAGGACGAGCAGCGCGACTCCCATGAGAGCCTGCAACTGCTCAGCAAGACCCTGGCCGCGCTGGACGGCGCGGTGTTCGCGTTCGAGCAGGGTGACCGCCTGCGCCTGATCAATCCCGCCGGTGAACGCCTGCTGGGCCGTCCGGCCGCGGAACTGCTGGGACAACGCGCGGACGCGCTGGGGCTGGCGCCGTTGTTCGATATTCCGAATGGCCGCATCCACCCGCATGCCTTTCCCACCCAGCAGGGGCGCTGGCAGATCGGGCACGCGTCGCTGCGCAGCCGCAGCCAGGCCGGCCGCCTGCTCGTCCTGCAACCGATGGAACGCGCGCTGCGCGACGAGGAAGCGCAGGCATTCCGCCGCCTGCTGCGCGTGCTCAGCCACGAAATCAACAACTCGATGGCGCCGATCGCCTCCATGGCCGATACCCTGGCGCGCATGTTGCCGCCGGAAGGCGCGACGCTCGACCCCGAGGCGCGCACGGACCTTGCCCGTGGCCTGGACCTGATTGAACAGCGCAGCCTGGCATTGCAGCGTTTCCTCGGCGGCTATGCGCGATTGGCCAAGCTGCCCGAACCGCAACCGGCCAGCGTGCCGTTGGCGCCGCTGTGCGAGCGCGTGCGCCGGCTGGTCGACGAACGCATCCAGGTCGAGGTCGCACCGCAACTGCGGGTCGTCGCCGATGCCGATCAGTTGGAGCAGGTGCTGATCAACCTGCTGCGCAACGCGGTCGAAGCCGGCGGCAGCGCGCCGGTCGAGTTGTGCGCATGGGCGGAAAACGGACAGGCGCGCGTGCAGGTCAGGGACCGCGGCGAGGGGCTGCCGTCCAGCGACAGCCTGTTCGTGCCGTTCTTCACCACCAAGAGCGGCGGCTCCGGCATCGGCCTGGTGCTGTCACGCCAGATCCTGGAAGCGCAGCAGGGCAGCCTGGAGCTGTTGTCGCGCGCACCGGAGACGGGCACGGTGGCGGAACTGCGGTTGCCGTTGGCACAAGACGGCTGACGTCTTCCCGCTAGGGCCGCGGCAGTCCCGCCGCCAGCCATGCCGCGCCCAGGCACATCGCCAGCACCCACAGCGCGGATCGCCGCACCCGCGCGGCGATCAGCAGGCCCAGCGCGACGATGCCCACGTCGACGGGCGTGCCCACCGCGTTCTTCCACAACGGGTCGTACAGCGCCGCCGCCAACAGGCCCACGACCGCCGCGTTGATGCCGGCCACCATTCGCGCCAGCCGCGGACGCGAGGCAATCCGCGTCCAGCCAGGCAGCAGCGCGATCAGCAGCAGGAAACCCGGCAGGAAAATGCACAGCAGCGCCACCGTGGCGGCCAACGGACGGGCGACGCCGGCATCCACACCGGCGCCAAGAAAAGCCGCCAGCGAAAACATCGGTCCGGGCATCGCCTGCGCGGCGCCGTAGCCGGCGAGGAACTGGTCCGCGCTCAACCATCCCGGCGCCACCAGCTTGGCTTCCAGCAATGGCAGCACCACGTGGCCGCCGCCGAACACCAGCGCGCCGGACTGGTAGCTGGCCGCCGCCAGTGCATCCAGTGTCGGTGCCTCGCCACGCGGCCAGAACGCCCATGGCAATCCCGCCGCGAACAGGACCAGCGCGATCGGCGCCAGCCAGCGCGGCACGCGCGGAGCCGGGCTGCTGCCCGCCGGCGCCGGCGGACAGCACCACGCGCCTGCGATCGCGCCGAGGCCGATGCCCGCCAGCTGCCAGATCGGATTGCGGGCCAGCAACACCAGCACGGCGATCGCGGTCGCCAGCGCGATGCGGCGCGGGTCCGGGGTGAGCGTGCGCGCCATCCCCCACAGGCCGTGCGCGACCACCACCACCGCGACCAGCTTGAGGCCATGCACCAGTACCAGCCCGAGGGGCGTCGTGGTCGCGCGCGGCGCATGCAGCGCCAGCCAGTACATCAACAGCGCCGAGGGCAGGGTGAAGCCGAGGAATGCCGCCAGCGCCCCGCGCCAGCCGCCGCGCAGCCAGCCCAGCGCGAAGCCGAGCTGGCTGCTCGCCGGACCCGGAAGAAACTGGCACAGGCCCACCAGACCGGCAAACGCGTCTTCGTCCAGCCAGCGCCGACGCTGCACGAATTCGGCGCGGAAGTAGCCCAGATGCGCCAGCGGCCCACCGAACGAAGTCAGCCCCAGCCGCAGGAACACCAGGAAGATCGCGATCGCGCCCGAGGGCGGCGCATGGGAACCGGTGGGCGATGGATGGCTCAAGGACATTCCTTCAGGACGGCGCGGCGCATGGAGATCGGACAGGCCACCATGATCCAACATCGCCGCGATGACCCGATGATGGCAATTCCCCAAACGCGTGCAGGAGCGACGTCAGTCGCGACCACTTCCCGGGGGGCACTGAACGCCACGGTCGCGACTTACGTCGCTCCTACGGGGAAGGAACGCCTTGATTGAAAGATGGATCACTTGCCAGCCATCGCCTTTGTCCGCTCCACTCAAGCCAACCTGCCATTGTGGGAGCGACGTCAGTCGCGAGCTTTTCCGCAGATGCCACGAGTCCCGCTTTCGCAACCAGCGTCGTTCCCGCAAGCGGGCGCGATCACGGTTGTAGGAGCGACGTAAGTCGCGACCGCTTCCCGGGCGGCATTGAACCCCACGGTCGCGACTTACGTCGCTCC
>NZ_JBQENC010000018.1:0-70615 GCF_052044485.1 Pseudoxanthomonas sp. 22568
ACCAGGCCGGCGCCGAAGGCGGTCAGGATGCGCGTGTACAGCCACTTCGGACCGATGTTCACTTCCGGAAAATCGCCCACCGAGCGATAGCACTGGTGGAAGCGTGGATCTCCCGGCGGCAACGGTTCCGGGCAATCGGGCCCCGGCACGTATTCGTAGCTGGTGGCATAGCGCCAGGGCCACAGGTCGAACAGCGGCAAGGCTTCCGACACCTTGCCCAGGCTGTAGTCCAGCCCGGAGAACACCGGCGGCTTGACCTTGCGCGCCACCAGCCAGGAATTCTCCGGCTTCATGTCGCGGCGGATGCTGTCGGCAAGCGCCTGTGCGAACGCCTCGTCCTCGATGATCACCACGCTCTCGGTATTGTAGGTCTCCGAGCGCGGATCGAAGTTGTGCGTGCCGATCACGCCGATGCGCCCGTCGATGACCATCGATTTGGCATGCAGGCCCATGCGCACGCCGGCGCGCTTGAGCGGCACCGGCCCGGTCGCCGCGCCGCTGCTGAGGAACGACGGCCGCGCCTCGGTGCGCTGCAGCTTGCGGGTGGTCTCGCCCGCCGATTCGCGCCGCTCCCCGGACGACGACGACGGTCCGATCGAGCCCGACGGTCCGCGCGGACGACTGCGCGAGGAAGGATCGGCGGGCGCCACCGGCGGCCCCTCCGGCATCAGCGTGGCGTAGTCGACCGGCGCGTCCTCGGGAAACGGCTTGTACTCGTGGATCTCGAAGCCGAACTCGCGCAGGTAGCGGCGCTTGTACTTGAACGACATCGAGTAGACGACCGGGTTGTCGGTCGCCGCCAGGCTGTTGGTGGACACGATCACCTTCGGCGGCGGCTGGCGCTTGCGCATGTCGCGGAAGATCTCCTGCGCCTGCTTGGACATCACCAGGTAGGGCGTCTGCAGCAGCACTTCCTGGCTGGCATTGCCGATCAGGGTTTCCAGCTCCGGTGCGGAAGGCGCCGCATCGCTGCCATGCTCGCGGCGATGCTTCTGCGGCAGATCGGCCACGTACTTGACCTCGCCGACCGGCAGCACCGATTCCAGCAGCCGCTCCTGGATCACCGCCGGATCGGCGGCGTCCTGCGCCATCGCCGCCACCCGTTCCGGTCGCAGGAAGCGCGCCGGCGGCATCTCCGGCACGCCTCCGCGCAGCAGGGTCCGGCCAACGTCGTTCAGCCGCTCGGCCGGGATGCTCCTGCGCGCATCCCAGAACGCCTGGAAATTGACCGCCATGTCGCGTGCGGCCGGCCCGGCCACCAGCACGTCGCGATCGCGGAAGTTGTACTCCGCGTCCCAGTCGTAATAATCGTCCTGGTAGTTGCGCCCGCCGGTGATGCCGATTTCCCCGTCCACCAGCAGCAGCTTGGTGTGCATGCGCTGGTTGAAGCGGCGGAAGCAGCACAGCACGCTGCCGGCGTAGTCGAAGTAGTTGAGCTTGGCCTTGCCGAAACTGGGGTTGTAGATGTGGATGGCGAAGTTCTGGTGGGCGCCGGCCAGGGCGCCGAGGATCTGCAGATCGGCAATCGCCGAGAGCTGATCGATCAGCAGCCGCACCTTGACCCCGCGCCGTGCCGCGGCCAGCAGTTCGTCGATGACCAGCCGCGCGCTGTCGTCCTTGTCGAAGATGTAGGTCTGCAAGTCGATGTTGCGGCGGGCGCTGCGGATCAGGTTGAGCCGCGCCAGCAGCGAGTCCTCGCCGCGATCCAGGATCAGCGCGTAGTGCCGCGGCGACTGCGGTGTGGACGCCGACAGCGCGCGCGGTCCCAGATCATGCAGCGGCGAAGGCAGCGCGCAGGCATCGGGCTGGCGGCAGTCCACGATCTCCGATCGCGCGGCGGCGGCGATTCCCGCCGCGCGATCGCGCTGGGCATCGCTCAGGCCGGCGCAGGCGGTGCACGCCAGCGACAGCAGAATCGCCGCGCAGCGCGCGGCGTCGCGTAGCAGGGACAGGTTCACTGCGGGGCCCCGTCCCTGACCCGGGCGCGCAGCACGAACACCACGCGGTCATTCACGGCCAGCTTCCAGTCGTCCATGTCGTAGTCGCTGCGACGCACCGCGCCGGTGGCGACCACGTCGCAGTCCACCGCCGGGCGCGCGCAGGTGGCCGGTTCCACCGTCAGGCTGCGCGGGCGGCTGATGCCGCGGATGCTCAGGTCGCCTTCCAGCAGGCCGCCGTCGCGCAGCAGTTGCGGCACATAGGGCTTGGAGATGAAGGTCACCACGGGATAACGGTCGGCCTCGAAGAACTTCTCGCTGCGCGCCCACTGGGTGTAGCGCGGGTAGCCGACAATCTCGACGTTGCGGGTATACATGCGCAGGTGGACCTGCTGGCGACCATCCGCCAGCACCCGCACCTGTCCTTCGTATTGCGGAAACAGTCCGTCCAGCCGCTGTCCCCAGCGCGTGCGCAGTTCGAAACCCAGCCGCGTGTGCGCCGGGTCGAAATTCTTGTCTCCGCCCGCCCAGACCGGCCAGGCGCACAACAGGCCGAGTCCACAGACACCCAGCCAACTCTTTCCGGACAGCAGCGTCATGGCCACCAGAACGAGGACAGGGTGGCGACACCGGGTTCGATGGTGGCGTCGACGGGCAGGCTCAGCACCACCACCGCCGAGGTGGGCATGCCGCGATAGTCGCCGGACTGGCCGCTGTGCATCAGCGCCGCCAGCCGCTCGAAGCCGGGGTTGTGCCCGACCAGCATCAGGCGCTCGACCTCGCGGTGGCCGTCGGCCACTTCGGCCAGCGTGCCGGCGGTCGCCTCGTAGATGGCGTCCTCAAGACGCTGCTCGACGTAGCCGATGGCCTCCAGCACCGCTTCGAGGGTTTCGCGTGCGCGGCGCGCGGGCGAGCACAGCACCCGGTCCGGCACCAGCCCGTGCTCGGCCAGCCAGCGACCGGCGGCCTCCGCCTCGGCCAGGCCTTGCGGGGACAACGGCCGATCGAAGTCGGACTGCCCGGCGATGGCGGGCTCGGCATGCGCGTGGCGCAGCAGGATCAGTTGACGCATCGGGCAGGGACTCCTTCCTGGTCAGGCTTTCTTGATCCACTTCAGCAGCGGATCCCAATCGGACTGATGATCGCGGACCTGTGCCGAACGGTAGTCGAACAGGCTGCGCCCCAGTCCCGCCAGCACCACATAGGCCTGGGTGTCGCGCAGCTGCGCCACCACCGGATAGGGCCAGGTGGACAGCATTTCGACCGCCTGCTGCGAGGCGTTGGTCCAGGGTTTGCTGCGGTTGACCACCAGTCCCACCGGCAGTTTGCGCTTGTGCACGCGCGGCACCTTGGCCAAGGTGTTGAGGAAGCCGACCGTGGCCTCGATGTCCATCGCCGACGGCAGCACCGGCACCACCACCGCGTCGGCCTTATCCAGGAACGATTCCAGATCCGCCGCCATCGCGCCGGCGGCCGCGTCGATGACCACCCGGTCGGCGTCGTCGGGCACCGCGTCGCGCCATGCGCGCCGCCCGGTGCCGTCCACCGGCAGCACCGCGCTCTCCAGCTCCGCGCGGCGTTCGGCCCAGCGGGTCGAGGACCCCTGCGGGTCGGCGTCCACCAGCACCGTGCGCTTGCCGTCGAGGGCGAAGGTCGCCGCCAGGTTCGTGGCGATGGTGCTCTTGCCTGCGCCGCCCTTGGAGCTGGCGACCAGAATCGTCTTCATGCGCTCACCTCGTTGCCCGGGAAGCCGCAGGGTACACCGGCGGCCGGCGGGCGGGAATCGCCGGGCTTGTCCACGCGGCGTGAATCGCTTTGTTATCTTTCGTCCCCCGAGGGAACGACCGCTTTCATGAACGAACTCCAGGATTTGACCGCGCTGATCCGGGCCAACACCCCGCTGATCGTGATCGAGACCCAGGATGAAGCCCGCGCGGTCGACCTGTTCCGGCAGACCCTCTCCCAGGTCTGGCGGGCCCTGTACCGGTGGACGATCACCGAGGGCCTGCGCCGCATCGACATGGACCGCGAGGACGAGCCGGAAGGGCCGCCCGACGCCAGCGCCGCGTTGCAGGCCATGCGCCAGGCCAGCCAGCGTGGCGTCTACCTGCTGCTGGATTTCCATCCCTACCTGGGCTACGCCAGCAGCCAGCGCGCGCTGCGCGACCTGATCCAGCGCCGCCACTGCCTGCCGCACGTGATCGTGCTGATCGGCCACAAGGTCGAGCTGCCGCCGGAACTGGAATCGATGGCGGTGCGGTTCAGCCCGCGCCTGCCCGATGCCACCGCCCTGCAGAAGATGCTGGGCGAGGAAGCCGATGGATACGCCCGCGAGAACGGCGGCCGCCGGGTCGAGGTGGACGGCGACGCGGCCCGCCAGGTCCTGCGCAACCTGCAGGGACTGAGCCTGTCCGACGCCCGCCGCATCGCCCGCCAGCTGATTCATGCCGACGGCGCCCTCAACGCCGACGACCTGCCGCAGCTGACCCGGCTCAAGTTCGAACTGCTCAACCGCAGCGGCCACCTGCACTACGAATACGACACCGCGCGCTTCGCCGACGTGGCCGGGGCGCGCCGGCTCAAGCGCTGGATCGAGCAGCGCCGGGCCGCCTTCACCGGCAACGTCCCGCCCGGGCTGGATCCGCCGCGCGGCGTGCTGCTGCTGGGCGTGCAGGGCTGCGGCAAGTCGATGCTGGCCAAGGCCACCGCCGCCGGCTTCGGCGTGCCGCTGCTGCGGCTGGATTTCGGCACCCTGTACGACAAGTACCACGGCGAGACCGAGAAGAACCTGCGCGCCGCGCTCGCCTCGGCCGAGCAATTGGCGCCCTGCGTGCTGTGGATCGACGAGGTCGAGAAGGGCCTGGCCAGCGGCGGCGAGGACGGCGGCGTCTCGCGGCGGGTGCTGGGCTACCTGCTGACCTGGATGGCCGAACGCAAGGCGCCGGTGTTCCTGGTCGCCACCGCCAACCAGGTCCAGGATTTGCCGGCAGAACTGCTGCGCAAGGGCCGCTTCGACGAAATCTTCTTCGTCGACCTGCCCGACGCCGATACCCGCGTGGAGATCCTGCGCGTGCACCTGCAGCGCCGCCAGCTGCCGCTGGACGAGTTGCAATTGCCGGCGCTGGCGGCGGCGGCGAACGGCTTCTCCGGCGCCGAACTGGAGCAGGTCATCGTCTCCGCGCTGTATACGGCGCACGGCGACCAGCGCATGCTGGACACCGAACTGTTGATGGACGAGATCCGCAACACCCGCCCGCTGTCGGTGCTGATGGCCGAACAGGTCGGCGCGCTGCGCGAGTGGGCGCGCGAGCGGACCGTGCCGGCCGATTGATGCCTCGGACAGGCGGCATCCGCCAGGCGCCCCGCGGCGCCCGGCGCCATCGCCTCACATGCCGCTGTCGCCGCACTCGCAGGCCGCCAGCGCCGGACGCAAGGCGCGCTGTTCCAGCGCCGCGCTGAGCGCGGTCAGGCCCAGCCCCACCGCGGTCACCATCGCCGCGGCCACGCCCAGCCACGGATAGGCGGCGCCGTTCGCCAGCAGGCTGGCGCCAATCCAGGCGCCACCGGCGTTGCCGAGGTTGAAGGCGCTCTGGTTGAGGGTGGACGCCAGCAGCGGCGCGTCCTTCGCCTGTTGCACCGAGCGCGCCTGCAGGCCGGGACCGCCAATGAAGCCGATGAAGCCGATCAGGAACACGCCGGCGATCGCGAATGGCTTGAGGTGCATGGTCGCGGCGAACAGCAGGAAGAACACGCACAGCGTCGACAGGGCGATCATCAGCGCGCGCATCAGTTTCCAGTCGGCCAGGCGCCCGCCCAGCAGCGTACCCAGGGTCGCCCCCAGGCCGAACAGCACCAGCACCGCGCCCACCGAGTGGCTGGCGATACCGGCTTCGTCGGTGAGGATCGGCACGATGTAGGTGAACACCGCGAACACGCCGCCGAAGCCGAACACCGTCATGCCCAACGCCAGCAGCACCTGCGGCTCGCGCAGCACCCGCAGTTCGCGACCCAGCCGCGGCGGCGCCAGATCATGCAGCACGGGGACGTAGCGGGCGATGGCGATCAGGGCCGCCGCGCCCAGCGCCACCACCGCCCAGAAGGTGGCCCGCCAGCCCAGCGCCTGCCCCAGCCAGGTCCCCGCGGGCACGCCGAGGATGTTGGCGACGGTCAGGCCGGTGAACATCAGCGCGATGGCCTGCGCGCGCTTGCCCGGCGGGGCGATGTGGCCGGCCACCACCGCGCCGGCGCCGAAGAAGGAGCCATGCGCGAGCGCGGCGATCACCCGCGCCGCCATCAGGGTCGGATAGTTGGGAGCCAGCGCGCACAGCAGGTTGCCGAGCACGAACACGCCCATCAGCACCAGCAGCACCGCCTTGCGCGGCAGCCGCGCGGTCGCCATCGCCAGCAACGGTCCGCCGAACACCACGCCCAGCGCGTAGCCGGACACCAGCATGCCGGCGGAGGGAATCGAGACATCGAGGTCCTGCGCCATCTGCGGCAACAGGCCCATCACCACGAATTCGGTGGTGCCGATGGCGAAGGCGCTCACGGCGAGCGCGACGAGGGGAAGGCGCATGCGGGCGGAAATCCCGGCAAAACCGGGCATCGCGGGCGGGAGGGACCAGCGATTGTGCGCCGCAACAATGACGACCGCAAGACGGAATCATCGAACGTAGCGTCGCACGCGCGCCGGCCCGCGCGCCCGCATGCGGACCGGCGCGGACGGGGCGAAGCCTTATCATGTAGCCATGTCGACACCCGATTTCCCCCGCCAGACCGCCAATCTCGAACTGCCCGGCCCGGTCGGTCCGCTGGAGGTCGCCGTCGAGTGGCCGGACGATGACGTCACCGCGCTGCCGCTGACCGCGATCGTCTGCCACCCGCTGCCCACCGAGGGCGGCACCATGCACAACAAGGTGGTGGTGATGACCGCGCGCAGCCTGCGAGAGCTGGGCGCGGTGACGGTGCGTTTCAACTTCCGCGGCACCGGCGGCTCGGCCGGCAACTTCGACCATGGCGACGGCGAGTCCGAGGATCTGCAGGCGGTGGTCGAATGGGTGCGCGCGCATCGACCGGGGACGCGGCTGTGGCTGGCCGGTTTCAGCTTTGGCGCGTACGTCTCGCTGCGCAGCGCGGAAGCGCTCAAGGCCGACGCGCTGATTTCGATCGCGCCACCGGCGGGCCGCTGGGATTTCGCCGCCATCGAACCGCCATCCTGTCCGTGGCTGGTGATCCAGGGCGAGCAGGACGAGATCGTCGAGCCGCAAGCGGTCTACGACTGGATCGACAAGCTCAGGAATCCGCCGGAGCTGATCCGCATGCCCGAGACCAGCCATTTCTTCCACCGCAAGCTGATGGACCTGCGCGGGGCGATCAAGCACGCGATGAAGGCCTGGCTGCCGGAGGCGTGATGGCGGACGGCGATACCCCGGTGCCCCCGACGCCGTCGCAGGCCTATGCGCGCGGCGTCGCCGAAGGCCGCTGGCGCGACGATCCGGCGCAGTACGACGCGTTGCGCGAACTGGATCGGATCCACCTGGCCCTGCTCGAAGATGCGCAGGATGGCTGGCTGGATCGCCTGTCCTCGTTCTGGAAGAAACCCGAGCCGGTGCGCGGCCTGTACCTGTGGGGCGGCGTCGGCCGCGGCAAGACATTCCTGATCGACCTGTTCTACGACGGCCTGCCGCTGGAACCGTTCCATCCGGATTCGACGCGCGCGGAAGGCGGCAAGTACCGCACCCACTTCCACCGTTTCATGCGCGGCGTGCACGAACGCCTGCGCGAACACGCCGGGCAGAGCGACCCGCTGGCGAAGATCGCGCAGGAATGGCGGGATCGCCTGCGCGTGCTGGTGCTGGACGAGTTCTTCGTCACCGACATCGGCGACGCGATGCTGCTGGGACGCCTGCTGGAACGCCTGATCGCCGAGGGCGTGACCCTGGTGACCAGTTCCAACACCGCACCCGCGAATCTCTACAAGGATGGCCTGCAGCGCGACAGCTTCCTGCCGGCGATCGCCCTCCTGCAGAAGTACTGCGTGGAAGTGCATGCCATCGGCGCGGAGGACTATCGCCTGCGCGCGCTGACCCGCTCGCCGGTCTACCGCGCCCCGCTGGACGCGCAGTCGGATGCCTGGCTGTGCGAACGCTGGAAGGAACTGAGCGCCGGCAGCGCGACCCGCGACGGCAACATCGTCATTGACGATCGCCGGATTCCGGTGCGCGGGCGCGGCAAGGGCATTGTCTGGTTCGACTTCGCCGCGATCTGCGAAGGCCCGCGCGGCACCACCGACTACATCGAGGTGGCGCGCGAGTTCCACACCGTGCTGCTGGGCGGGATCCCGCGCTTCGATCGGCTCAACGAGGACGCCGCGCGCCGTTTCGTCAACCTGATCGACGAACTCTACGACCGCCAGGTCAACCTGGTCTGCACCGCCGACGCCGTGCCGACCGATCTGTATACGGGCGAGCGCCTGCAGGGCGCATTCGAGCGCACCGCCTCGCGCCTGATCGAAATGCAGAGCGCCGAATACCTGGGAACCGGGCACCGCGCCTGATGGCGCGGTCTACCCGGAATCAGACTTCGATGTGCGTGGTGGCGGGGGCCGTGGAGGGTGCGGCCGAACCCGCCGTCGTCATCATCTGCCGCCACGCCGTATACATGGCGCCAGCCAGCACCGGGGTCAGCACCGCCAGCAGTACCAGTTGCCACAGCAGCACCGCGATGACCGGACCGGTGATCAGTTGCAGGATCGCCATCAGCAGCAGCGATCCGAAGGTGATGGCGAAAATCGCGATGCCCGCCAGCAGGTAGAACACCAGCATCGCGGTCCAGTTGTGCAGACAGGCGCGCAGGCTGTTGCGCATCGCGCCGATCGCGTCGGTGCCGGTGAACAGGATCTGCGGCGCGGCGATGAAGGTCATCCACTTGATGACCACGAAGGTGATGGCCACCAGCAGCAGCCACAGCAGCAGGCGGCCGGCCGGCAGATCCTTGACCAACGACGGATCCGGCTGCCCGCCCTCGGCGGCGACGGTCTGCATCTGCACCCACACCTCGCCCAGGTGCTTGAGCTGATCCGGGCCGATCATCGCCAGCAGCAGCAGGCCCAGCGCGAACGAGGCGATTACCTGCGGCAGCAGGGTGGCGAGCAGCGCGGGGCCGTGGCCGTCGCGGATCGGCTGCAGCAGATGGGCGGGCTGGGCCGGGCGGCCCTGATCCACTTCCCGCGCCGCCCAGATCATCGCGCCGAAGAACAACGGACCGGCGAGGATCAACAGGAACTGCGCGGCGTACAGCAACACGGTCAGGCCGGTCGCGCCCGCCAGCGCCATCAGCACCGTGGAGCCCAGGCCCCACAGGATCGCGAGGGTGCCCAGCGCGACCGGCGCGCGGCGCAGCAGCGCGAATCCACCCAGCAGCCATTCCGCGCCGGCGCTGGCCGGCACCTTGTTGATCGTGCTCATCGGTAATCCGTGGAAGGGAAGCTCAGCGGGCGTGCAGCCCGCGCGCGTGCGCGACGAAGCGCCGCAATAGTTTGCGGGCTTGCGGCGCCGCCGTCACGCCGCGGGCGATGCTGCCGGGGCAGCGGCCCTCGTTGCGCAGGTGTTCGGCGCGCGCGTGGACGTAGCCGCGCATGTGGTGGGTGGCGAATTCGGGGTGGAACTGCACGCCCCAGGCCCGGTCCCGCCAGCGAAAGGCATGACATTGGTCCTGCTCGGAGCGGGCCAGCACGGTGGCGCCGTCCGGCGCCCGCAGCACCGTCTGCACATGGGTCGCGTGGGCGGCGAAGCTGGCCGGCAGCCCGGCGAACAGCGGATCGGCGTCGGCGTGCGGATGCAGATCGATGGTCACCGTGCCGGACTCGCGCCCGGCCGGGTTGTAGGCGACCTCGCCGCCCAGCGCGTGCGCCAGCAACTGGTGGCCGTAGCAGATCCCCAGCACCGGCACGCCTTCGTGGGCGGCCTCGCGCAGCCAGTCGGCGCTGCGCTCGCTCCAGTCGGCGCGGTCGGTGACCATCGCCGCCGAGCCACTGACGATGACCCCGGCGAAACCCTCGCGGCGCGGCAGCGCATCGCCACGCTCGACGTTGCTCACCACCGCCTCGTCCGCCTCCAGTCCGGCCGCCACCCGGATCCAGTGCGGAAAGCCGCCATAGCGTCGCATCGACGGCACCGGCTGGCCGGTTTCGACGATGAGGAAAGGCGCTTTCAGGGGAACGTCCACGGCGGGCAAACGAAGGTGGGGCGGGGGTTCCCCCGTATACTAGCCCGCTTTTCCGCAGTGCACGATAAGCCGATGGCCGCCACTTCAACCCCCGCCGTCACCTTCCAGGGCCTCATCCAGACCCTGAACCAGTACTGGGCCGCGCAGGGCTGCGTGCTGATCCAGCCGCTGGACCTGGAGGTCGGCGCCGGCACCTTCCATCCCGCCACTTTCCTGCGCGCGCTCGGCCCGGAGCCGTGGAACGCCGCCTACGTGCAGCCCAGCCGCCGTCCCACCGACGGCCGCTACGGCGAGAACCCCAACCGCCTGCAGCGTTACTACCAGTACCAGGTGGTGATGAAGCCCAATCCGGACAACATCCAGGAGTTGTACCTGGAGTCGCTGAAGGCGCTGGGCATCGACCCGCGCGTGCACGATCTGCGCTTCGTCGAGGACAACTGGGAGTCGCCGACCCTCGGCGCCTGGGGTCTGGGCTGGGAAGTCTGGCTCAATGGCATGGAGGTCACCCAGTTCACCTACTTCCAGCAGGCCGGCGGCCTGGAATGCCGGCCGGTGCTGGGCGAGATCACCTACGGCCTGGAGCGGTTGTGCATGTACCTGCAGAACTGCGACAACGTGTACGACCTGGTGTGGACCGAGGGTCCGCAGGGCATCGTCACCTACGGCGATGTCTACCACCAGAACGAAGTCGAGCAGAGCACCTACAACTTCGAGTACGCCGACGTCGCCGAGCTGTTCCACCGCTTCGACGCCTGCGAGGCCGAGGCGATGAAGCTGGTCGAGGCGGGCTTGCCGCTGCCGGCGTACGAGCAGGTCTGCAAGGCCTCGCACAGCTTCAACCTGCTGGACGCCCGCCGCGCGATCTCGGTGACCGAACGCCAGCGCTACATCCTGCGCGTGCGCAAGCTGGCCCAGGCGGTCGCCGAGGCCTACCACGCGCAACGCGAGAAACTGGGCTTTCCCGGACTGAAAAACCGGACTCCATGACACACGTCCTTCCCCCGCCCGCGGGGGAAGGTGCCCGAAGGGCGGATGGGGGCAAGCCCCGTGCCCTACCCACCGCTTCGAAGCGGGACAGGCAAGACACCAGGTTGCACAACATGAGCGAACAAAAATCCCTGCTGATCGAACTCGGTACCGAGGAACTGCCGGTCAAGGCGCTGCCCGGACTGGCGCAGGCCTTCTTCGACGGCGTGCTCGGCGCGCTGGAAAAGCGCGGCATCGACTTCCAGCGCGGCGACGCCAAGCCGCTGTACACGCCGCGCCGCCTGGCCGTGCTGCTGCCGGGCGTGGCGGTGGAGCAGCCGGAACAGAAATCGGAAGTGCTGGGGCCGTATCTCAACATCGCGCTGGACGCCAACGGCGAACCCACCAAGGCGCTGCAGGGCTTCGCCGCCAAGGCCGGGCTCGACTGGACCCAACTGGAACGCACCACCGACGGCAAGGGCGAGCGCTTCGTCCACCGCGCGATCAAGCCGGGCGTGAAGACCGCCGGCCTGCTGCCGGACATCGTGCGCGAAGCCATCGCCGCCATGCCCATCCCCAAGCCGATGCGCTGGGGCGATCACGACTACGCCTTCGCCCGCCCGGTGCACTGGCTGGTGCTGCTGCTCGGGGGCGACGTGGTTGACGCCGAAGTGCTGGGCGTGAAGGCCGACCGCATGAGCCGCGGCCACCGCTTCGAGCATGACAAGCCGGTCTGGATCGGCCAGCCGGGCGACTACGTGGACGCGCTGCGCGCGGCGCGGGTGCTGGTCGACGCCGGCGAGCGCCGCCAGCGCATCGTCGCCGAGGTGGAAGCGGCGGCGCACCAGGCCGGTGGCGTGGCCCGCGTCACCGACGACAACCTGGAACAGGTGGTCTGCCTGACCGAATGGCCGACCGCGGTGCTGTGCAGCTTCGAACCGGCGTTCCTGGCGGTGCCGCAGGAAGCGCTGATCGAAACCATGGAGATCAACCAGAAGTTCTTCCCGGTGCTCAGCGAGACCGGCAAGCTGACCGAACACTTCATCGGCATCGCCAACATCGAATCGCGCAATCCCGCCGAAGTCCGCAAGGGCTACGAACGCGTGATCCGTCCGCGCTTCTCCGATGCCAAGTTCTTCTTCGACGAGGATCTCAAGCAGGGCCTGGCGTCGATGGGCGAGGGCCTGAAGACGGTCACCTACCAGGCCAAGCTGGGCAGCGTGGCGGACAAGGCCGCGCGCGTGGCGGCGCTGGCCGAGGCGATTGCCCCGCAGGTGGGCGCCGATCCGGCCGAGGCGCGTCGCGCCGCCGGACTGTGCAAGAACGATCTGCAGTCGCGCATGGTCAACGAATTCCCGGAACTGCAGGGCATCGCCGGCCGCCACTATGCGCTGGCGGCGGGTGAACCGAAGGAGATCGCGCTGGCGATCGACGAGGCCTACCAGCCGCGCTTCGCCGGCGACGACATCGCGCTCTCGCCGCTGGGCAAGGTGCTGGCCATCGCCGAGCGCCTGGACACCCTGGCCGGCGGTTTCGCCGCGGGCCTGAAGCCGACCGGCAACAAGGATCCGTTCGCCCTGCGGCGTAATGCGCTGGGCCTGGCGCGCACGGTGATCGAATCCGGCTTCAATCTGGATCTGCCCAGACTGCTCACCCATGCCAACCAGGCATTGGCCGCGCGCGGCGTGCAGGCCGACACGTCCGAACTCTATGACTTCATCCTCGATCGCCTGCGCGGCTACTACGCCGACAAGGGCGTGCCGGCCGCGCACTTCAACGCGGTCGCCGAACTGAAGCCTGCCTCGCTGTACGACTTCGACACCCGCCTGGATGCGATCGGCACCTTCGCCAGCCTGCCGGAAGCCGAAGCGCTGGCCGCCGCCAACAAGCGCATCAACAACATCCTGAAGAAGGCCGACATCGCGATTCCGGCGATGGAGGATCGCGCGCTGTTGAAGGAGCCGGCGGAAAGCGCGCTGGCCGAAGCGGTGGAGGCCGCGCTGGGCGACACCGACGACGCCCTGCACCATCACGACTACGTCAGCGTGCTGAACCGGCTGGCGCGCCTGCGTCCGCAGGTGGACGCATTCTTCGACAACGTGATGGTCAACGCGGACGATCCGGCCATCCGCGCCAATCGCCTGGCCCTGCTCAAGCGCCTGGCCGATCGTTTCCGCGCGGTCGCCGCGATCGAACATCTCTCGGTCTGATCCGACGGCCTCCCCGCGCCCGCGGGGAGGCCTGGCATCGCCGCCATGCACGCGCGGCCCTCGATGCAACCGCCGGTGGCGAAGCTTCCCTAATCCACGGCCATCGCCCTTCGCGACGGGCTCCATCATTCAGCATCGGCCCGGACCATCGCATCGAGGTCCGAACGAGCCCCTCATGTTCCTTTAACCCGAAAATCCCTTCGCCGGTTATCCTGCCCGCATGCGACGAATCGTCCCCCTCGCCACCCTGATCGCCTTGCTTGCCGCCAGTGGCTCCGCCTGGGCCGCGGCCACCATCGACAAGGTCCGCATCGAAGGGGTCGAGGACGAGGCGATGGTCGAGAACATCAACGTCGCCCTGTCGCTGAACGACACGATCGGCAAGCGCCTGGGCGAATCGCGGCTGGAGTACCTGCTGAACGAAGCCGTGGCGCAGACGCGCGAGGCGCTGGAACCCTTCGGCTACTACTCGCCCGACATCCAGGTGCAGGCCAACCGTACCGGCGATGGAGAAAACGAACGGGTCGAGGTGGTCATCCGCGTATCCAAGGGCGAGCCGGTGCGGGTCCGGCGTTCGAGCCTGAGCATCGACGGCGAAGGCGGCGACGATCGCTACCTGAAGGAGGATCTGGCCGCGTTCGCGCCGCGCACGGGCGAGATTTTCGATCACACCACCTACGAAGCCAGCAAGCTCAAGATCGTGCGGCGCCTGGCCGATCGCGGCTACTTCGACGCCGACTTCACCCAGCGCCGGGTGGAAGTCACCCGCGCCGAGCATGCGGCCGACATCGATCTTGCCTGGGTCAGCGGCATCCGCTACGACATGGGCCCGACCACCTTCCACCAGAGCAAGTTCGAACCCGGACTGCTGGACAAGCTGGTGTACTGGGAGGAAGGCAGCTATTTCCACCAGGGCAAGCTGGATCGCCTGCGCGAGTCGCTGGTGGGGCTCGACTACTTCAGCAACATCGATATCCAGGCCAATCCGGACAAGGCGGAAAACGGCCGCGTGCCGATCGACGTCAACCTCAGCCTGGCCAAGCGCACCATCTACACCGCCGGCGTGAGCTATGGTTCGGAGAGCGGCGCCGGTATCCGCATGGGCGTGGATCGGCGCTACCTCAACTCGCGCGGACACAAGCTGTCCACCCAGCTGGACTACGCGCAGAACCGCAAGACCCTGCTCACCCAGTACCGCATTCCCGCCTTCAAGTGGCTCGACGGCTGGTACACCCTCGCGGTGCAGGCCAGCGACGAGCAGACCGACTACATCGATCTGCGCCACATCGAATTCATCGGCAGCCGCAGCGGCCAGATCAACGAGGACTGGACCGCGGTCGCCTCGATCCACGCGCTGCGCGAGCGCTGGGCGTATTACGAGGACGAGGACGGCAACGATCTTGAATCGCCGGAGTACCGCTACGCCACCTTCACCTATCCCTCGCTGCAGGCCGACTACCTCAACGCGCCGGTGGGTTCCAACCGCCCCGACCGTCTGGCCGGCTCGGTCCTGCTGCGCGGCGGCGTGGAAGGCGCCGGCTCCGATGCCAGCTTCCTGCAGGCGCACATCCGCGCGCGCTGGTCGCGCGAGTTCGGCCGCAACAGCGCGCTGATTTTCCGTGGCGAGTATGGCCACACTTTCACCAGCAGCCTGGTCGGGATGCCGCCCTCGCTGCGCTTCTTCGCCGGTGGCGACCGCAGCATCCGCGGCTATGCCTGGCGCGAAGTCGGCCCGCGCATCGGCAAGTACGCGCTGGGCGCCAAGAACGTGGTCACCGCCAGCGCCGAGTACGAGTACTACCCCGGCGGCGGTCCGTGGGGCGGCGCGGTGTTCGTCGATACCGGCAGCGCCTTCGACGGCGGCATGCCGGACCTGAGCACCGGCGTGGGCGTCGGCTTCCGCTGGCGTTCGCCGATCGGCCCGGTGCGGCTGGATCTGGCGCACGGCCTGAACGACCCGGATTCGCAATTCCAGATCTACCTCAACATCGGAACCGACCTGTGAGCCGGCCCGCCGACGACATCACCCCGGAAGAGCGCGAAGCCCGCATCGCCGAACTGCGGGCGCGACGCCGGGCGCGCATGCGCGTGCTCGCCATCCGCAGCGCGATCGGCACCGGCGTGCTGGTCCTGCTGCTGTGCTTCGGCCTGTACTGGTTGCTGCAGACCGTGGCCGGCCGCGATGTGCTGCTGGCGCAGGTGGTGGCGCGGCTGCCGGCCAACTCCTCGCTGACCTGGAAGAAGGTCGAAGGTCCGCTGGCCGGACCGCTGACCCTGCACGGTGTCGACTTCCGCTGGGACAAGATCCATTTCACCGCCGAGCGCGTGTACCTGGATCCGGATCTGCGTCCGCTGCTGGGCAAGCGCCTGCGGCTGGACGCGCTGGAGATCCGCAATGCGACCCTGGACGTGCCGGAAAGCGACGAGCCGTTCGAACTGCCTCGCTGGCCCGAATCGCTGCCGCAGATCCAGATGCCGCTGGCGATCCAGGCCGACACCCTGGTCATCGACGGGTTCAGGATTTCCCAGGCCGGCGAACCGGTAATCGACATCCGTCGCGGGCGTGGCGGCATCGATATCGGCAACGGCTACTTCACCGCCGAGAAGCTCGCGCTCGACACCGACCGCGGCCGCTTCAACGCGAATGGCAGCTATGCACCGGGCAAGGGCTACCGCACCGACCTGATCGCGACCGGCGTGTTCCCCGCACCGGCCGGCAAGGCCCCGGCTCGATTGGGCCTGGTCGCGCGCGGCGACATCAACAAGATGGAGATGGCGCTCGCCGGCAACGCACCCGCGCCGGTGCGGGTGCTGCTCACCCTGCAGGGCGCCGAGAATCCGACCTGGCATTTCACCGGCAAGACCGATCTGCTGGATCTGGCGTCGTTGGCCGTCACCGAGGACAGCCTGCCGCTCGCCTTCGATCTGAAAGCCGATGGCGCGGGCGGCAAGGCAACGCTGCAGGGCCGCGTGGTCCAGGATCAGACCACGCTGGTGATCGATCCCTCGCAGGTGGCCATCGCCGACGAGGTACTGACGGTGGAACCGCTGGTCGTGCGCGCGTTCGAAGGCATCACCACTCTGCGCGGGCGCGCCGACTTCAAGGATCCGGCCAATCCGCAGTTCCGGTTCGCGGTCAACGCGCGTGGCCTGCGCTGGGGCGACAGCGCCGAGACCGCCATCGGCGCCAACGCCGATCTGGGCGTGGCCGGCCAACTGGAGAACTGGGCGGCGGTCGGCAAGGCCGGCTTCACCCGCGCCGGCGAGAAGGCGCAGGTCGAATTCGATGCGGCCGGCAACGGCGAGCGCGCCACGGTGAAGACGCTGCGCGCGAAGATGCCGACCGGCCAATTGGATGCCGATGGCGAAGTGGCGTGGACGCCGGTCCTGAAGTGGGACATGAAAGCGAAGCTGGCCGGCTTCGATCCCGGCTATTTCCTGGCCGACTGGGACGGCAACCTGTCCGGTGAATTCAGCAGCCAGGGCCAGGCGCGCGAGGCCGGCGGCTTCGACGCCACCCTGGATCTGCCCAAACTGGCGGGCCGGCTGCGTGGGCGGCCGCTGGATGCGCGTGGCAAGTTCGCGCTGCACGGCGAGGACGGCGAGGGCCAGTTGGCGATGACGCTGGGCGGCAGCCGCGTGCAGGCCAAGGGCAAGGTCGGCGATCGGCTCGCGGTGGATGCTTCGCTGTCGCCGCTGCACCTGGCCGATCTGCTGCCCACCGGCAGCGGTACCCTGCAGGGCACGGTCAAGCTGACCGGCGCACGCACGGCGCCGGACATCGAGGCCGATCTGTCCGGCAACCAGCTGCGCTGGAACGACTGGAGCGCCGATACCGTCAGCCTGCGCGGACGTCTGCCCTGGCGCAGCGGCAACGGCGAACTGGCGGTGCGCGCGAACGCGGTGAACGTCGGCATGGTGCTGGACGAGCTGCGCCTGGATGCGCGCGGCGCGGTGGAGGACCTGCGGGTGGACGCCGATGCCCGCAATCCGATGGGCGCGATCGCCCTGACGGGCAGCGCGCAGCGGCGCGGCGAAAACTGGCAGGGCGGACTGGATGCCTTGCGCATCGCTCCGTCCAAGGGCAGCGCATGGCAGTTGCAGCAGCCGGCCCGGTTCGCCCAGCGCGGCGCCAACTGGACGCTGGGCAGTACCTGCCTGGTTTCGAACGACGGTGGCGCGCTGTGCGCCGAGGCCGACTGGCCGCGCCAGGGATTGAGCCTGCATTCGGATTCGCTGCCGCTCACGCTGGTGCATCCGTGGCTGCCGCAGAACAGCGGCCGCCCGCTGGTCCTGCGCGGCAACCTGGCCCTCGACGCCAGCCTGCGGCCACGCGGCAACGCCTGGGAAGGCAAGGTCCACCTGGCTTCGCTGGAAGGCGGCATGAAGCTGGGCAACAACGCGCGCGGCGAGCTGATCAGCTACGACAACTTCACCTTCGACGCCGACTTCAACCCGCAGCGCATCCAGGCACGGCTGGGCAGCGGCTTCAAGGGCAACGGTTACGTCGACGCGACCGTCAACACCGGCTGGGACGAGTTCTCGCCGCTGCGTGGCGATCTGTATTTCCACAACTCGCGGCTGTTCTGGCTGGAACTGTTCTCGCCGGACCTGGTACGCCCGCGCGGCAAGCTGGCCGGCCACATCGGCCTGGCCGGCACCCGTGGCCGCCCGGCGCTCACCGGCGAAGCGGATTTGACCGAGTTCACCGGCGAACTGCCCGCGCTGGGCATCACCCTCACCGACGGCACCGCCCGCCTGGTCGCGCTGGCCGACGGCAGCGCGCGCATCGACGGCAGCGTGAAGTCCGGCGAAGGCGTGCTGCGGGTCGACGGCAGCCTGGGCTGGAACAACGACACCACGCCGCTGCAATTCAACGTGCGTGGCGACAACGTGCTGGTGTCCGACACCACCGATCTGCGCGCCATCGCCTCGCCCGATATCCAGGTCGGCTTCGCCGACAACACCATCCAGGTACGCGGTGATGTCACCGTGCCGTCGGCAAGCATCGACGTCGAAAAACTCGACGATGGCGTTTCCGCATCCGAGGACGTGGTGGTGCTGGATCCGGCGGATCCGGAACGCACGCCGAGTTCGCGGCTGGATCTGGATCTGGGCATCACCCTCGGCGACAAGGTCGCGCTGAAGGGTTACGGGCTGGAAGGCACGCTGGGCGGCAATATGCGGGTGCGCTCGAGACTGGGCCGCGAGATGGTCGCGACGGGCCGGCTGGACGTGGACGGACGCTACGAAGCCTACGGGCAGAAACTCCAGATCACCCGCGGCGAGTTGACCTGGAGCAACAATGCGGTGAGTGATCCGCGCATCAACATCCGCGCCCAGCGCGAGGTGATCAGCGCGGGTGTCACCGCCGGTATCGACGTCACCGGCCGCGCCAGCCAACCGCGTGCGAAGGTGTGGTCGGATCCGGCCAGCTCCGAATCCGAGGCACTGTCTTACCTGGTGCTGGGTCGCTCGCTCAACAGCGCCAGCAGCGACGAAAGCCAGCGCATCAACGCCGCCTCCTCGGCGCTGTCGGCGGGCGCCGGCCTGCTGGCCTCGCAGCTGGGCGCCAAGATTGGCCTGGACGACGCCGGCGTGCTGGAATCGCGCACGCTGGGCGGTTCGGTGTTCGGCGTCGGCAAGTACCTGTCGCCGCGGCTGTATGTCAGCTACGGCGTTTCGATGGTCGGCTCGGGTTCCGCGGTGACGCTGAAGTACCTGCTGCGCAAGGGCTTCGACATCGAAATCGAGTCCAGCACGATCGAGAGCCGTGGCTCGATCAACTGGCGCAAGGAAAAATAGAACGGGTTCATCCACTTCGCTGGAAAGGGAGATTTCATGCGTCAGGTTTTTCTTGCCCTGTTGTTCGTCCTCGCCGCTCCCACCTTCGCCGGTACTCCGCTGCCCGACGCGCCGCACATCGTGGTGTCGGGCGCGGGCGAGGTCACCGCCAAACCCGACAGCGCTCGCCTGAGTTTCCAATTCGAATCCCGTGCCGCGCAGCCGCTCCCCGCCAAGAAGGCCGTGGACCAGGGGGTCAACCGGTTGCTTGAAGCGCTTTCCCGTTTCGGCATCGCGGACGGGGACATCGAGGCGGGAAGCCTGCAGGCTTCCGAGGATGTGGACTACACCGACTCCGGAAAGCGGGTTTCCAATGGTTACGAGGCCAGCCGGACCGTCACCGTGCTGCTGACGCGGATCGACCAGCTCAATGATCTGATTGACACGGGACTCGCTGCGGGTGCCACGAATTTCCGCAACCTTCAGTTCGAGTCCTCGCGTGCGGCCGAGTTTCGCGCCGAGGCCAAGCGCAAGGCCATCCAGAATGCGCACGCGCAGGCACGCGACACTTCCGTAGCGTTCGGTGCTGCACTCGGCCCCATCTACAGTATCGACAGCATCACTTCACAGGTGGAATTCGGATACCAGGGAGGAACGCTGGACACGGTCGTGGTCACCGGAAGCAGCGCATCCGGGCGCTACGTCCAGCCCACCGTGGAATACCGCGAGAACGTCCGGGCGGTCTTCGAGCTCAAGCGCTGAGATGGAAGGCCCTCCCTCGGTTGCCGGATGGCGGCTTCACCGGCAAGGCATCAGCACGCCGCTGGGCGACGATCCCGCCGACACGGTCCGCCACCTGCTGGCGGTGCAGGCGCAGGATTATTATGGGTCGTTGTGGGCGGTGGGCCTGCGCACCAAGGGTGCGCGCGAGGTCGATGTCGAACGGGCCATCGCCGAGCGCCGCATCGTGCGCACCTGGCCGATGCGCGGGACGCTGCACCTGGTGGCGCCGGAGGATGCACGCTGGATGCTGTCGCTCATGGCGGTTCGTGCACTCGACCGCGACCGTGCGCGCCAGGAGCGCGAGTTCGGCCTGGATGCGCACACGACGGGCCGCTGTGCCGAGGTGGTCACGCGACTGCTCGAAGGCGGCAGGCAGTTGACCCGTGGCGCGCTCTACGAAGCATTGGCCGAACGGAAAGTCGACACCGAAGGGCAACGCGGCCTGCACATCCTGGGTCGACTCGCCCATGAAGGCCTGATCTGCCAGGGGCCACGCGAGGGCAAGCAGCCGACGTTCGTGCTGCTGGACGAATGGATTCCACGCACCGCGATCCTCGACCGCGATGCGGCGCTGGCGGAACTGGCGCGGCGCTACTTCGCCGGACACGGTCCGGCCACCGTGCACGATCTGGCCTGGTGGTCGGGCCTGACCGTGCGCGATGCACAGGCGGCGGTGGATGGCGCAAAGCCGACCCTTTCGCACCATGATTACGACGGCGTCCGGCATTGGTTCACCGAATCGCCGTCGGCGCCCGCGCGAGCGGTCCCGGCGGTGCACCTGCTGCCGCCGTTCGACGAATATCTGGTCGGCTACAAGGACCGCAGCGCCGCGCTGGACGCCGCGCACAACCGGCAGGTGGTCGGCATCAACGGGCTGGTCAACCCCAGCCTGATCGTCGACGGCCGCGTCAACGCACTGTGGAAGCGCACGCTGGACCGGCAGGGCGCCACGCTCTCGCTGACGCCGTTGCGGCCCCTGCGCAAGGCGGACCGGCCTGCGCTCGCGCGGGCCGCCAGACGCTACGGGGAGTTCATCGGCCAGCCGGTGGTGCTCGCCGCGGACTGAGGCGCCCATGCGGCATTCGCAATTGCCCCGCGCGGCGCGGGCCGCTATCGTCGCAGGCTGTCTTTTCCGAGGATTCCCGCCCATGAGCGCACGCACGCCCTTCACCGCCCTGGCCCTGGGCATCGCCCTGGCCCTGCCCGCGCAGGCCAACGAGGGCATGTGGATGCCCTCGCAGCTGCCGCAGCTGGCCGCGCCGCTGCGCCAGGCGGGTTTCGAGGGCGATCCGGCCGCGCTGGCCGACCTGACCCGGCCGCCGCTCAACGCGGTGGTCAAGGTCGGCGGCGCCACCGGCGCGTTCGTCTCCGCCGATGGCCTGGTGCTGACCAACCACCACGTCGCCTACGGCGTGATCCAGTACAACTCCAGGCCGGAGAAGAACCTGATCGATCAGGGCTACATCGCCGGCGATCGCGCCGCCGAGCTTCCGGCCAATCCCGACTACCGGGTGTTGGTGACCGTCGGTTTCGATCGCGTGACCGATGACGTGATGCGCGATGCCGCCGGCAAGACCGGTCGCGAGTACTACGACGCGGTGGATCGCGCCAACAAGCGCATCGTCAGCGAGTGCGAGCGCGAGGCGGGCATGCGCTGCAGCGTCGCCACCATGTACTACGGCGCCGATTTCTACCGTATCAAGCAGCTGGAACTGCGCGATATCCGCCTCGTGTACGCACCGCCACGCGCGATCGGCAACTACGGCGACGAGATCGACAACTTCATGTGGCCGCGCCATACCGGCGACTTCACCCTGCTGCGCGCCTACGTCGGCAAGGATGGCAAGCCGGCGGCGTACAGCCCGGACAACGTGCCCTACCGCGCACCCGCGCACCTGCAGGTCGCGCTCGATGGCCCGAAGGAAGGCGATTTCGCGATGCTCGCCGGCTATCCCGGCATCACCTACCGCCACCGCTTCGCCAGCGAGTTCAAGGAGCGCATCGAATGGGGCCTGCCGGCCAACGTCGAAGTGCTGGACGCGCTGATCGGCATCGTCCAGCAGCGCGGCAAGGCGGATCCGGAAGCCGGCGTGAAGTACGCCAGCCAGCTGTCCGGCCTGAAGAACAGCAGCAAGCGCTTCAGCGGTGAACTGGAAGGCCTGCGCCGCAGCAACGCCATCCAGGTCCGCGCCGACGCCGAGAAGGCGATGTATGCGTGGCTGGCGAAGTCGGGCGGCGACGCCACGTCGACGCGCGCGCGCATCGATCAGGCGCAGGCGCTGCTCGACCAGGCCAGCGCCATGCGCGAGCGCGACATGCTGGTCGGCATGATCGACGGCCGCACCCAGCTGCTGCGCAGCGCGATTACCCTGCAGCGGCTGGCGCTGGAACGCGGCAAGGCCGACGCGGATCGCGAAGGCGGCTACCAGGATCGCGACCTCGCCCTCATCGAGGGCCAGTTGAAGCAGGTCCAGCGCCGCTACGACGCCGGCATGGAGCGCGCCTTCCTGACCGAGCTGGTCGGCCGCTATCAGAAGCTGCCCGATGCGCAGCGCCTGCCGGAATTCGACGCGGCCTTCGGTCGCGACGCCGCCAGCCTGGAAGCCACCCTCGCGCGTGTCTACGGCGGCACCGCGCTGGGTGAGGAAGCGACCCGCGTCGGCCTGCTGAAAGCCGAACCGGCCGCGATCACCGGCTCGACCGATCCGTTGCTGGCGCTCGCCGCGCAGTTGCAGCCGGCGCTGCTGCGCATCGAGAACGAGCGCAAGCAGCGCGACGGCGATCTGCTGCGCCTGCGCCCGGCCTACATGCAGGCGCTGACCGGCTGGTACCGCAGCCAGGGACGTTCGGTCTACCCGGACGCCAACAGCACCCTGCGGGTCAGCTACGGCAAGGTGGAATCGCTGCATCCGCGCGACAGCGTCACCTACTCGCCGGTGACCACCGTGGCCGGCATCGTCGAGAAGAACACCGACACGGTACCGTTCGATGCGCCCAAACCGCTGCTGGCGGCGATCGCCAAGGGCGACTTCGGCAGCACCGCCGATCCCGCGCTGAAGACCCAGACGGTCAACTTCCTGACCAACCTGGACACCACCGGCGGCAATTCGGGCTCACCCGTGCTCAACGCGCGCGGCCAGCTGATCGGCCTGAACTTCGACAGCAACTGGGAGTCGGTCAGCGCCAGCTGGATGTTCGATCCGCGCTACAAGCGCGCCGTGCACGTGGACATGCGCTACATGCGCTGGCTGATGTCCAAGGTCTACGCGGCCCCGCACCTGCTGAAGGAAATGGGGCTGCCGGCGGAGTAAGCCGGCAATGGCGGGTTCGGCCCCGGCCGGCCCGCCACTAGCGCGCGGAGAAGCCGATTGCCTGGCGGAAAAACCTGTCGAGTGGCTCTTCATCCGCCTCGCGCACGGGCAGGTGCACAGCATCCCGCCCCATTCGTTCCAGTTGCATTTCGATGAAGTCGCTGATCGCCGGAACGCGCGGCCCATCGGCAATCTCGCCGCTGGTCCGCTTCACCACCAACAGCGCATCAATGGCCTCGCGTACCGGCCCATGCGGCAACAGCTGATCCAGCAAGGTCTCGAAGGCCATCGGCGGCGGTTGCTCCGACTTCTCGATCCACAGGCAGGCCAGGATCGGGCGCAGGACGTACAGATACTTCTTCGTGCGGATGCGATCGCCGCTCAAATGGCTACGGAAAGTGGTCTTCGCCATGCTGTGATAGTGATGCCACGCCGCAAGCCGTGAATAGTGGCTCTGCGCCAGTTCGCGGAGTCCTCCGACGATCTTTCCGTCCTCAAGATAGACGATCGGCGAACGCAGCCATTCGGACAGCGTGGGATTGCATTTGGACAGCAGGCGCAGTGCCTTGCGCAGATCCCAGCCGCTGACGTCCAGTTCACCGTCAATCGGAAGCTCGATCACATCCCGCTGGGGAGCCCCCGGACGCGTCCGCTCGTTCACGGTCAGGTACCACTCCGCGCGATGCACATAGATGAAACGCGCGTCGTAGTCGCTGTCCGGCGACGAAAACCCCCAGCCACGGCTGCCGGATTCGCAGGCGAACACGACCCGGACATCGTGTTCTCGTTCGATGTCCGCCAGGGCTGCGAGGATGGCGGCCCGTTTCTCCGGCGCAATGGGGTGGATGTCCGTTTCCGTTTGCGTCACGTGGTTTCCTGTTCGATATCGGCTTGCGTTCAAGCCTCGTGCTTCACGCCACCTGCGCGCGCCGCGCGCGGGTGAGATGCACCAGCAGCAGCGAGATCGCGGCGGGGGTCATGCCGGGGATGCGCTGGGCCTGGCCGACGGTCTGCGGCTGCACGCGCGCCAGTTTCTGCTGCACCTCGGCCGACAGGCCGTGCACGCCGGCGAAGTCGAAACCGGCCGGAATCGGGGTGGACTCGTTGCGCTGCTGGCGTTCGATTTCCTCGCGCTGGCGGTCCAGGTATCCGGCGTACTTGACGCCGATTTCCACTTGCTCGGCGACCTTGGCGTCGTCGACCGCCGGTCCCAGCGCGGGTACCCGCATCAGCTTGGCGTAGTCCAGTTCGGGACGCTTGATCAGATCCAGCGCGTTGGTCTCGCGGCTCACCGCCACGCCCAGCACCGCTTCCAGCTCGCGCCCCAGCGCGTTGTTCGGCGTGGCCCACAGCGCGCGCAGGCGCGCGGTCTCGCGCTCGACCGCTTCCTGCTTGGCGCTGAAGCGCGCCCAGCGCGCGTCGTCGACCAGGCCCAGTTCGCGGCCGACGCCGGTCAGCCGCTGGTCGGCGTTGTCCTCGCGCAGCTGCAGCCGGTATTCGGCGCGGCTGGTGAACATGCGGTAGGGCTCGTTGGTGCCGTGGGTGATCAGATCGTCGATCAGCACGCCGATATAGGCTTCGTCGCGGCGCGGCGACCACGCCTCCCGCTGCTGCACGAAACGGGCGGCATTGAGGCCGGCGATCAGGCCCTGCGCGGCGGCTTCCTCGTAACCGGTGGTGCCGTTGATCTGGCCGGCGAAGAACAGGCCGGCGACGGCCTTGGTCTCCAGCGAGGACTTCAGCCCGCGCGGGTCGAAGAAGTCGTATTCGATGGCATAACCGGCACGGGTGATGTGGGCCTGCTCGAAGCCGCGGATGCTGCGCACCAGATCCAGCTGCACGTCGAACGGCAGCGAGGTGGAAATACCGTTGGGGTAGATCTCCACGACGTCCAGGCCCTCCGGCTCGACGAAGATCTGGTGGCTGGCCTTCTCGGCGAAACGCACCACCTTGTCTTCGATGGACGGGCAGTAGCGCGGACCGATGCCCTCGATCTGGCCGGTGTACAGCGGCGAGCGGTGCAGCGCGTTGCGGATGATCTCGTGGGTGCGCTCGCTGGTGTGGGTGATCCAGCACGACACCTGCGCGGGATGATCGGCGACGTCGCCGATGAAGGACATCACCGGCATCGGATCGTCACCCGGCTGTTCCTCCATCACCGCGTAGTCCAGCGTGCGGCCATCGATGCGCGGCGGCGTGCCGGTCTTCAGCCGATCGACGACGAAGCGGCCTTCGCGCAGCTTGTGCGCCAGCGCGGTGGCCGGCGGGTCGCCGGCGCGGCCGGCGGCGTACTGGGTCTCGCCGACGTGGATCTTGCCGGCCAGGAAGGTGCCGGCGGTCAGCACCACCGCGGGTGCATGGAAACGCAGCCCGGTCTGGGTGACCGCACCCCGCACGCTTTCGTTCTCGATGATCAAATCATCCACCGCCGCCTGGAACACGGTCAGGTTGGGCTGGGCCTCCACCGCGCTGCGGATGGCGCGACGGTACAGCGCGCGGTCGGCCTGGCAGCGGGTCGCCCGCACCGCCGGACCCTTGGACGCGTTGAGGGTGCGCCACTGGATGCCGGCACGGTCGGCGGCCCATGCCATCACCCCGCCCAGCGCGTCGATTTCCTTGACCAGGTGACCCTTGCCGATGCCGCCGATGGCCGGATTGCAGCTCATCGCGCCGACGGTCTCGACGTTGTGGGTCAGCAACAGCGCGCGCGCGCCGGCGCGGGCCGCGGCAAGCGCGGCCTCGGTGCCGGCGTGGCCGCCGCCGATGATGATGACGTCGTAGCGGTAGAAATCGTGGTTCATGGTTCGTGTTCAGCCTGGGAGGCCGGCGTTCGCGGTGGAGTCGCCGGGCCGGGTAGTGCCGGATTGGCACGCTTCCTGCGAAATACCCGTGGCACCCGATGTGGCAAGCGACAGGGGCGTGGGCTGGGATTGGAACAGGGGCCAGCCATGCGCACAGCGGGGATGCCGGGGGCCGGTAGTCGGGGGACTGCCGGCCCTTTTTTGTGCGCGAAGGATACCGCGTCGGCCAATGAAAAACCCGGCCGGAGCCGGGTTTGAAGGGGCGCCGACGCCCGGCAGGGACCGGAACAGGGGGGATCCAGAACTCCCCACCGGACGTCGACATGGAACCTTTATCGCCTGTGACGTCAGAAAGCGACGCAACCGGTCAACTTCGGTTCCAACGGCCCGACGGCCGGCGGCCTGCCCCCCCTGGATCAGTTCTCGATGACCCGGACCCGTCCGCCGCGGGGCTGGATTCGCGGCGCCCCGGCCGGACGCTCGTTGATGCTGCGCGGCATCGACTGCGGCCGCGACGGCGCGCCCGGCGAGACCCGGGGCGGAGCCCCTGGCGAGACCCTCGGCGGCATGCCGGGACTCACCCGTCGGGGCGGCTGGCCCGGGACCGCCGGCTGCTGGCCGTGCTCGCGCCAGGCGCCCCGGGTCGGATCGCGCCAGGGCGCCGGACGGTTGCCGCCCGGACCGCTGCCCGGCGGCGGCCGGTAGCCGCCGTGGTCATGGCCCGGACGCGGACGATGCACCGGCGGCGGGTAATAGGGGTAGTACGGACCGTAGTAGCCGTAATACGGCTGACGGCCGTAGTAGGAGGGCCGGTTGTAGTAACCGCCGTAATAGCCGCCGTACACCGGATAGCCGTAGGCGTCGTAATAACGGACCACCGGGCGGCCCTGGTAATAGCCTCCGGCCGCGCTGGCGCCGACATGGTCGTACGTCGCGCAACCGCTCAGCGCGGCCGCGGCGAGCGCAGCGATGATCAGCAGTCTTGGTTTCATGTGCGGCCCCTGACTTTTCCAGCGACTGCCAGCATCGGGCCGGCGGATTGAATCCGTGCTTAACCCTGGCCATCACGGGCCGGGGGCTTTACCTGCCGTTGCCCGTTCCCTCCATCCAGCCGGGCCGGGCGGTGCGTTAACCTGTTGCCATGCCGCACACCCTGCCCTCGTTCGACGACATCCTGGCCGCCGCCGCGCGCATCGCGCCCCACGCCCACACCACGCCGGTCCTGCACTCGCGCGAACTCGACGAACTGGCCGGCTGCTCCCTGTTCTTCAAGGCCGAACCGTTGCAGCGCAGCGGCGCGTTCAAGTTCCGCGGCGCCTGCAATGCCGTGTGGTCGCTGCCCGAAGCCGACGCCCGGCGCGGTGTGGTCACCCATTCTTCCGGCAACCACGGCGGCGCCCTCGCGCTGGCCGCGCGCACCCGCGGCATCCCCTGCCACGTGGTCGTGCCCGAGGGAGCCGTGGCCGCCAAGCTGGCTTCCATCCAGCGCTATGGCGCGACCATCCATCGCTGCGCGCCCACCCAGGCCGCGCGCGAGGCGGCCTGCGCGCGGGTGCAGGCCGAAACCGGCGCACAGCTGATCCATCCGTTCACCCATCCGGCGGTGATTGCGGGGCAGGGCACCGCCATCCTGGAATTGCACAACAGCCACGGCGCGTTCGACGCGGTGATGACCCCGGTGGGCGGCGGCGGCCTGAGCACCGGCACCGCGATCGCCACCGCGCGGGTCGCACCGGATTGCCGGATCTATGCGGCCGAACCGACCGGCGCCGACGACACCGCGCGCTCGCTGGTGGCCGGTCGGCGCGTGGACGCTTTCACGCCGGACACCATCTGCGACGGCCTGCGCACCCTCGTCGGCGAACCCAATTTCGCCGCCCTGCGCCAGCACGGGGTACAGGTGCTGGTGGCCGACGATGCGGAAACCATCTCGGCGATGCGCCTGCTCTGGCAGTGTCTCAAGCTGGTCGTCGAACCCTCCTCGGCGCTGGTCTTGGCGGCGCTGCTGAAACATCGCGGACGCTTCGCCGGGCAACGGGTCGGGCTGGTGTTGTCCGGCGGCAATGTCGATCTCGACGCCCTGCCCTGGGGGCCGGCGTGAGCATGGGCGGGGCGCGCCGCAAGCGGCGCAGGGGATTCTGGGGCTGGATATGGCGCCTGCTGATGTTGCTGCTGCTGTGGCTGGCCGGCGTGGCCGGCTACATCAGCTGGGTGGGCCAGCGCGATCAGGCCGCCCCGGCCGACGCCATCATCGTGCTGGGCGCGGCCGCCTACGACGCCAAGCCTTCTCCGGTGTTCGAAGAGCGCATCCGCCACGGCATCGATCTGTACAAGCGGGGCATGGCCAGGACCCTGATCTTCACCGGTGGCTACGGCGGCTCCGGTGCGCGTTTTTCCGAATCGCAGGTCGGTCGCCGCTACGCCATCCGCCAGGGCGTGCCGGCCAGGGCCATCCTGATCGAATCGGTGTCCCGCAATACCCACGAGAACCTGCGCCAGGCCGCGGCGCTGATGCAGACCCATGATCTGCGCAGCGCGATCGTGGTCAGCGATCCGCTGCACATGGCGCGCGCTTTGCGCATCAGCCACGAACAGGGCATCGACGCGCTGGGATCGCCCACGCCGACCACCCGCTTCCGCAGCTTCACCACCCGCTGGCGTTTCCTGCTGGCCGAGGTGTACTTCTTCCACCGCGATCGGCTGCCGCAATCACGATGAGCGCCGTGGACGCATGCCGGGAGTATCATCCGGGTTTGCTCCGGACGAGGCCACGCCCATGAAGATCGACGGCAACCGCAGGCAGGATCGCGCCACCGAACTGGTGCTGACTTACTACGCGGCCTTCAACCGGGGCGACTGGGACGGCATGCTGGCGCTGCTTGCCGACGATGTCGTGCACGATCTCAACCAGGGCGCGCGCGAAACCGGACGCGAAGCCTTCGCGGCGTTCCTGGGCCGGATGAACGCCAGCTACCGCGAGAAGTTGCGCGACATCGTGGTACTTGCTTCGCTGGATGGCGATCGCGCGGCCGCCGAGTACGTGGTGCACGGCGAATATCTCAATACCGACGAAGGCCTGCCGCCGGCCCACGGGCAGGCCTATGTGCTGCCCGGCGGCGCGTTCTTCGATATCCGCGACGATCGGATTGCCCGGGTGACCAACTACTACAACCTGCAGGACTGGATTGCGCAGGTGAGCCAGTAGTACGGCGGCTGGTTTCGGCGAGAGCGAACAGCAAATCCCCCTCGGTCCCCCTTCTGCGAAGGGGGGGAACGGCGGTCGCTTCGGTTCGAAGATGAGCCCCCTTGATCAGCCATTCGGCTGTTGAAAGCGAAAAAGGGGGTGGGCGCCCGCGCCAGCGGGCGACGGGGGATTTGCGCGGGATGAGGGCAGGCTCCGCATCTCCATGCGGTGCATGACGACAAAGCCGGCATCCGCCACGCACCCCACCACACAGGTATGGCGCAATCCGCCAGCGCTACTCCCCACGACGGCGGATCGGAATCCGCGACAGCGGCACGCTGGCGATCTCCTCGCCGCCCTGGCCGCGAATCGGCGCGCCCGGCTCCGGTGCCCAGGCGTGGGCATAGATGACTTCCCAGGTGCTGGGCAGCTTGCCGTCGGCGCCACGCAGCGGTTCGTACGCCGCGCTGGCGGCGGCGAAGCGGCGGCGGCCGGTCAGGGTGTGGCGGCGCGCACTCATCGCGTTGGTCGCGCCCATCGCGCGCAACTCGCGCATCAACGCCGGCAGGTCCGCGTAGGTCAGGGTGAAGCGATCCCGATCCAGCACCGGATCGCGGAAGCCCGACATCATCAAGGCGTCACCGAACTGCGCGATCGGGGTGAAGCGGCTGACGTGCGGCGTGTCGTCGGCGTGGGCGAAAGCGTCGCGCAGTTCCTGCAACGTATCCGGACCGAAGGTCGAGCACAGCAGCAACCCGCCCGGCCTGAGCACGCGGCGGAACCCGGCGAACACCGCCGGCAGATCCTCCACCCATTGCAGGCACAGGTTGGAGAACAGCACGTCGACGCTGCCCTCGGCCAGCGGCAGCGCGCGCGCGTCGGCGCATACGCGCGCGAAAGGTTTCCACCAGCCCGCCTGTTTCTTCGCCTCGCGCAGCATCGGCAGCGCCAGGTCCAGTGCCACCACCTGCGCCTTCGGCCAGCGCTTGTGCATCGCCGCGGCGGCATGGCCCGGCCCGCTGCCCACGTCAACCGCCAGCTTCGGCGCGCGATCGCCCAGATAGTCCAGCGATTCCAGCAGGCGTTTCTCGACTTCGTGCTGGAGCACGGCGACGGCGTCGTAGCCGGCGGCCGAGCGCGAGAAGGCGCGACGGATGTGGCGGTGATCGAACTGGGAACTCATCTTCGGATTGTAATCGGGTGCGGGGAATGACCTGGACGGGTCATGTCCTGGAGCCGGCGGACGCGTGGCCGACGGCGGAGAGGAAGTCGATCAACTCGCGGGCGACCTGATCGGCATGGCCGAGGAAGGGCGCATGCCCGCCACCGGCGATGTCCACGTGCAGGCTCCACGGCGCCAGCGCCGCGGCGTCGCGCATGCCCGCCGCAGGCACCAGCCGGTCGCGGCGGCCGGAGATCCACAGGCTGGGCACCGCCAGGCCGGCGAGCGCGTCGCGCAGATCAACCTGTTCGAGCAACCGCAGGCCCTGCTGCAACGCTTCCGGCGCGGGCTCGCCGCGCGCGTACAAGGTCTGCTTGAGCGTGCGCAGTTCCTCGCGCGCATGTTCGGAACCGATCGTGTCCAGCGCCAGGAAGCGTTCCAGCGTGCCGCGATAGTCGCGCCGCAGTTCCTCGCCGAACTGGTGGAACACCGTGGACTCGACCGCGTGCGGCCAGTCCGCGCCGCGCACGAAGCGCGGGGTCGCGGCAATCAGCGCCAGCCCCAGCACCTGCGGCGACGATACCGCCGCCTGCATCGCGAACAGGCCACCCAGCGACCAGCCCAGCCAGATCGCCGGCGGCGTGCGCGCGAGGATTTCCGTCGCGCATGCCTGCAGTTCCAGCGGCGTGGCCGACTCGCGACTGTGGCCGTGGCCCGGCAGATCGACCAGATGCAGGGTGCAGCGATCCGCCAAGCGTTCGACCAGCGGCGCGAACACGCCGCCGTGCAGGGCCCAGCCATGAATCAGAACCAGCGAAGGGCCGTGGCCCACGACTTCGATATGCATGCGTTACGGAGCTGGAAGCCGCCGGCGCAACCGACGGGAAAAGACGGCGCCCATTGTCGCCGATTCGGGAACGGCGGCCGCGCGGGCGGCCACCGCGGGTTCAGGTGCCGACGTTGCGGATGCGGCGCACCGCTTCCCACGAACGCGCCAGCACATCGACCAGTTGGTCCACGTCCTGCGGCGCGTGCAGCGCCGACAGGGTGACACGCAAGCGCGCCTTGCCTTCCGGCACGGTCGGCGGCCGGATCGCCGGCACCCAGAAGCCGGCGCTTTCCAGCGCCGAGGACAGTGCCAGCGCATTGGCCTCGTTGCCGCACAGCACCGGCTGGATCGGCGTGTCCGAAGCCATCAGCTCCAGTCCGCGCCCCTGCGCGGCGGTGCGGAAACGGTCCACCAGGCCTTGCAGCTTCTCCCGGCGCCAGTGATCCCGGCGCGCATGCCGCACCGCCACCCGGGCGGCGACGGCCAGCGCCGGCGGCAGCGCCGTGGTGTAGATGTACGGTCGCGCGGTTTCCGCGAGGTGCTGGATCAACGTGTCGCTGCCCACCACCACCGCGCCGTAGCCGCCCAGCGCCTTGCCCAGCGTCACCAGTTGCAGCGGCACCTCGTCCACGCCCATCCGCGCCTCGGCGACGCTGCCGCGCCCATCCGGGCCGCGCACGCCCACGCCGTGCGCGTCGTCCACGTACAGCAGGGCCTGCTGCATCCGCGCCACCAAACTCAATGCGCGCAGCGGTGCGACATCGCCATCCATGCTGAAGACGCCATCGGTAACCAGCATCGCCGCGCCTTCCGGCGCCTGCCGCAGCTGGCGCATCGCGCCTTCCGGATCCAGGTGCGGGTAGCGGCGCAGCTTGCAGCCCGCCAGGCGGGTCGCGTCGATCAGGCTGGCGTGGTTGAGCCGGTCCTGCACGCACACGTCACCATCCTCCAACAAGGCCTGCTGGACGGCGAGGTTGGCCAGGAAGCCGCTGCCGAACAGCAATCCGCGCGGATAGCCCAGCCAATCGGCGACGTCCTGTTCCAGTGCCTCGTGGGCGAGGTGATGCCCGGTGATCAGATGGGAAGCACCGGCGCCCGCGCCTTCGCGGCCGGCCGCATCCTGCAGTGCGCTCTGCACCTCGAACTGCCGCGACAGGCCCAGATAGTCGTTGCCGGCGAATTCGGTCAGCCAGCGGCCATTGACCTCCACCCGCACGCCGTCGCGGCGGGTGACGGTACGGCGCACGCGCGAGCGTCCCTGCGCGGCGCGGAGCTTGCGCTGGTTCTGGACGCGTTCAAGCAGATCGGGACGGGTCATGGCGGACGGCAGCCTGGCATCGGAACGGCGAAGGGATTTCCTCAATTGCGCCGCACGGCCGGAAACACGACGCACGCCGACGACGCCGTTGCGGCGCCGTGCCTGTCTGCCAGATTCCCCCTGAGCACAACCGACTACGCCGCGTGGTCGCAGCAGGCGGCCGGCGCGGTGATGTCGGCGTGCACCGTAGCGCCGCCGGTAACATTACTTCTGTGACTGTCGTCAAAATTTTCCACCTGTACCGCCATCGGCCGCAGGCCCAGCCGGGCAAACAGGGCAAGGTCGCGCTCCGTATCGGGGTTGCCGGTGGTCAGCAGTTTCTCGCCATAGAAGATCGAGTTGGCGCCAGCGCTGAAGCACAGCGCCTGCAACTCGTCGCTCATCGCCTCGCGACCCGCCGACAGCCGCACCATCGAACGCGGCATCACGATGCGCGCGACCGCGATCGTGCGCACGAACTCGAACGGGTCCAGTTCCGCCGTGCCGTGCAGCGGCGTACCTGCCACCTGCACCAGCCGGTTGATAGGCACCGAATCCGGATGCGCCGGCAGGTTGGCCAGCGCCTGCAGCAGGCCGGCGCGCTGGTCGCGCGATTCGCCCATGCCGACGATGCCGCCGCAGCAGGTCTTCATGCCGGCATCGCGCACGTGCGCCAGGGTGTCCAGGCGATCCTGGTATTCGCGGGTGCGGATGATGTCGCCGTAGAACTCCGGCGCGGTATCCAGGTTGTGGTTGTAGTAGTCCAGCCCGGCGTCCCTCAGCGCGCTGGCCTGCGGGCCGCTGAGCATGCCCAGGGTCGCGCAGGTCTCCAGTCCCAGCGCTTTCACCTCGCGGATCATCTCGGCGACCTTCGGGATGTCGCGATCCTTCGGCGAACGCCAGGCCGCGCCCATGCAGAACCGCGAGGCGCCGGCGGCCTTGGCCTGGCGCGCCCTGGCGAGCACCTCATCGGTTTCCATCAGCTTCTGCGCGTTCACGCCGGTATCGTAGCGCTGCGCCTGCGGACAGTAGGCGCAATCCTCCGGGCAACCGCCGGTCTTCACCGACAGCAGGGTCGAGACCTGCACCTCGGCCGGGTCGAAATGGGCGCGATGCACCGTCGCCGCCCGGAACAACAGTTCCGGGAAGGGCAGGTCGAACAGGGCCAGCAGCTCTTCGCGCTGCCAGTCATGGCGGAGTTCGGGCGTTTCAATGTGAGCGGACATCGCAGGCTCGCGGGGATAAAGTCGGTCAGTCTGGAAATCCCGCCCCACCCTGTCAACCGCAAGGACGCGATGAAAGTTGACAACTGGCTGACCTCGCTGGGCCATGCCCTGCTTCCTCCTCGCTGCCTCGTTTGCCGCGAAAATGGCGGCAACGGCATGGATTTGTGCCCCATCTGCCTCGATTCCCTTCCCTGGAACCAAGCCGCATGCGACCGTTGCGCGCTGCCGTTGCCGACACCCGGCCGGTGCGGCCAATGCCTGCGTCGGCCACTGCCGCTGGAAGCGACCCACGCGGTATTCCTGTACGCGGCTCCGCTCGACCGGCTGCTGCCCCGGCTGAAATTCCACCGCGATCTGGCGGCGGGGCGACTGCTGGCCGGGCTGATGGCCGCGTCGCTGGCCGCACAGCCCAGGCCGGACGCGCTGGTGCCGGTGCCACTGCACCGCGATCGCCTGCGCCAACGGGGCTATGACCAGGCGCTGGAGTTGGCCCGGCCGCTGGCGCGGCGGCTGGATCTGCCGCTGCTGCCCGGGGCGCTGCGGCGGGTTCGCAATACCGCGCCGCAGTCCGAATTGGATGTCCACGGGCGTTGCCGTAACCTGCGCGGGGCCTTCCACGCGGCAGACGCCGCGAAGCTGCCGGACCACGTGGCCCTGGTCGATGACGTGATGACGACCGGACAGACCCTGCATGCCGCCGCCACCGCGCTGCGGCGAGCCGGGGTCGCGCGGGTCGATGCCTGGGTCTGCGCGCGCGTGCCGTGACCGGACTTCCGGCAGGTGCGCGGACGCACGCGGTGGCGCACATTCCGCGGGATATCCCCGGGAGTTTCCCTCCATGAAGGTTCGCCCGCTGTTGCTTGGCCTGTCGCTGTGCGTGATATCCACCGCCGCCTTCGCCGCCGATGACGACGCCACGTTGCGCGCATTGGCCCAGTCGGTGCTCGATGCCCAGATTCGTTTCGACGTTCCCGCGCTGGACAGGGTGCTGGCATCGGACTACATCGAGATCTCGCCGGTGGGCGATGTCGATACGCGCGACGAGGTACTTGGCTTCTATGCGCCGCAGGCCCGCGAACAGATGCTGGCCAAGGGCGTGGAGCCGGTGTCGGCGAGCCTGGGCGAACCACAGGTCCACGTTGACGGCGATCACGCGCGACTCATCGCCTTGAACACCGCGAAGCTGCGCATCCAGGGCGCCGAGCAGCAGAAGCAGTTGCGCACGGTATTCGAATTCCGCCGCGACGGCGGCCACTGGAAGCTCGCCAGCGCAACCTACGTGCCGTATCGCGCCAAGCCCTGATCCGGACCGGGCCGCCCACAGTTTCCCTGCGGGACGGAAGCCACGACTTGACGCCTTCCCGCACCGGGCGTATTCGTGGCCCGGCTTTCCCGGAAAGGAGAAGGAAATGGGCAGCAATCTGTTGGCGAATGCCGCACGTGGCTGGTGGGTGTTCCTGCTCTATGGCGTGCTGGCGCTGGTATTCGGCGTGGTCACCTTGTTGTGGCCCGGCCGCTCGGTGCTGGCATTGGTGCTGGCGTTCGGCGTGCTGTCGCTGGCCGATGGCATCGTCAGCCTGCTCAGCATTTTCCGCAAGGACATCGCATTGCCGAACTGGCTGCTGATTCTCTATGCACTGGTATCCATCGGCTTCGGCGTGCTGGCCCTCACCCAGCCGGCGCAGATGGCCGAAGCGATGCTGTGGCTGCTGGCCATCTGGCTGATCATCGCCGGCATCGCCCGCATCGTGTTCGCCATCCAGGTACGCAAGCTGATCAATGGCGAGTGGTTGCTGGCGCTCAGCGGCGTGCTGGCGATGCTGCTGGGCGTGCTTTTCCTGGCGCGCCCGGGCATCGGAATGATCACCATCGCGGTGTGGATCGCCGTGGGTGCGTTGATCTACGGCGTATTGCAGCTGATCGTCGCGTTCCGGCTCAAGCGCCTCCAATCCGTGGGCTGATCCCGACCGCGCGCGCTGGAGGCGGTGACCCCACCTTCGACGCGTCGCCCTAGCCGCTGCCTAGCGCGAAGTGCAGCGCGATGCCCGCGAACACCGCCGCGCCCACCCAATTGTTGTGCAGGAACGCGCGGAAACACGGCCCGCGCTCGCGGTGGCGCGCGATGAGGAATTCGTAGGCCACCAGCAAGACCGCCACGCCCAGCCCGGCCCAGTACCAGAGTCCCAGATCCGCCTGTCGGCCGACCAGCGCCAATGCCAGGAACACCAGCGCGTACAGCACGCCCTGGATGACCAGATCCAGATCGCCGAACAGGATCGCGGTGGATCTGGAACCCATGCGGATGTCGTCGTCGCGATCGACCATCGCGTACCAGGTGTCGTAGGCGGTGGACCACAGGATGTTCGCGCCATACAGCACCCAGCCAATCGGCGGCACTTCCCCCTGTACGGCCGCGAACGCCATCGGGATGCCCCAGCCGAACGCCATGCCCAGGTACACCTGCGGCAGATGCGTGTAGCGCTTGAGATAGGGATAGCTGGCCGCCAGGAACAGCCCGACGACGCTCATGCCGATGGTCAGCGCGTTCATCGTCAGCACCAGCGCGAATGCGGCGATCATCAGCACCGCGAACACCATCAGCGCCTCGCGACCGCTCACCGCACCGGTCGCCAGCGGTCGCCCCTTGGTGCGCTCGACATGCGGATCCAGCCAGCGGTCGGCGTAGTCGTTGATCACGCAACCGGCCGAACGGGTGAGCCAGACGCCGGCGGTGAACACGAACAGGATCCACCACGGCGGCGTGCCGCCGGCCGCCAGCCACAGCGCCCACCAGGTCGGCCACAGCAGCAACAGCACGCCGATCGGCCGATCGCCGCGGGTCAGTTTCCAGTATTGGCCCAGACGCTCGCGCCAGCGCGGCGTCGGGGAAGCTTCAAAACGTTCGTAGCCCATCTTCGGCGCATATCGGGTGGAGGCGATGGCGCCCGCCTGCATCCCACCCGGCGGCACCACCGGCCGATCTTACCGCCCCGGCGACAGCGGGCAGTCGCACGCCGCCCATGCCATCCCCCGGATTTCACGCGCTCTGAGAACGCCCATTGGGCTGCGCGCCGGCTTCGGGTAAGCTATGCCGTCCGCGCGCCCGTAGCTCAGCCGGATAGAGTAGTGGCTTCCGAAGCCATTGGTCGGGGGTTCGAATCCCTCCGGGCGCGCCATTTTCTCCCAGCCCTCGGCGGCAGGGACGCCGACCGGACGCAAACGCCCAGCCTGTGGCAATGCCTGCGGACTCTGGCAGCACCCTTGGCGCAACCCATCTTCTCCTGGTTCCCTCGACCTGCATGGCTGTCCTGTCCGCTTTCGGCTCGCTGACGCCGTTGGTGACGAGTACACCGCCCAGGGAGACCGCGATGATCCGTCGTTCCTTGCTCCTGCCGCTGCTGGCGACGCTGTTGCTGGCCGGCTGCGATTCAACCCGCAAGGCGGCCACCGAGGCCGCGCCCGCGCCCCGCGCCTCCGCAGCCCTGCCCCTGTTCGACACCTTCGGCGACCTGCATCGCGACGTGGCCACCCGCGTGCCCGCGGCGCAACGCTACTTCGACCAGGGTCTGCGCATGGCCTACGGCTTCAACCACGAAGCGGCCGGACGTGCATTCGCCGAAGCGGCGCGGCTCGATCCGCAATGCGCGATGTGCGTGTGGGGCCAGGCGCTGGTGCTGGGACCGAACATCAACCTGCCGATGGATCCGGCGCAGGCGAGAGACGCCACCGCCCTGGCCACGCGTGCCGCGAGTCTCGTGCAATCGGCGCGCCCGGTCGACCGCGCGCTGATCCAGGCCTTGCAGGCACGCTATGCCGATCCGGCGCCGGAGGACCGCAAGCCGCTGGATCGCGCCTATGCCGACGCGATGGCGCGCGTGGTCGCGCAGTTTCCCGATGACGACGACGCGGCGACCCTGTACGCGGAAGCGCTGATGGATCTGTCGCCCTGGGCATACTGGAACACCGACGGCACACCCGCGGAATTCACCCCGCGCCTGCTCGGCGAACTGGAACGGGTACTGGCGCGCAATCCACGCCACATCGGCGCGATGCACTACTACATCCACGCCGTCGAGGCCTCGCCCGCGCCGCAGCGCGCCGAACGCTACGCCGATGCGCTGGCCGCGCTGGCGCCCGGATCGGGCCACCTGGTGCACATGCCCGCGCACATCTACATCCGCGTCGGCCGCTACCACGATGCGACCCTGACCAATTTCGCCGCGACCACCGCGGACAAGGATTTCCTGGCGGTGTGCCGCGGCAGCAACGGCGTCTACCCGTTGGGCTATGTGCCGCACAACTGGCATTTCGCCACCATGACCACGGGCCTGACCGGATCCCGCACCCTGGCGCTGCAGGCGGCGGAACAGACCGCCAGTCGCGCGGATCGCGCCGCGATGGGACAGGCGCCGATGGAGTTCATGCAGCAGTTCGTGGCCACGCCCTTGCTCACCCGGGTCCGTTTCGGTGACTGGGATGCAATCCTGGCCGACACCAGCGCATCGCCGGAGCCACCCTACCTGGCCGCCATCCGGCACTTCGCGCGCGGCATGGCGCACCTGCGCAAGGGCGCGCCGGCCGATGCCGTGCGCGAGGCCGATGCCCTGCACGCGCTCGCCATCGATCCGGCAATGACGAAGGTGAGCTTCTTCGACATCAACCACGCCGATGGCGTGTTGCGGGTCGCTGACGCCCTGCTGCGCGGGGAGCTGCTGCGTGCACAGGGCAAGACGGCGGATGGCATCGCCGCGTTGCGCGAGGCTGTCGCCGCCGAGGACGCCCTGGCCTACAACGAACCTGCCGACTGGCCACTGCCGGCACGGCTCTATCTGGGCGCCGCACTGCTCGAAACCGGCGACGCCCAAGGTGCCGCGGAAGCCTTCGGCCAGGATCTGAAGACCTATCCCGATAATGGCTGGTCGCTGTTCGGCCTGGCACAGGCGCAGGCCAAACTCGGCCAGGCCGATGCCGCGCGCGAGACTTCGCGCCGGCAAGCCGCGGCCTGGCAGTGGGCGGATGCGCCGCTGAGCGCGGCGCGCTACTGAACGCCTTCCGCGGGAGGATCAGGCTGGCGCCTGTCAGGCCGCTTTCGACTCACTGCTGCGGTCGGATGTGCGCCAGGCCGCCCTCGCGCCAGCCACCACCCAGCACCTTGTACAGCGCGACCTGATTGGATTGCTGGGCCAGCCGGGTGTTCACCAGCGTCTGGCGGGCACCGTAGGCGGCGCGGCGCGCGTCGAGCAGGGTGAGGAAGCTGTCCAGGCCGGCGTCGTAGCGGGCCTGCGACAGGCGTTCGGCCTGTTCGGTGGCGGACACCAGCGCACGCTGCGAGGCCAGTTGCCCGTCCAGGCTGTCGCTCAGCGCCAGCGCGTCGGCGACTTCGCGGAAACCGGACTGGATCGCCTTTTCGTACTGGGCCAGCGCGATGTCCTGATCGGCCGTGGCCATGCCCAGGTTCGCGCGCAGCCGCCCGCCCTGGAAGATCGGCAGGGTGATCCGGGGGATGAAACTCCACGCGCGGGTGCCGCCATCGAACAGGCCGGACAATTCGGTCGAGGCCGAGCCGATGGCGCCGGTCAGCTGGATGGAAGGAAAGAACGCCGCACGCGCGGCGCCGACATTCGCGTTCGCCGACAGCAACACATGCTCGGCGGCCATCACGTCCGGGCGCCGCAGCAGCACGTCGCCCGGCAGGCCGGCCGGCAGCGGCCGCAGTGCGGCGATGTCGGCGAGATTGTCCTGCGGGAGCAGATCTTCCTCGACCGGGCCACCCGCCAGCAGCACCAGCGCGTTGCGATCCTGCGCGACCTGGCCGGTGAAGCGCGCCACGTCGGTGCGCGCGGTTTCGACCAGGGTGCGGGCCTGGCTCACGTCGAGCGCGGACGAACCGCCGCGCTGGTGGCGTGCCTCGATCAGGCGCAACGAGTCCTCATGCGCGGCCAGGGTGGCCCGGGCGATCCGCAGTTGTTCCCGATCCGCGCCCAGGGTCAGCCAGGCGTTGGCGACTTCCGCCACCAGCGTCAGCTGCGCCCCGCGCCGGTTCTCGGTCTCGGCGAAATACTTCTGCAGCGCGGCGTCGCTCAGGTTGCGCACGCGGCCGAACAGATCCAGCTCGAACTCGGCCACGCCGAGATTGGCGCTGAACTGTTCGCTGACCGGGACGTCGCCGCCGCTGCGGGTCATCTGTCCCTGCACGTTGAACGAAGGCAGGCGGTCGGCGCGCTGGATGCGGTACTGCGCGCGGGCGCGCACCACGTTCAACGCGGCCACGCGCAGGTCGCGGTTGTTGTCCAGCGACTGGGTGATCAGCGTTTGCAGGCGCGGGTCCGGGAAGAACTCGCGCCAGCCGATGTCGGCGACATCGGCCACGGCCCGGGCCGGCGAGGCATCGCCGGCCGCGAGCGACGCCGGCCATTGCGACGGAATCGACGGGGTCACTTCGCTGCCGCGCGGCGCGAGCGTCGCGCAGCCGGACAGCACCAGGATCATCGCCAGCGCCAGGCCGGCGGTCGAATGCTTATGCATGGGTTTCTCCCTGGATCTCCCCGTTTCCGACATTCGCGGCGGCCTTCCTGCGACTGAAGACGCGCTGCACCACCACGAAGAACAGCGGCACGAAGAACACGCCCAGCACGGTGCCCACGATCATGCCGCCGAGCACACCGGTGCCGATCGCCCGCTGTGCGCCGGAGCCCGCGCCCGCCGCGATGGCCAGCGGCAGCACGCCAAGGCCGAACGCCAGCGAAGTCATGATGATCGGGCGCAGGCGATCGCGGACCGCGTTCATGGTGGCTTCGATGAGGCCGATGCCCCGCTCCAGGTTCTCCTTGGCGAACTCCACGATCAGGATGGCGTTCTTGCTGGTCAGGCCCACCGTGGTCAGCATCGCCACCTGGAAGTAGACGTCGCGCTCCATACCACGGAAGGTGTTGGCCAGCACCGCGCCGAGGATGCCCAGCGGGGCGACCAGCAACACCGCGGTCGGCACGCTCCAGCTCTCGTACATGGCGGCCAGGCACAGGAACACGATCATCAGCGACAGCGTGTACAGCAGCGGCGTCTGCGCGCCGGCCTGGCGCTCCTGGTACGACAGCGCGGTCCATTCGATGCCGAAGCCCGGTGGCAATTGCGCGGCCAGGCGTTCTATTTCGGCCATCGCGTCGCCCGAGGCCACGCCGGGCGCCGGTTCACCCTGGATTTCCATCGCCGACACGCCGTTGTAGCGTTCCAGGCGCGGCGAGCCGTAGTCCCAGTGCTTGGAGGCGAACGCGCTGAACGGCACCATCCGGCCCTCTGCATTCTTCACCGACCACAGATCGAAATCCTCCGGCACCATGCGGAACGGCTGGTCGGCCTGCACGAACACGCGCTTGACCCGGCCGCGGTCGACGAAGTCGTCGATGTACTGGCTGCCCCAGGCGGTCGCCAGGGTGCTGTTGATCTGCTCGATCGACAGGCCCTGCGCGCTGGCCTTGGCCACATCGATGTCGATGCGGAACTGCGGCGTGTCCTCCTGTCCGTTCGGACGCACGTTGGCCAGCTTGCCGCTTTCGGCGGCCATGCCGAGCAATTGGTTGCGCGCGGCCAGCAGGGCTTCGTGGCCCTGCCCGCCGTTGTCCTTCAGGAAGAAGGTGTAACCCGAGGCGGTGCCCAGTTCCGGAATCGCCGGCGGCGGGAACGCGAAGATGAAGGCGTCCTTGATCCCGCCGAGCGCGGCCATCGCACGGCCGGTCACCGGCATCACGCCCTCCTCGGTGCCGCGCTCGCCCCAATCCTTGAGCTTGACGAAGGCCATGCCCGCGTTCTGGCCCATGCCGGCGAAGCTGAAGCCCTGCACCGAGAACACCGACTCCACCGCGCCCTTCTCGTTTTCCAGGAAGTGGTTCTCCAGCGCCTGGATCGATTCCATCGTGCGTTCCTGGGTGGCGCCGACCGGCGCCTGCACCAGCGCCATCAGCACGCCCTGGTCCTCGTTGGGCAGGAATGCGCTGGGCAGTCGCACGAACAGCACGCCCATCAGCACGAACATGCCCAGCACGATGCCCATGAAGCGCCACGGCCGCGCCAGGATGCCACGCACGCCGCGCTGGTAGCTTTCGCTGGAACGATCGAAGCCGCGGTTGAATGCGTTGAAGAAGCGACCGGCCGGTCCGCGGTGGGCGACATGATGCTCGCCCTTCTTCAGCGGCTTGAGCAGGGTCGCGCACAGCGCCGGGGTCAGCACGATCGCGACCAGCACCGACAATGCCATCGCCGACACGATGGTGGCGGAGAACTGGCGGTAGATCACGCCGGTGGAGCCGCTCATGAACGCCATCGGCACGAACACCGCCGACAGCACCAGGCCGATGCCGACCAGCGCGCCGGTGATCTGGCCCATCGACTTGCGGGTGGCCTCCAGCGGCGACAGTCCCTCCTCGGACATGATGCGCTCGACGTTCTCCACCACCACGATGGCATCGTCGACCAGCAGGCCGATTGCCAGCACCATCGCGAACATCGTCAGCATGTTCACCGAGAAGCCCAGCGCGGCCAGCACGCCGAAGGTACCCAGCAGCACCACCGGCACGGCGATGGTGGGAATCAGGGTGGCGCGGAAGTTCTGCAGGAACAGGTACATCACCACGAACACCAGCACGATCGCTTCGAGCAGGGTCTTCACCACGCCCTTGATGGACACCCGCACGAACGGCGTGGTGTCGTACGGCGTCTCGGCCTTCAGGCCCGCCGGGAAGAACGGGGTGAGTTCGTCGAGGGTCTTCTGCACGCCGGCGGCGGTGTCCAGCGCGTTGGCGCCGGTGGCCAGGGTGATCGCCAGACCGCTGGCCGGCTGGCCGTTGTAGCGGGTGATGAAGTCGTAGGACTCGGCGCCCAGCTCGACCCGGGCCACGTCGCTCAGGCGCAGTTCCGAGCCATCCTGCGCGCTGCGCACGACGATGTCGCGGAACTGTTCGGGCGTCTGCAGGCGCGACTGCGCGTTGATGGTGGCGTTGAGCTGCTGGCCCTTCACCGCCGGCGCGCCGCCGAGCTGGCCGATGGCGACCTGTGCGTTCTGCGCCCGGATCGCGGCGACCACCTCCGGTACCGAGAGGTTGTAGGTGTGCAGCTTGTTCGGGTCCAGCCAGATGCGCATGGCGTACTTGCCGCCGAACACCTGGATGTTGCCGACGCCCGGCACGCGGCTGAGCTGGTCGACGACATTGGAGCCGACATAGTCGGCGATGTCGTTCTCGTCCATGCTGCCGTCTTCGGAGACGAAGGCCAGCACGTTGAGGAAGCCCGAGCTGGACTTGGCCACGTTGATGCCCTGCCGCTGCACTTCCTGCGGCAGCAGCGGCATCGCCAGCTGCAGCTTGTTCTGCACCTGCACCTGGGCGATGTCCGGGTTGGTCCCGCTCTCGAAGGTCAGGGTAATCGTCGCCATGCCGTTGGCGGAGCTGTTGGACGAGAAATAGATCAGCCCGTCCAGGCCCTTCATGTTCTGCTCGATGATCTGGGTCACCGAATCCTCGACCACCTTGGCCGAGGCGCCCGGATAGGTCGCGCTGATTTCCACCGCCGGCGGCGCGACGTTGGGATACATCGAGACCGGCAGCTTGAACAGGGCCAGGCCGCCGGCGAGCATGATGATGATGGCGATGACCCACGCGAAGATGGGTCGGTCGATGAAGAAGCGTGCCATGGGATTCTCCGCTTACCGCGCGCCGTGGGCGGCGGCCGGCGCCGTGGACGTCGCGGTCCTTGCCGGCTTGGCATCCCGCTCGGTGGCTTGCACGGGCATGCCGGGACCGATCTTCTGCAGGCCTTCGACGATGACCTTGTCCCCGGCCTTGAGGCCGTCCTCGACCAGCCACTTGTCGCCCAGCGCGCGACTGACCTTGACCGGCCGCACTTCGACCTTGCCGTCCTTGCCGACCACCATCGCGGTGGTATCGCCCTTCGGGTCGCGGGCGATACCCTGCATCGGCACCAGCAGCGCGTCATTGCGCACGCCACCGCCGATCACCGCGCGCACATACATGCCGGGCATCAGCACGCCCTCGGGATTGTCGACCTTCACCCGCAGGCCGAAGCTGCCGGTGCCGGGGTCGACGCTGACTTCGGAAAACTCCAGCGTGCCCTTGTGATCGAAGGTGCTGCCGTCTTCGAGCAGGATGCTCACCGGCAGTTGCTGGTTGTCCTGCAATCGCCCGGCCGCCAGTTCGCGGCGCAGTTGCAGCAATTCGGCCGAGGACTGGCTGAGGTCGACGTAGATCGGATCCAGTTGCTGCACCGTGGCCAGCGCTTCGGCCTGGCCGGCATTGACCAGCGCGCCCTGGGTGACCGTGGACTTGCCGATGCGGCCGCTGATGGGCGCGGTGATCCGCGCATAGCCCAGGGTCACGTTGGCCGCGTCCAGCGAGGCGCGGGCAGCGCCGACGTCGGCGTCGGCCTGCTGCTGCGCGGCGACCGCGTTCTCCAGATCCTGCTGGCTGACCGCGTCGATCTTCGCCAGCTCGCCGATGCGGCGCGCGCTCAGGCGGGCTGCGTGGGCGGTGGCCTCGGCGCGCGCCAGCTGCGCGCGGGCGGTGTTGGCCTGGGCGCGATAGCTGGCGTCGTCGAGCTGGTACAGCGCCTGCCCGGCCTTGACCACGCCGCCTTCGGTGAACAGCCGGCGGGCAACGATGCCGTTGACCTGCGGGCGGACTTCGGCGACCAGGAACGCCTGGGTGCGGCCGGGGAGTTCCCGGGTCAGGCCGACCTGTTCGGTCTTCAAGGTGGTCACGGTGACCTGGCCGGGGCCGCCCTGGGGCGCCTCCGGTTCACCACCGCCACAGGCGGACAGGGACAGGCCGATCGCCAGCGACAGGGCGAGGAAGGGGAGCGGGATTCGGGACATGGCGGTGGGGTCGAAGTAGGGATTCGGGCGCCAATTGGCGGCTAAAAGGCGCCTTATCGGCGCCAAGTGGCTGTCAAAAAGCGGGAAACGAAGCACCGGCCTGGCTACTCGCGGAGCGCGGCATCCGGCTGGGTCCAGTGCAGGGCGAGAAATATACATGCATGAATGTTTGTTTGTAAACCGGTACAATTCAGCCCGGTTTCACCCAGCGAATGCGCAAGGCAGATGGCCAGAAAAACCAAAGAAGAAGCGCAGGCGACGCGGGAAGGCATCCTCGACGCCGCCCAGGCCTGTTTCCACGAACACGGGGTCGCCGGCACCACCCTGGCGATGATCGGCGCCCGCGCGGGCTATACCCGCGGCGCGGTCTACTGGCATTTCAAGAACAAGACCGAGGTGCTCGAGGCGATGATCAACCGCGAGCGCGTCACCTTCATCCAGCGCCTGCGCCGCACCTACTCTCCCAAGCGCACCACGCCGGTGCTGGATCTGCGTTCGGCATTGCTGGTGTCCATCCAGGAATTGGCGGAGGACGAGCGCGCACGCAACATGATGGAGATCATGTTGCGCAATGACCTGTCGGCCGAAAGCCAGGCCATGCAGGACCTGCAGCACGAAAGCACGCTCGAGGAACTGGAGATCATCACCCTCGCCTTCCAGCGCGCCCGGGATCTGGGCCAGCTCCGCGACGACGCGGATGCGGCCACGGCATCGCGCGTCCTGCACGCCAGCCTGTCCGGCGTGCTCTACAGCGCGATGCTGGAACCGGAGCTGTTCGATCTGATGCGCGATGGCGCCGAAGTCATCGACATCGTCTTCGCCGCCTACGTCAAACCAGGCGAGTTCACGCCAGGCGCTCCTGCATCGCCGTTGCCCGATCACGACGACGAGTGATGGCGCGATCGCCGCGGCATTGATTCTCGTCGCCCGCCCCGGTTCAATGCCTGGACCGGAGATCGAGGGAGAAAAGGATGCGTGGTTTTCTTTTCGCCGCCGCATGGCTGGCGACCGCGCCTGTGCTGGCGTCGGAACCCCGTGACCTGTGTCCCGATCGTCCGGGCCTTGGCACGCCGGCCTGCACGGTGGAACGCGGCGACACGGTGTTCGAGATCGGCCTGGCCGACTGGACCCGCGACAGTTCACCCGGCCTGCGCAGCGAACAATTCCTGATCGGCGACGCGCTGTTGCGCTTCGGCCTGAACGACACGCTGGAGGCGCAGGTGGGCTGGACCGCCTACGGCCGTGTGCGCGAACGCGACACGTTGTCCGGCGCGACCACGCGGACCTCGCGTTTCGGCGATGTCAGCCTCGCCCTGCGCCAGAACCTGCGCAATCCCGACGGCGGCGGCTTCTCGCTGGCGCTGATGCCCTACGTGAACCTGCCCAGCGGCCGCACGCCGGTGGGCGCGGAAGACTGGAGCGCCGGCCTGCGGCTGCCAATGAGCATCGAACTGGGCGCGGTCTCGCTGGGTTTCACCCCGCAGATCGAAGCCGCCGTGGACGGCGACGGCGATGGCCGCCACCTGAGCTATGGATCCGTGGCCGGGCTGGGATTCGGGGTGAGCGATACGGTGTCCGGATCGTTCGAAGTCTCGCTGATCCGGGATCGCGATCGCGCAGGCCACGTTACCGAGGCGCTGGCGGGGTTGTCGTTCGGCTGGCAGCACGGCGAAGACACCCAATGGGACGCGGGCGTCAACACCGGACTCAACGACGACAGTCCCGACGTGCAAATCTACGTCGGTTACGCGCGGCGCTTCCGCTGATCGTAGAGCCGAGCTTGCTCGGCTGCGCGCGATCCATCTTTCCCGGGGAGCCGAGCAAGCTCGGCTCTACCTGGGTGCGATCCATCCTTGTGTGGAGCCGAGCGAGCTCGGCTCTACATCAATACTTCGCGTCGAAGGCGAAGATCGGCTTGCGGGACTTCCACAGGCCCTGGGTGAAATCCGGGAATTCCAGGGTCTTGAAGCCTTCGGCGATGGACTGCTCCGACAACGGCGTGATCGCGCTCCAGGCAAGCGCGTCGTAGATGTCGATCGGCATCGGCGCCTCGGCCTTCACCGCCTCGACGAAGGCGTGGATGACGAAGTAGTCCATGCCGCCGTGGCCGGCACCTTCCGCATCCTGCGCGTACTTGCGCCACAACGGATGGTCGAACTCGTCCTGGTAGGCCTGGAACGGTTCCCACTTGTGCCCCGGACTGCGGCCCTCGATGTGGATGGACTGGTTGAGATCCATCCACAAGCCCCTGGTGCCCTGCACGCGGAACCCCAGCGAGTACGGACGCGGCAGCGAGGTGTCGTGCTGGAGGAGGATGGTCTCGCCGTTCTCGCAGGCCAGGGTGGTGGTGACCACGTCGCCGAGCTTGAATTTCGCCTGCGTGCTGGGATGGATCGTGCCGCCGCTCTTGGCCACGGTGTACTCGTGCAGGCCACGCGCCTTGGTGGCGAAACTGTTGATGTGGGTGAAGCGGTTGCCGCGGTTGATGCCGGTGTACATGGCGCACGGGCCGATGCCATGGCTGGGATACAGCTCGCCGTTGCGGCGGACCGAATGCTCGGTGCGCCAGCGTGCCTCCGACCAGCCCTTGGGACCGAATTCCACGCCGCTGCCATAGGGTTCGGCCGGATTGCCGGAGTTGAATTTCACCGCGCGCAGATCGTGCTGGTAGCCGCCCTGCAGGTGGACCAGTTCGCCGAACAGGCCGGCCCGCACCATCTGCAGCGCCGCCATCACATCGCGGCGGTAGCACACGTTTTCCAGCAGCATGTAGGGCGTGCCGGTGCGCTGCTGCGCGGCCAGCACGTCCCAGTGATCCTGCAGGGTGATGCCGGCGACGACTTCGCAGCCGACCGCCACCTTGGCTTCCATCGCCTCGATCGCCATCGGCGCGTGCCATTCCCACGGCGTGGCGATGATCACGCCGTCCAGGCCGCGCTGCTGGAGCAGGCGACGGTAGGCATGCGTGTCGCCGTCCTGTCCGTATGCCTTCGGCGCCGGCTTGCCCGCCTTGGCGGCCATGTCCAGCGCCTGCTTGAGCATGATCGGCTCGATGTCGCACAGCGCGGCCACTTCCACGTCCTCGCGGCGCAGCAGCTCCTTCAGCAGGACCTGGCCGCGCATGCCGGTGCCGATCATGCCCAGCCGGATCTTGCGCTTGCTGGCCCAGGCCGGCGTGTTCGGCAGCAGGGTGGCCGCGCCGAGCGCGGCTCCCGCGAGGATGAACTCTCTACGTTTCATTTGCAGTGGGACTCCCTGTGACAGGGCGCCGGCGGACCGGCGCGTTTGTTTCGTCAGAACTTGTAGCCTACGGTAAAGCTGTAGCTGCGGCCGAAGATGCTGGCATAGTCGCTGGAATCACCCAGGAAGCTGTTCGGATCGTAGAACGGCATCCGGTTGAACAGGTTCTTGATGGTGAAGCCGGCGTGCCAGTGGTCATCCGGCCGCCAGGACAGGCCCAGGTTGGCGGTCCACCAGGCCGGCACGCCATTGCAGTTGTCCGGATCCACCGGCAGCGATCCGGCGGTGCAGGTTTCCGGCGAGTTGTCCTGCGCGTCGACCCGGTCCCATGCCCACTTGGTCTTGCCGACGTAGTTGACGAAGAAGCTGGTGGTCACCTCGCCGTAGGTCCAGTCGGCATTCAAGGTGGCGCGAAGACGCGGGTTGCCGTAGTAGCCGATCGTGTTGCCGTAGTACCAGCGGGTTTCATCATCCAGGTAAGCCTCGTTGCGGCGCGCGATGGTCGCGGCCACGCCGACGTTCAGCTCGCCCCACTGGCCCAGCGGGAAATGACCGCGCGCATCGACATCGAAACCATCGATCAGGGTGCGGCCCTGGTTCTTGTACTGGCCTACCACGCTGGCCACGTTGCCCACGCTGTAGGTGGGCAGCGTGCCCGGGCAGGTCACGCCGCTGGCCGGATCCGCGCACATCGCCGCCACCGCGGCTTCCGCGGCGCGGTCGCTGTCGGTGATCGGATTGCGGGTCATCGACACGATGTCGGTTTCCTTGCTGTAGTCCGGCGCGGCGATCTGGTTGCGGCGGTAGATGAACCAGTAGTCGGCCGACACCGACAGCCAGTCGAACGGCTCCAGCACCACGCCCAGGGTGGCGATCTTGGCTTTCTCCGGCTGCAGGTTCTGGTTCGGCTGGGTCATGCGCGCCACGGTGCGGCTGCAGTCGGCGTTGAGCAGCGAATTGCCGAGATCGACGTCGCCCGGGCGATTCGACTGCAACAGCAGGTTGGCGATCGCGTTGGTCTCGTCGCAGCGGATGTCGTCCTCGAATCCGCCCAGCTGGGCGAACACGCCGCCGGTGCCGGCTTCAGCCAGGCTCGGTGCGCGGAAGCCTTCCGAGTAGGTGCCGCGCAGCATCACCGTCGGCAGCGCCTGGTACTTCAGGCCGATCTTCGGCGCGATGTTGGCGTCGAAGTTCGGGTACTTGTCCACGCGCAGCGCCGCATCCAGTTCCAGCTTCTCGGTGAGCGGGGCCACGACTTCGGCGAACAGCGCGCTGGTGGTGCGCTTGCCGTCGAACCACGAACCGCCCTGCTGGGTGATCTTGCCGTTGGCCGCATCCGTATTGCCCGGCGTATAGAAGGTCTCGCGGCTGACGTTGAAGCCGAAGGCCGCGCGTACTTCGCCGGCGGGCAGGTTGAACAGCGGGCCTTCGACCTTGCCGTCCAGGGTGTGCAGGCGGGTCCAGGACTGGATGTCGAAGGTCGGGTAGGCCTCGCGCAGCAGCTTCGCGTTGGCCTCGCTGATCTCGCCGAACCGGTAGGCGGGATTGTCCGAGATGATCACGCGGCCGGTGCCCGGATCGACGGTGAACGGACCGAACGCCCGGGCGAAACCGTCCAGGTTGACGTTGACGGTCTGGTAGGTGACCGAATGCGTGCCGGCGGTGGCGAACGCGGTTTCCCAGTTCCAGTCACCAAAGCTGCCGCGCAGGCCGGCCAGGCCTCGGTAGCTCTTGTCGGTGTTGCGCTGGCCGAAGTGGTTCTTGCCCACGTCCTGCATCAGGTACTGCAGGCCGACCACGCCGCCCATCAGCGCGCGCAGTTCGGGACTGGCGTGGTTGTAGACGTTGTTCGGGCCCAGGTAGGGGTAGAAGAACTGGTTGACGTTGGTGCCGGTATTGCGGGCGAACCAGCTGGTCGGATTGCCGGTGGTGGTGCCGAATGCACGCGGCGTGCCGCCGTTGGCGCGCAGATCGATGTCGGTGTAGGTCGCCTCGGCGAAGGCCTCGGTGGTTTCGCCGATCAGGAAGTGGGCATTGACGTAGGCGGTGATGCGCTCGGACTTCGCGCCCGCGTCAATCTCGTTGTTCATCCAGGTCTGCCAGATGCAACGGGGACCGGCGGCCTCGACGACCACGTTCTGGCAACCCGGTGCGGCTTCCTGCACGCGCCGGCCGGTGACCGGATCGAAGGCGAAGTAGCTGCCGGGATTGAACGTGCCCGGCGCACTGCCGGTACCCAGGCGGAAATTGTTGATGTAGTTCGGATTATTGACGTAGTACTGGCCGGGCTTCTTGTCGTACCAGTCGCTCAGCGGGATCGGGTCGCGCCGATACAGGTTCAGCGAGGCGTAGACGTTGTAGCGATCCTCGTCGAGGTTGCCGAAGCCGCCGGTGATGCTGGCCTGGTGTTCGCCATAGCTGGTGATGCGGGAGGAGCTGTCGGTGGTCAGGTTGACCTCGAGGCCCTGGTAGGACTTCTTGGTGATGACGTTGATCACGCCGGCGATTGCATCGGTGCCGTACACGGCCGAGGCGCCGTCGGTCAGCACTTCCATCCGCTCGATCGCCGCGGCGGGAATCGCGTCGATGTTGACGAATTGGGTCTGGAAACCCGCCGGCGCGCCGTAGTACGACAGGCGGCGGCCATTGAGCAGCACCAGCGTGCCCTGCGCGCCCATGCCGCGCAGGTTGGCCTGCGATGCGCCGTCCGAGCCGGTGAACAGCGACTTGAAGTCCTGCTGCGCCGGGCGCGCGGCCGGCAGGTTGTCCAGCACCTGCAACAGGGTGCGCGCACCCATGTTCTCGATGTCCTGGCGGCTGATGATCTGCACCGGCGAAGCGGTCTCGACGTCGGTGCGCTTGATGTTGGAACCGGTGACCTCGATGCGGGCCAGTTCGGTGGCCTTGCCGTCTTCCTTCGGCGTCTCGGCGGTCTGCGCCGCGACCGTGCCGGTCATGGCGAGCGCCGTGCCCAGCGCTAGGGCCAGTGGCGTGATGGATATACAGCGTTGGCGGCGGCTTGCGGACGACATCGGGTTCTCTCCTCGTTTCGGGGGTGCAGCGCGCGGCGCTGCTGTGGTGGATGGGCTTGCGTGAGGCAACAGCGGTCCCGGGCCACGGCCAACGGGCCGCAGTCACTAGGCGGGGGAGACGACGTGAAACTTTTTTGTGGAGCGGGTTATGGCGGGGAAATGGTGGCGGTATCGCCCTCCTGTCCCATCAGGACAGCATTGGCCCAGTTGCCGCAGACCTGCGCCGGCCGCGCACCCTGCGCGCCGAGGGTGCGCAGGCTCAGGCGGTGCAGGCCGCGGATGTCGAGTTCGGGTTTGACCACGCCCGGCGCGCGCACCATGCCGCTGTCGTACAGCAGGCGGTCGTCGCCCCAGACCTGGAACTGCATGCCGCCGGCCTCGCGGCAGCTGTCGTCGATGCCGAGGTCGGCACGCAGCAGGCGCCAGTCGCCCTTCAGTTCGATATCGATGCGGCTGTCCGCGCCCACGCCCAGGCCACGACGGAAGTGCAGGCCGTTCATGCGCATCTCGGCCTGGCCGCCGAACGCGCGATCCCGGGCGACGCCGGCCGGCGGATCGAGTTCGGACAGATAGCGCTGCTGCGCCGGGCGCTCGGGTGCCTGGTGTTCCAGCACGCGGAACGTGGACAGCGTGATCGGCCCGACTTCGCGCGGCTGCAAGGCATCGAACGCGCGCGCGGTGCCGGCCTGCGTCGCCGTCACCATCGGATCGTTGCCGGCGGCGCCATCGCCATCGGGGTTCTGTGTGCTCAACGCGCGGAAGCGCAGCAGGCGGCCGGCGCGCGGCGCGAAGCTGATCGTCTGCGTGCCCTGCTCCAGCTTCAGGCGACCACGCGCGATCGGTTCGCCCCATTCGCCATTGCTGTCGGCCAGGTAGATTTCGTAATCGCGGATCTGGCCATGCTTCCAGTGCTGATCGGTGCGCGGCGCCAGTTCGATGCCATCAACCAGGCGGCGTTCGCCGAAGCCGATCACCCATTCGTGCGCGCCGGTGCGCACGGCCTGGTTGCGCACGGTGCGGAACCAGGTGGCGGGATCCTCGTCGAAGGCATTCTCCAGCGGATGCCCGGGTTCCTCGGCGGGACGATTGACCACCAGCAGGCTGTCGGCCGGCAACGCGCGGCCCAGTTCCGGCGCGGCCGGGAAGGCATCGTCGGCCGGCGCCGCGGCGACCGGGATGTCCAGCCGGAACGCCAGCGCGCGGCGGATGTCGGTGGGCGCGCTACGCACATGCACGGTGCCGCGACGCTCCTTCGCATCGAAGTACCAACCTTCGGCGCCGACGTCGAAGGCGGCGCGATCGGCCAGTGGCGGGAGCGCGCGGCCGTCCAGTTCCACCGCGTTCGGCTTCGTCCGGCTCAGCACGCGCAGCGCATAGCGGCGCTGCGGCAGCTGGCCGGCGTACTGGCCACGCACCGGATCGATTTCGACGCGCACCTCGCCGCTGCCCTGCGCGGGCGCGCGCATGCGGATGGCCTGTTCGCTGAACTCGCCCTTGGCGTAGCGGCGGGTGTTGCCGTCGTCCTCGTACAAGGTGTAGCTCGACTCGCCCTGCGGATACAGATCCAGGGTCAGTTCGTCCAGCGGCTTCTCGCCGTCGTACAGCATCTCCGGATACATCGGCAGGATCGCGCCGGCGCGCACGAACAGCGGCAGGGTCGCCAGTTCCACCTGGCGATCGATGCGTCGGCCGTTCGCGTCGGCTTGCAGTTGGCGGCCATCCCAGTAGTCGATCCAGCGGCCTTGCGGCAGATGGATGTCGCGGCGCCAGCCGCGGCTGGCGGCCTGGCTGCGATAGACCGGCGCGACCAGCAGTTCGCGGCCGAGCAGGAACTGGTACTTGTGCGCCTCGGTCCACGCTTGCGGATCGGCCGGGTAATCCCACATCAGGCCGCGCACGATCGGCGCGCCGGTGGTTTCCGCGTCGCGCGCCAGCCCGTACATGTACGGGGTCAGGCGCATCTTCAACTTGAGGTAGTCGCGATTGATGCTGCGATACGGCTCGTCGAACCACCACGGATGCTTGCGCGCGCCCGACGACCAGCCGGACATGCCCATCAGCACCGGGGTGAAGCTCTTCCATTGCAGATCGCGGGTGTAGGTCTCGGCGCTGCCGCCGAAGATCGCATCCACATCGCCGGTGGCGTAGGCCATGCCCGACAGGCCGGAACCGATCAGGGTCGGGATATGCCAGCGGATGTAGTCCCAGCTGGCGCTCTGGTCGCCGGTCCAGGCCACGGCGTAGCGCTGGATGCCGGCCCAGCCCATCACCGTCCACAGGAACGGGCGCGAGTCGGAGTTGTCGAGGATGCCGTTGTAGGCGGACTGGTTGGCGTCCATCGCGAACTGGTAGCCCTTGCCGGTCCAGGCGACGTCCAGCTTCTGCACGCGGCTGCCGGCCTTGCCGACTTCCCACGCAATCTTGTCGACGCCGTTCTCGGTCCACAGCCCGGTCCGGAAGCCGTAGCGCGCCAGGCCCTGCACGACCTTGGGCAGATCGGTGTAGCCGCAGCCGTAGCCGTCGTTGGGCAGGATCCAGCCGCCCGGCATGTCGTGTTCGCGATACTTGCGCGCGACACTGTCGATCACGTCCGGCGTGGTGCCGGTCGGGCCGTCGCTCCAGCCTTCGGGCACGGTACCGGGCTTCTTCTTGTTGTCGCCGTCGTTGTAGCAATCGGCGTCGCCGTAGGACAGCGCCCAGCGCGGCAGCAGGCCGGGACGGCCGGTCAGCGCGGTGTAGCGATCCAGCAGTTCGCGCAGGCCGGCGCCGACGAAGTAGTAGGCGTCGAAGCGATCCTCGCGATGCAGCAGGGTGGACTGGTCGGCCTGGCGCAGATCGTAATTGCCGTCGCTCCAGGTGTTGCGCAGCATGCCCCAGCCGCGCGAGCTCAGCAGCATCGGCGCGGGACTGGGGCGGTCGCCTTCCTCCCAGCCGCCGGAGTAGGCGATTTCCAGTTCGCGGCCCTTGAATTCGAAGCGGCCGTTCTGTTGTCCGCCGCCGTAGAAATGCTCGGCGGCATCGCTGGACAGCACCTGCACGCTCTGCTGCGCGTCCAGATCCAGCGGTTGCAGTTCGCGCCACAGCACGCTGGTGCGATCGCCCTCCACCCGTTCCAGGCTCATGCGCAATGGCTGGCGCTGGATGCGCAGCACCAGCGCCTCGGTACGGATGCGCACTTCCTGCGCGTCCTCCTCGAAGCTGGAGACCACCTTGCCCGCGACCTGCGGCAACACGATCGGTGCGGCCTTGTCACCGGACGGACCCAGCTTGCCCTTGCGGCCGGCCTGCACGCGCAGCGTATCGGCGCGCAGCAGTTCCACCCGCACGCGGGTGCCGTTGTCGGTGGTGATGTCCCAGCCGGCGACGCCTTCGCGTGAAGGCGCGGCCCGGACTTCGCGCAGGTTGCCCACGCTTTCGGCGAACGCCGGCGCGGACACGGCCAATGCCAGGGCCATGAGCGCGGCGTAGCGATTGCGGCGATGCCTAACGTGGGTTTCCAACTTGCTCCCCAAGCCCGCGTGAGCGGGAATACGAAACCATTGCGGCCGACTCTAGGACAGCGTCTCGAAATATGTCAATAAATTGCAAAGAAAAAAGAAGGATATTTTCTCGATATCGAAAGTTGCTGCGAAGCAATACTTTCAGAACCCGCTATTCATCTTCGCCAGAGCTCCTTCAAAAGGCTTAACAGGCCGATCTCCGATCGCATCCGTAGGGCGATTTCGATCCCGAAAGTCGGAAAATGGAAGCCGCATCAAACTTTCCAATATCTTTCGATATTTGACATTTCGAAAGAAAACACAGATCGTGCGCAGGCCCAACAGGAACAATGAATGGACGCTCCTACGCTTTCCGATTTGTCCGCCTGGCAGCACCTTGGCGGGCAATACACCGCCGAAGAAATCGCCCAGCAGCCCGCCCTGTGGGACGCGCTGGCGGAAGCGCTGGCGGACACCCATGCCGCCATCGACGAATTCCTCGGCGATTGGCTGCGCCAGCCCGGCCACCGGGTGATCTTCACCGGCGCCGGCAGTTCCGGCTTCATCGCCGAGATGGTCGCCGACACGATCAATTCGCAATGGCCCGCCGAAGCGCGCGCCGTGCACACCACCAGCCTGCTGACCCATCCTTCGCTGTACCTGGAGCGCGAACGGCCGACCCTGCTGGTGTCGTTCGGGCGCAGCGGTTCCAGTCCGGAGAGCGTCGCCGCGGTCGATCTGGTGCGCGAATACGTGGCCAAATCGCGCTTCCTCGACATCACCTGCAATGGCGAAGGCGAACTGGCGCGCCGTGGCCGCGGCCGCGACGACACCCTCACGCTGCTGATGCCGCCGGCCAGCTGCGATCGCGCCTTCGCGATGACCAGCAGCCTGACCTGCATGCAACTGGCGGCGCTGGCGGTGTTCGACAGCGCGCCGTGGGAACAGCGGCTGGAGCGCCTGCGCACGGTCGCCGCGCTGGGCCGGCGCGCACTCGCCGACTGGGAAGGCGCCGCTGCCACGCTGGCGGAAACCGCGTTCTCGCGCGTGATCTACCTGGGCAGCGGTCCGCTGGAAGCGCTGGCGCGCGAAGCCGCGCTCAAGGTGCTAGAACTGACCGCCGGCCGCGTGCTGGCGCTGGCCAACACCCCGCTCGGTTTCCGTCATGGTCCCAAGTCCACCCTGGATGCGGACACCCTGGTGGTGGTGCTGCGCAGCGCGTTGCCGCTCGCCCGCCGCTACGAACAGGATCTGCTGGACGAACTGCGCCGCGACGGCGTGGCCGGACGCGTGCTGTCGATCGGCCCCGGCCCCGGCCCCGGTGCCGGCGACGGCGCCGATGCGCCGGACGATCTCGCGCTGGACGTGCCGGCGCTGCCGGATCCATGGCTGGCGCCGGTATGGCTGACCCTGGCCCAGCGCTATGCGCTGCGGCGCTCCGCCGGACTCGGCCTCACCCCCGACAATCCCTTCCCCGACGGCACTGTCAACCGGGTCGTGCAGGGCGTGATCATCCACCGCCACGGCTGAGCCGGGAGCCACGCCATGCAGCGCTACTACGGCATCGACATCGGCGGTACCAAGATCGAACTGGTCGCCTGCGATGCGCGCCTGGAAGTGCTGCATCGCCATCGCATCGACACCCCGACGCGCGACTATCCGGCGTTCCTGGAAGCGGTCACCACGCTGATCCGTGACGCGGACGAGACGCTCGGCCAGCCGGCGCAGGCGATCGGCATCGGCCTGCCCGGCGTGCGCGATCGCGTCAGCGGCCGCCAGCTCAGCGCCAACGTGCCCGCGTTGACCGGGCAGACGGTGGGACAGGATCTGCGGGCGCGAATCGGGCCTCCGCTGCACCTGGGCAACGATCTGCAGTGCTTCGCGCTGTCCGAGGCGCATGGCGGCGCGGCAGACGGCCAGCCCAGCATGTTCGGCGCCATCCTCGGCACCGGCGCGGGCGGCGGTTACTGCATCGAGGGCCGGCTGGTGGGCGGCTACAACGGCATCGCCGGCGAGTGGGGCCACTGGAGCGTCGCCGCGCACCTGCTGGTGAAACACGCGCTGCCGGTGCTCGACTGTCCCTGCGGCCTGCGCGGCTGCATCGAACGCTACGTGTCCGGCGGCGGGCTGGCGCTGATCCATCGCCAGCTCGGCGGCGCCGATCTCGACGCGGCCGCGATCATCGCGCGTGCGCAGCAACAGGATGAAACCGCCAACCGCGCGCTCGACGTGCATCGGGATCTGCTCGGCCACAGCCTGGCCAGCCTGATCATGGCGGTGGATCCGCACGTCATCGTGCTCGGCGGCGGCTTGTCCAAGGCCGAACGCCTGTACCGCGATCTGCCGCAGGCGATCGCCACGCACCTGTTCAAGGGCGTGCGCGTGCCACCGATCCTGCCGCCGGTGTTCGGCGATGCGGGCGGTGCGCGCGGCGCGGCGCTGTTGGCTCGCCAGCACTGCCCCATTTCCTGATTCTTCCTTTCCCGGAGGCCGTTCCGTGTCCGCTGTCCAATCCCTGATTGCCGCCCATCGCGAAGGCGAGAACGTCGGCCTGTACAGCATCTGCTCCAGCAACGAGCAGGTCTTGCTGGCGTCGATGCAGGTCGCGCGGCGGTACGACACGATGCTGCTGGTCGAAGCCACCTCCAACCAGGTTGATCAGTTCGGCGGCTACACCGGCATGAATCCGGTGCAGTTCCGCGCCTACGTGGAAGCGCTGGCACGCCAGCAGGGCTTTCCCGCCGATCGCCTGATCCTCGGCGGCGATCACCTGGGGCCCAACGCCTGGCAGAAGCTCCCGGCCGAACAGGCGATGGCGCATGCGCGCGATCTGATCGCGGCCTACGTCGCCGCCGGCTTCCACAAGATCCACCTGGATTGCAGCATGTCCTGCGCCGGCGATCCGCATCCGCTGCCGGACGAAATCGTCGCCGCGCGCTCGGCCGAGCTGGCCGTCATCGCCGAGCGCACCGCCGCCGACGCCGGGCTGCCGCCGCCGGTCTACGTGATCGGCACGGAAGTGCCGGTGCCGGGCGGCGAGGCTTCGCTGGAAGGCGGTCTGGCGGTCACCACGCCGGCTGCCGCCGCGCGCACGCTGGAAATCCATCGCCAGGCATTTTCCACGCCGGAACTGACCCCGGCCTGGGAACGGGTCATCGCGATGGTGGTGCAGCCGGGCGTGGATTTCGATCACAGCCAGGTGCATGGTTACGACCCGGTCGCCGCCACCGCGCTGTCGGACTTCGTCCAGACCCAGCCACGCATCGTGTTCGAGGCGCACTCCACCGACTACCAGACCGAAGCCGCGCTGCATGCGCTGGTGCGGGATCACTTCGCCATCCTCAAGGTCGGCCCGGCCGCCACCTTCGCCTATCGCGAGGCGTTGTTCGCGCTGGCCGCCATCGAGGACGAACTGCTGCCGGAAGCCGAACGCTCGCATCTGCCCGAGGTGCTGGATCGCTGCATGGTGGAGAAGCCGAAGCACTGGCAGAACCACTACAGCGGCGACCCGGCCGAATTGCGCCTGCTGCGCCGCTACGCGCTCAGCGATCGCTGCCGCTACTACTGGGGCGAACCGGAGGTAAAGGCGGCGGTGGATCGCCTGGTTGCCAACCTGCGCCGGCACGTGCCGCCGATGATCCTGCTCAGCCAGTTCCTGCCCGAACAACAGCGCACCATCGAAGCCGGCACGCTCACCGCCGATCCACTGGCGCTGATCCAGCACCGGATCGCCCTGCGGCTGGGCGAGTACGCCCGTGCCTGTGCCCGCAACCAGGCGGGTTCGCGGTCCGGAAACGAAACTTCCGCAGCCAGCGCGCTTTCGGAACGGTAAGCTTCCGGTTCCGCTTCCGAACATCCACAGGTCCGTCATGCGCAATACCCGCCAACGCCGGCAACAGATCCTCCAGCTGCTGGTCCAGCACGGCAACGTGCAGGTCGCGGATCTGGTGGATCGCTTCGAGGTGTCGTCGGTGACCATCCGCGCCGACCTGACCCACATCGAATCGCAGGGCCTGGCCACCCGCAACCACGGCGGCGCCACCCTGGTGCGCACACCGCCGACCGAGCAGGACATCCACGAGAAGGACGCGCTCAACCATCCGCTGAAGGAGTCCATCGGCACGCACGCCGCGCGCCTGGTCAAGCCCGGCGACAACATCATCATCGACTCCGGCTCGACCACGATGACCCTGGCGCGGCACCTGCGCGATCATCGCGACGTCACCGTGATGACCAACGGCCTGAACATCGCCTGGGAACTGGCCAACGCACCCGGCGTGGAACTGCTGCTGACCGGTGGCCTGCTGCGCAAGCAGTCGCTGTCACTGCACGGCAGCCAGGCCGAGGCCAGCCTCAACACCTACAGCTTCGACACCGTGTTCCTCGGCGTGGACGGCCTGGACCTGCAGTTCGGCCTGACCACCCACCACGAGGCCGAAGCCAGCCTCAACCACCGCATGGTCGAGCGCGCGCGCCGCATCGTGGTGCTGACCGATGCCTCCAAGTTCGGTCGGGTCAGCCTGCATCGCATCGCCCGCCTGGATCAGATCCACACCATCATCACCGATGAAGGCATCAGCGCCGAGTACCGCGAAGGACTGCAGCGACTGGGCATCGAAGTGATCATCGCAGAGCCACCACCGCCATGACCGCGACACGCACGCTGAAGGGCCGCATCCTCACCGCCGACGGCTGGATGCGCGGAACCATCGAGTTCGACCAGCGCGTGCGTGCGCTCCATCCCGTACCGGATGCCGGCGAAGGCGAAAGCGACGAGCCGCTGATCCTGCCCGGCTTCGTCGACCTGCACGTGCACGGCGGCGACGGCGTGGACATCATGCAGGGCGGCGACGCCGCGCGTACCGTGGCCCGCGCGCATGCGCGCCACGGCACCACCGCGCTGCTGGGCACCACCATGACCGCTCACGAGGACGACATCGTGCAGGCGCTGGAAGGCCTCGCGCCGGCCATTGCCAAGCGCGACGAAGGCATGGCGCGGGTGCTGGGCGTGCACCTGGAAGGCCCCTACATCAGCATCGAGCGGCTGGGCGCGCAGCCGCCGCTGGTGGTCGAAGCGACACTGGAACAGGTCCGCCGCCTGCATGCGCTGGCGCCGATCCGGGTGCTGACCCTGGCACCGGAAATCGGCGCGCACCAGACGCTGATTCCGCAACTCAACCAACTCGGCATCCGCGTGCAGCTGGGCCACAGCGCCGGCAGCTACGAGGATGGCGTGGCCGCGCTGGAAGCCGGCGCCGCCGGGTTCACCCATCTGTTCAACGGCATGACCGGCGTGGATCACTACCATCCCGGCATCGCCACCGCCGCGCTCGCGCACGCCGAGTACGCGGAACTGATCCCGGATCTGAAGCACGTGCATCCCGGGGCGATCCGCACCGCGCTGCGGGCGATTCCACGCCTGTACTGCGTCACCGACGCCACCGCCGCCACCGGCATGCCCGATGGCGAATACGCGCTGGGTTCGCAGCGCGTGTTCAAGTGCCTGGGTTGCGTACGGCTGGCGGCCGGTTCGCTGGCCGGCAGCGCGCTGACCATGGATCAGGCACTGCGCAACCTGGTCTCGCTGGGACTCGATGTCGCCGATGCCTCCAACCGCCTCTCGCGTTATCCAGCCGACTACCTGGGCCTGATCGATCGCGGCCGCGTGCAGGCCGGTGCGTGGGCGGATCTGGTGGTGCTGGATCCGCAACTTCAGGTGCAGCAGGTGTTCGTCGAAGGCGACGCGATTCCGCTGGGCTGATCCGCTTTCGTTCTCCGCACCGGTACGCCCGTGCCGGTGTTTCCCGCGCCTTGCGCGCATGAAATCGACAGGACCGGCATCCGAATGAACGATCCCTCCGCCACCCTGGCCGCACCCGCACATGACGCCGCTCCGCGCTGGCAGGTGCGCTACCTGCTGTTCATCGCCGGCATGGGCGGCCTGCTCTATGGCATCGACATCGGCATCATCGCCGGCGCGTTGCCGTACCTGGAGGCCACGGCCACGATCAGCTGGCATCTCACCAGCCAGCAGCTCGGCTTCGTGGTGGCGGCGGTACTGCTGGGCAGCGTGCTTTCGTCGCTGTTCGCCGGCGCCATCGCGGATCTGATCGGCCGGCGCGGCGCGATGTTCCTGGCCGGCCTGCTCTTCACCCTCAGCATTCCGATCATGGCGCTGGCCTCCGGCTATACACCACTGCTGCTCGGCCGGTTGCTGCAAGGCGTGAGCGGCGGCCTGATCGGCGTGGTGGTGCCGCTGTACCTGGCCGAAGTGCTCGCGCCGGAACGGCGCGGACGCGGCGCGGCGATGTTCCAGCTGCTGCTGACCATCGGACTGGTGCTGGCGGCGGTCATCGGCCTGTACCACGCGCACGCGGTGGATGCGGCGGAAGCCTCGGTAAGCGGACTGGCCGCCGCCGAACAGCAACGCGTGCTGTTCGCCGCGAAGGATCACGCGTGGCGGACGATTTTCTGGAGCTGCCTGCTGCCTGGCCTGGTGTTCACCGCCGGCGTGCTGCTGCTGAGCGAATCGCCGCGCTGGCTGGTACGGCGTGGACGCATCCAACGCGCACGCGACGCGCTGCGCCGCACCGTTCCCGCCAGCGAGGTCGAGATGACACTGGCACGGATGCAGGCGCCGGAAGGCGCCGGCGACCCGCAGGCGCGCGACCGCCTGCTCAGCCGTCGCTATGTGTGGCCGTTCCTGCTGGCCTGCGCGGTGCTCGCCTTCACCCAGGCCACCGGCATCAACTCCGTGCTGGCCTACGCGGTCAACATCCTCAACCAGGCTGGTCTGCCCGGCGCGGTCGCCAACGGCGCCGACGTGGCGATCAAGGTGCTCAACGCGGTGATGACGGTGGTCGCGCTGGTGTTGGTGGACCGCAAGGGACGCAAGTTCCTGCTGATGCTCGGCAGCGGTGGCATCGCGGTGGCGCTGCTGGCCGCCGCCTTGCTGTTCGTCCGTGCCGAGCGGGGCGAGCGCGATGTCTCGCCGGTGCTGCAATCGCAGATTGCCGGCGATGCGCTGAAGCTGGAACTGGACGCGGCGCAATGGCGTCGCCTCGGCGTGGACAGCGCGACCGGACCGCAGCAACTGACCATCGCCTACGCCTACGGCGGTTTCAGCAACGTGCGATCGCTGCGCAGCGATGCGCCCGGCGTGCCCGAGGTGGTCCTGCGTCGCGATCAGACCGTGCAGGCGGACAGCGTCATCGGCGCCTTCTTTCGCCGACTACACCTGAATCCGTTCCCGGATCCGGCCGAAGCGGCACACGCGCCGCTGGTGATCGAGCGTGCCAGCCTCGGCGCGGTACCGTCGCCGGCGCACGGCTGGGCGGTCGCCGCCTGCATCCTGGTGTTCGTGGCCTTCTTCGCGGTCGGCCCCGGCGTGTGCGTGTGGCTCGCGCTGTCGGAACTCATGCCCACCCGCATCCGTTCCAACGGCATGAGCATCGCCCTGCTGATCAACCAGTTCGTCTCCACCACCATCGCGGCGATCTTCCTGCCCACCGTCGGCCACTACGGCTACGCCAGCATGTTCTTCTTCTGGGCTGCCTGCACCGTGCTGTATTTCCTGGTGGCGGCGTTCCTGCTGCCGGAGACCAAGGGGCGGACGCTGGAGCAGATCGAGGCGCATTTCCGGGGTGCCGGGAAGGCATCGCCGGGCGGTCCCGGACGCTGACGTATCACCATCCCAACCCCAAAGCCGTCATTCCAGCGAGAGCTGGAATCCACCTTCGCGCGGTGCTTCAGTCCTCAAGGGCCATTCACCATCGCGGCAAATGGATCCCGGCTTGACCGACCAGCGGATCGTCAAAGGCCGCCGGAATGACCACGGTCGGTGACGGAAACGAGGGGTCGGTTTAACGACCCCTCATCCTTCGGAAGGATTCGTGGCAATTACTTGCCGCACTTCACCGCATCGGCATCCGCCGCCGCACCGGCCACCACCTTGATGTTGGTGAAGGCGGCCGAGAACGGGGCGTCGGCGTCGATGGCGAACGGCATGTCGATGCCGCCCAGGTTGGCGCCGCGATCGGCGAAGCAGGACAGCGGCACCTTCACGGTGTGCTTGTCGCCGGGCTTGTAGCCGGCCAGCTGCGGAGCCAGATCGATGCCGTCGCCACAGCCCTGCGTGCAACCGAAGCGCAGCGTGACCTTGCCCTTCGGTGCCTGCGCGAGCTTGATGTCGAACAGCAGCGCGCCCTTGTCCTGCGCGATCGACGCCATGCTGGTGCCGCCGGGGCTGCGCGCGTAGAAGCGCGCCGGCGCCAGCCAGGTGACTTCCTTGGCGTCCTGCTGGGTGTTGACCTGCACCGTGCGCACGCGCAGCGCCGGCTTGTCCTGCGGCCACTCGATGGTCTGGTTGAGATCGGCACCGAGCGCGCGGTCCTGGCCCGCCGCCGACAGGTGCAGCGCGTAGGGCGCGGCATCGGCGAGGTTGAACACCGCCACCGTGGTGGCTTCGCCACAGGTCGCGGGCGCGGTTTCCGCCAGCTTGGCAACCTGGCCGGGCTTGGCATACGACAGGCCGTAACCGAGTCCGAATTGCGCAGGCTTCTTCGGATCCGGATGGTTCGACGGCGCCGGGCACGCATCACCCGGCCACGGGAAGGTCAGGCGGCCACGGAAGTCATGCGCCGGCTTGCCGTCCGCACCGGCGAACAGCACGTCGGCCACACCCTTGCCTTCGGTGCCCGGCAGCCACGCGGCGACGAACGCGCTCGACAGGTTGATCAGATCGTTGACATACAGCGGACGCCCGGACAGGAACACTGTCACGACCGGCTTGCCGGTGGCAGCGGCAGACTTCAGCACCGCCAGATCCTCGGGGCTGCGCTGGCTGTGGGCGACGGTCTGGTACGGCAGAATGTCGCCCATCATCTCGGCGTACGGTGTTTCGCCGATCACCGCGATGACGGTGTCGAAGCTGGCCGGATCCACGCCTTCGGCCGATTCGCGCACGGTCACGTTGCCTTCGCCGACCGCTTCGCGGATGCCGGCCAGCAGCGTGTCCGCGTTCGGATAGTCGGCGTTGGTGTTGTCGGTGCCCTGCCAGGTCAGCGACCAGCCACCGGCCTGGTTCGGCACGCTGTCAGCGTTCTTGCCGACGACCAGCACGCGCTGGTTGCGCTTGAGCGGCAGCGCGGCGTTCTCGTTCTTCAGCAGCACCAGCGACTCGCGTACCGCCTGGCGGGCCAGTTCGCGGTGCTGCAGCGATTCCGGCTTGCCGGCATGCGGGCTGTCGGACGGCTTGCGCTCGAACAGGCCGGCACGCAGCTTGACCCGCAGGATGCGGGTGACCGCGTCGTCGATGCGGGCCAGCGGAATCTCGCCGCTTTCGACCTGCTGGAGGGTGTTGGCGATGAAGGCCTTCCAGTCGTCCGGCACCATGATCATGTCCATGCCGGCATTGATCGAAGCGGCGCAGCTGGCGTTGCTGCAGCCCGGCACCTGGCCGATGCCGTTCCAGTCGGACACGACGAAACCGTCGAAGCCCATCTTCTCCTTCAGCGCGCCGGTCAGCAGGTCCTTCGTTCCATGCATCTTGCCGTAGTCCTTGCCGGCAGCGACGTCGTTCCAGCTGTTGTAGGACGCCATCACCGTCTGCACGCCGGCTTCGATGGCGCCGTAGTAACCCTGGCCGTGGACGTTGATCATGTCCGCCAGCGGCACGGTCGAATTGCCCTGGTCCTTGCCGTTGTCGGTGGCACCGTCGCCAATGAAATGCTTGGCGGTGGCGACCACGTCGCCGTCGCCCTTGAGCGTGCCCTGCATGCCCTTGACGTAGGCCGCGCCGTATTCGCGGATCAGCGCCGGCTCGGAGGAGTAACTCTCGTAGGTGCGGCCCCAGCGCGCGTTCTGCGCGACCGCCACGGTCGGCGCGAACGCCCAGCCGATGCCGGTGGCACGGGTGGACTGCGCGGTGGCCGCGCCGATCTTCTCGATCAGCGCCGCGTCATGCGCCGCGCCCAGGCCGATGTTGTGCGGGAAGATGGTCGCGCCGAACACGTTGCTGTGGCCGTGCACGGCATCGGTACCCCAGATGATCGGCACCGGGATCTTCGCATCCGTGCTCATCGACGCCGCGTAGTAGGCGTCGGCTAGCGCCAGCCAATCCTTCACGTCGGCTCGCTTGTTCTTGCCCGGCCAGGAACCGCCGCCATTGAGCACCGAACCGATGTAGTACTTGCGAACTTCCTCCGGCGTAATCGACTTGATCTCCGCCTGGGTCATCTGGCCCACCTTCTGGGCCAAGGTCATCGACGCCAGGATTTCCTTGATACGCGCTTCCAAGGCCGGATCTTGCGCCACGGCGCTGGTCAGGCGTGGCCAGTCGGCCAGCTTCGCCGGCTCGGTGGGTTTCTGGTCGGCAGTGGCCGGCTCCTGCTTGGCGCAAGCCGCCAGTCCCATGGCCAGGCAGATCCCGCTCAGGAGTGCGATATCACGGATTCTCACGTCTTTACCTCCGGATGTTTCAAAGAAGAAAACGGCGGATCGCTCCGCCGTGCACAACATCGGCGGCCGGCAGCGCCCTTGCGGGACGCCGCCGGCCGGATTTGCATCAGTTGAACTTGTAGCTCACGCCGAACATGAACTGTCGGCCGTACTCGTTGTACTCCAGCGGCTGGCTCGCACCGCCACCGAACTCCGAATCCTGTACGGTGCGGTAGGGCGAGTTGGTCAGGTTGTTGACCTGGAACAGGAACGACATGCCCGCCATGTTGCTGCCATCCGGGAACTCGTAGCTGAGCTGCAGATCGGTCTGGCGATCCGCGAGGATGGTCGTGTAGGCCCGCGAGAAGAACAGGTTGTAGATCTCGCCACGGAACTCCGAACGGTAACGTTCGCTGACGCGCGCGGAGAAACCGTTCTTTTCGTAGTACAGGGTCAGGTTGGCAACATCCCGCGACAGCCCTGGCAGGCGATTGAGTGCCGCCACGTTCGACGTGGTATTGCCCGGGTTGATGTTGCTCTCCGTATACGATGCGCTGAACTGCGCGCCAAAGCCGTCAAGCGCGGGGGCGAACATGCCGAAATCGAGCGCCGTGCTCAGCTCCGCACCACGCAGGTAGCCACCTTCCGCATTCACCGGCGTGCTGAACTGGCCGATGTTGGAGACGGGCACGATGGTCGGATCCGGGTTCGTGTAGCCGGTGAAGTCGTATTCGACCGTGTTGCTGCGGATGTAGTTGTCCAGGTTCTTGTAGAACAGGGCGAGGGCGACATAGCTGGCCGGTCCGAAATATTTCTCAAGCGACAGGTCAGCCGCTTTCGCACGCCACGGCTCCAGGTAGGGGTTGCCGCCGCTACCGCTCCATTGCCGCGTGGTCGGGGACACACTGGCATTGGAAGCGGCCCGCATGTCGTCGATGCGACCGCGCGCAAGGGTCTTGGCGGCGCCAAAACGAAGGAACCAGCCATCGCCGAAGTCGGCTACCAGGTTCAGGCTGGGCAACAGATCGTCGTAGTCCGTACCTGCTTCGACCGCGCCGAGGTTGTTGACGCTGGCGACGTTGAAGCCACGGGAGGATTGATCGGTCTTGATGTACTGCACGCCCACGTTGCCGCGCAGACGCACCCGTTCGCCGATATCGGTATCGATGTCCAGCTTGGCATAGAAGGTTTTGACCTTCTCGGTGACCGAGAAGTCCTTCTGGAAATCGTTCTGGTCCATCTGCAGGCCAATGTCGTAGTAGCGACTCAGCGCTTCGTTGACGTCATAGGACAGGACATGCGGAATGCCTACGAAGCCCAGATTGGTGGGCGCCACCAGGACATCTCTGTCCAGGGTAATCGGCGTGCGGCCGTTTTTCAGGTTCGCGTAATAGACGTAGGAGGTTTTCTCTTTCTCGCGGCGACTGAAGTTTGCGCCCAACTCCAGGCCGGAGAACGGACCTGCCTGGAAATCCCGGCGCAACTCGAAACGCGCCGCCTTGATGGTGTCTTCCAGATGTGGCGTCTCGATGCGGCCGTCGCGTCCCCAGTTGGACGGGTCGCTCAGGACGACGGTGGACGGGTCCGCGTAGCTGCGACCAAACGAGAAGCGGGCGAACTCCGAGCTCAGCGGGGAACTGTAGCTCAGCGTATCGAGCACCGGGCTGACCGTTCCATCCGTACCGACCGTCTGCAGGCCGGCGTAAGTCTCGGCAATGCTCTGCTCGCGCTCGGTGGTGGAGTAGCTCAAGTCGGCCTGTGCGGTCCAATTCTCCGAGAAGTGCCAGATGTTCTTCCATCCGGCCGAGAACATGTCGTCCTGGCGACGGTTGTAGTCGTTGCGGATAACTGGCTCGATGTTGGTCAGGTTGCCCCCGGTGACGATATCCACATTGCCCCGGCGAACCACGCTCGGATTCGAGATCGTGACGCCGTTTCCGGTCCACGGATCCTGGCTCCACATGATGCCGCGCATCGTCTCCTTCTGGTCGAACTTGGAGTAGTACAGGTCGAGGATGCTGTGGAAGTTCTCGTTGGGCTTGAACTCGAACACGCCCATCAGGCCATCACGGATCTGGTCGCTGGAACGCGCCCAGGCTTCGGCGCCCATCAGCATTTCCGCGCCAGCGGGCTTGCCCGGGATGCCGTCGGCCGGGAACCAGTCGGCCGAACCACCCCACCACCAGGCCTTGTAGTGCTTCTCCTGGAATGGCGAGTCCAGGTGCGCATAACCCAGCGCGATGCCGATGGTGTTGTTGGCGAACTGATCGATGTAGGAAGCACTGAAACGATTGCCCAGGCTGTTACTGACCCCGGAATTCAGCCGCCCGAACGAGTTCTTCTCGCCACGTGCGTTGACCACGATCCGGCGCTGGCCGTACTCGAGCGGACGGATGGTCTGCAGATCGACCGTGCCTGACAGGCCCTGGCCAATCAGTTTGGCGTCGGGCGTCTTGTAAACGGTCACGGCGTTGATGAGCTCGGACGGATACTGGTCGAACTCGACGCCGCGGTTGTCGCCGGTGGTGACCTGTTCACGGCCGTTGAGCAATGTCGCCGCGAAGTCTGGGGCCAGGCCGCGGATGGCGATGACCTGGGCACGACCATTGACGCGCTGTGCCGCCAGGCCGGGCAGGCGGGCGATCGATTCGGCGATGCTGACGTCGGGAAGCTTGCCGATGTCCTCGGCGGAAATTGCCTCGACGATCGAGTTGGACTCGTTCTTGGTGTCGATCGAGGTCGCGATACTGCCGCGGATGCCGGTGACCTGCACCTTGTCGAGGGTGCTGATGTCCGGATTCTGTTGCTGTTCCGGCGTCTTCTCCTGCTGCGCATCCTGGGCATGGACCGCGAAGGTGGATACCAGCGCCAGCGCGCAGGCGGAGGCAAGCAGTTGCTTGCGGGGGACGAAGCGAAGTTGGGAGCCGGCGGCTCCCCGAGCGTGTGCCTGGTGTGTCATGCGGCCCTCTCCAGCCTGTATTGACAGCGCTGTCATACTGTCGCTCAATGCGACTTGTCAATATCGCGTTACGCGACCTGGCGGCAACTGCCGTCGTTGTTGGCGCATGGCGCGGGATACGTGGCGGCATCGCTGCAGCGCAGCATTGGAAATGCGCGGAAACATGGCGTTTTTTTCGCCACCGCGAACCGAGGGAGAGTTCCATTGAAAACGACCATCCGCTGGCGCATGCCATTCACCTTGTCCGTTCTGTTCGCGGCGATGTTCGCCGGCGCGGCCGGTACCGCGCACGCAGGGCCACGGGCACAGGTGTGGATCACGACTTCCGACCACCGGCAGGCGATGCAGGCGCAGGCGCCGGTGGAGTTCGGCGACGACTCCGATCGGCGGATCCACATCGAAGTGGATCCGGAGCAGCGCTTCCAGCGCATGGTCGGTTTCGGCGCCTCCATCACCGATTCCTCCGCCTGGCTGATCCAGCACCGCATGTCGCCGGCTCAACGCGATGCGCTGCTGCGCGAGCTGTTTGGCCGGGACAACGGCGGGCTCGGCCTGAGTTTCACCCGCCTGACCATTGGCGCCTCCGACTTCTCGCGCCACCACTACAGCCTGGACGATCCGCCGGGCAACCAGCCGGACCCGGAGCTCAAGCACTTCAGCATCGAACCGAATCGCGGCGACGTGGTGCCGGTGACCCGCGCCGCCCTGGCGATCAATCCGCGGTTGCAGGTGATGGCCTCGCCCTGGAGCGCGCCGGCGTGGATGAAATCCAACAACAGCCTGATCCAGGGCACGCTGCGGCCGGAGTACTACGATGCCTTCGCCCGCTACCTGCTCAAGTTCGTCGACGCCTACGCGGCCGAGGGCATCCCGATCTTCGCCCTCACCGTGCAGAACGAGCCGGATTTCGAACCCAAGGACTACCCCGGCATGCGCCTCAATGCGCCGGCGCGGGCGCGCTTCATCGGCGATCACCTGGGGCCGTTGCTGGCGAAGCGCAGTAACGCGCCGCAGATCTTCGACTGGGACCACAACTGGGACAAGCCGCAGGAGCCGCTGGGCGTGCTGAACGATCCGGCCGCCGGCAAGTACGTATCCGCAGTCGCCTGGCATTGCTACGGCGGCGCGGTGGAGGCGCAGACCCCGGTCCATGAAGCCTTTCCCGACAAGGACGCCTACCTGACCGAATGCTCCGGCGGCGACTGGGAACCGATCATCAGCGGTGGCCTGACCCTGCAGGCGCGTGGACAGGTCATCGGCGCGACGCGCAACTGGGCCCGTGGCGTGCTGTTCTGGAACCTGGCGCTGGATCAGGGTGGCGGCCCGCACGCCGGCGGCTGCGATACCTGCCGCGGCGTGGTCACCATCGACTCGCGCACCGGCGAGGTCAGCCGCACCGACGAGTACTACGCCCTGGCCCATGCCAGCCGCTTCGTGCGGCCGGGCGCTTCCAGGATCGCGTCCGACGGCGAGGGCGGCGATCTGGATCACGTGGCGTTCCGCAACGAGGACGATGGCTCGCTGGTGCTGGTGGTGACCAATTCCGCCAACCGTACCCGCCGCTTTTCGATTGGGCAGGGCGGTCAGACCCTGCGCTACGCCCTGCCGGCGCGCAGCCTGGCGACCTTCGTTTGGACGCCGGGGGCGCCGTGACGCAGCGCGCAAGGCCGACGCCGCGCGCTCTGGCAGAATGACGCCCTGGAAGAGGTGAAGGAACCCCAGCGCCATGCGCATTCGGATTGAGGACGTGGCCGCCGCCGCCGGTGTTTCGATGAAGACGGTATCGCGCGTGCTCAACCACGAGCCGAACGTGCGCGAGGAGACCCGGCGCCGGGTCGAGGATGTCGTCGCCCGGTTGCAGTACCGTCCCAACCCGTCGGCGCGCAGCCTGGCCGGCCAGCGGTCCTACGTGGTGGCGCTGGCCTACGACAACCCGTCGCGCAACTACCTGATGGAAATCCAGAGCGGCGTGCTGGAAGCCTGCCGTGCCCAGCACTACACCCTGGTGCTGGCGCCGGTGACCTTCGGCCAGCGCGGCTACACCGCCGACATAACCTCGCTGGTCGAACATTTCGGCTTGGACGGGGTGCTGTTGATCCCGCCACTGACCGACGACAAGGCACTGCTGGCGCAGCTGGAGGAACACGAGATCCCGTTCGCCAGCATTTCCCCGCGCGTGCGCCGTGGCCGTATCGGAGTGACCGTGGACGAGCACGCCGCGGTCTGTGACCTGGTGGCCGAACTGGTCGCCCTCGGCCATCGCCGTATCGGCCACATCAAGGGCCACAAGGCGCATGGTGCCTGCGCCTGGCGTTTCGCCGGCTATCGCGACGCGCTGGAACGCGCCGGCATCGACTTCGATCCGGACCTGGTGGTGGAAGGCGAATTCACCTACGAATCCGGCGTGCATGGCGCCAACCAGCTGCTGGATCTGAAGGATCCGCCGACCGCCATCTTCGCCGCCAACGACGACACCGCCGCCGGAGTGATCCGGGTCGCAGGCCTGCGCGGGCTGAGCGTGCCGCGCGATCTGTCGGTCTGCGGCTTCGACGACACGCCGATCTCGCGCCACATTTTTCCGGCCCTGACCACGGTCCGCCAGCCAACCCGCGACATGGGCCGGGTGGCGACCCTGGAACTGCTCAACAGCATCCGCGATCCCGATGCGGGCCGGATGGTGCCGATCCAGTACTCCCTGGAACTACGCGAATCCATCGCCCCGCCCCGCCGCAAGCGATGACGTAGAGCGGAGCTTGCTCCGCTGCTTCTTGCGCCATCCCCAGCCGAGCAAGCTCGGCTCTACACGTAGAGCGGAGCTCGCTCCGCTGCTCTTCGCACCATCCCCAGCCGAGCAAGCTCGGCTCTACGTAGAG
>NZ_JBQENC010000019.1:0-58151 GCF_052044485.1 Pseudoxanthomonas sp. 22568
CGCACCAAGCCGCACGTGAACGTGGGCACGATTGGTCACGTTGACCACGGCAAGACGACGCTGACGGCGGCGCTGACGAAGGTGGGTGCCGAGCGCTTTGGCGGCGAGTTCAAGGCGTACGACGCGATTGACGCGGCGCCGGAAGAGAAGGCTCGCGGCATCACGATTTCGACGGCGCACGTGGAATACGAAAGCCCGACGCGCCACTACGCGCACGTGGACTGCCCGGGTCACGCGGACTACGTGAAGAACATGATTACCGGTGCGGCGCAGATGGACGGCGCGATTCTGGTGTGCTCGGCCGCGGACGGCCCGATGCCGCAGACGCGCGAGCACATCCTGCTGTCGCGCCAGGTGGGCGTGCCGTACATCGTGGTGTTCCTGAACAAGGCGGACATGGTGGACGACGCCGAGCTGCTGGAACTGGTGGAAATGGAAGTTCGCGAGCTGCTGACCAAGTACGAGTTCCCGGGCGACGACACCCCCATCATCCACGGTTCGGCGCGCCTGGCGCTGGAAGGCGACCAGTCGGAGATTGGCGTGCCGGCCATCCTGAAGCTGGTGGAAGCGCTGGACACGTTCATTCCGGAGCCGCAGCGTGACGTGGACAAGCCGTTCCTGATGCCGGTGGAAGACGTGTTCTCGATTTCGGGCCGTGGCACGGTGGTGACCGGTCGTATCGAGCGCGGCATCATCAAGGTGGGCGACGAAATCGAAATCGTCGGTATCCGTCCGACCCAGAAGACCACGGTCACGGGCGTGGAAATGTTCCGCAAGCTGCTGGACCAGGGCCAGGCGGGCGACAACGCGGGCCTGCTGCTGCGCGGCACCAAGCGTGACGACGTGGAGCGTGGCCAGGTGCTGGCCAAGCCGGGTTCCATCACCCCGCACACCGAGTTCGAGGCCGAGGTGTACGTGCTGTCGAAGGACGAGGGTGGCCGTCACACGCCGTTCTTCAAGGGTTACCGTCCGCAGTTCTACTTCCGCACCACGGACATCACCGGTGCGGTGACGCTGCCGGAAGGCACCGAGATGGTGATGCCGGGCGACAACATCAAGATGACCGTGCAGCTCATCAACCCGGTGGCGATGGACGAAGGTCTGCGTTTCGCCATTCGCGAAGGCGGTCGTACCGTCGGCGCCGGCGTCGTGGCCAAGATCATCAAGTAATGAATCGACGGGGCGGGCCGAAAGGCCCGCCCCGTTTTGTCGGTTCTTTTCCTGGCGAAAGCCGGGGCCATTGAACCGGCAAGGCGAGAAGTACCCCGGCGGGGCAGGGATTCCAGCCTCCACCGGTCTCCGGTAATAAAAATTCGCCGGATTTGCTGCAAACCAGCAAAAACATCGCTATAATGCGCGCCCCCAGATGGCCCAGCCATCCCGGGATATCGCAATACCCGCGCCGGTCCCCCCTGGGAGGTATGCCGGCGCTACCGCGAAAAGAAGCGCAGGGAGTGCTTCGTGTTCGCCAGACAAGGAGAGTCGCGTGCCTGCCGCCCGGTTTCAGGGGTGGACGCCCCGCTATTGACGGGGCCAGTCATGCGTCCTATACTTTTCTGTCTGGGCGGGCCGGTTTACCGGCCTGCCCAGTTTTTCAGGATGAAACCCCAGGCCGCTCAGGCTCACCGTTACCGCGCTTTCCGGCGGTTCCGGAACGGGGCTGAACGTCTGGACCCTACCGGGGCAAGGCATCCCAGAAGCCGCGCCCGTCGCTCTTTAACGAAGGAAATTCCGTCATGGCGGACCAAAAGATCCGAATCCGGCTCAAGGCGTACGATCATCGCTTGATCGACCGCTCGGCCAGCGAGATCGTTGAGACGGCCAAGCGGACCGGCGCGCAAGTGCGCGGCCCGATCCCGCTGCCGACCAAGATCGAACGCTACACCGTCCTGGTTTCCCCGCACGTCGACAAGGACGCCCGCGACCAGTACGAAACCCGCACGCACAAGCGTGTGCTCGATATCGTCGACCCCAACGACAAGACCGTGGACGCGCTGATGAAGCTCGAACTCGCGGCCGGCGTCGACGTCCAGATCAAGCTGACCTGAGGCCAACGACCATGACCGCGAAGAAGTATTCGTTGGGAATCGTCGGCCGCAAGGCCGGCATGACCCGCGTGTTCACCGAGGACGGCAAGTCCATTCCGGTGACGCTGATTGAAGCCACCCCGAACCGCATCACCCAGATCAAGACCCAGGAAACCGACGGCTACAGCGCCGTGCAGGTTGCCGTCGGCACCCGCCGTGCGTCGCTGGTCACCAAGCCGGTCGCCGGCCACCTGGCCAAGGCCAAGGTCGAAGCCGGTCGTGGCCTGTGGGAACTGCGCGTCGAAGCCGACAAGCTGGGCGACTTCACCGTCGGCGGCGAAATCAAGGCCGACATTTTCGAAGTGGGCCAGAAGGTCGACGTCCAGGGCGTGACCAAGGGCAAGGGCTTCCAGGGCACCATCAAGCGCTGGAACTTCACCATGGGCGACGCCACCCACGGTAACTCGCTGTCGCATCGCGCGCCGGGTTCGCTGGGCCAGCGCCAGACCCCGGGTCGCGTTTTCCCGGGCAAGAAGATGTCCGGTCACATGGGCGCGGTGCAGCAGAGCACCCAGAACCTTGAAGTGGTTCGCGTCGATGCCGAGCGCGGCCTGATCGCCGTCCGCGGCGCCGTTCCGGGTGCTGCCGGTGGCGACGTGATCGTGCGTCCGGCTAGCAAGGCTTAAGGAGAACGACAATGGAACTAGCCATTACAGGTAGCGCCAACAAGCTGTCGGTTTCCGACGCCGTGTTCGGTCGTGAATTCAGCGAAGATCTGGTCCACCAGGTCGTCGTTGCCTATCGCAATGCCGGTCGTGCCGGTACCAAGGCGCAGAAGACCCGCGCCGAAGTCAACGGCACCACCAAGAAGTCGAAGAAGCAGAAGGGCGGTGGTGCCCGTCACGGTGCGCTGACTGCGCCGATCTTCGTCGGCGGCGGCGTGACCTTCGCAGCGAAGCCCCGCAGCTTCGACCAGAAGGTCAACCGCAAGATGTACCGCGCGGCCATCTGCGCGATCCTGTCGGAGCTGAACCGCCAGAACCGCCTGATGGTGGTGGATGCGTTCGACCTCGACACCACCAGGACCAAGACGCTGATCGAAAAGCTGAAGGGTCTGGAAGTCGGTCAGCGTCCGCTGATCGTCACCGAAGACGCCTCCGAGCATCTGTACCTGTCCGCCCGCAACCTGCCGTATGTGGAAGTGCGCGACGTGCAGGGCCTGGATCCGGTCGCCCTGGTGGGCGCCGACAGCGTCGTCGTCACCGCCGATGCCGTCAAGAAGATCGAGGAGTGGCTGGCATGAGCAACGAAAAAATCTTCAGCGTGCTGCGTGCTCCGCGTGTCTCCGAGAAGACGGCGCGCCTGCAGGAAGTTTCCAACCAATACGTCTTTGAAGTTTCGAACGACGCCACCAAGGCCGATGTGAAGGCCGCCGTGGAAAAGTTGTTCGACGTCAAGGTCGAGGCAGTCAATGTGGTCAACGTGAAGGGCAAGAACAAGTCCTTCCGTTTCCGCAACGGCCGTCGCGGCGACTGGCGCAAGGCGTACGTGCGTCTGGCCGAGGGCCAGGCTATCGACGTAACGGCCAAGGCCTGAGGTAGACCCACATGCCATTGATGAAATTCAAGCCAACCTCCGCCGGCCGCCGTTCCGCGGTCCGCGTGGTGACGCCGGACCTGCACAAGGGTGCCCCGCATGCTGCGCTGCTTGAAAAGCAGAGCAAGACCGGCGGTCGCAACCACCACGGCCGCATCACCACCCGCCACATCGGCGGTGGCCACAAGCAGCATTACCGCATCATCGACTTCAAGCGCGACAAGGAAGGCATCCCGGCGCGCGTTGAGCGGATCGAATACGATCCGAACCGCACCGCGCACATCGCGCTGCTGTGCTACGTCGATGGCGAGCGCCGCTACATCATCGCCCCGAAGGGCCTGAAGGCCGGTGACCAGGTCATCGCCGGCAGCGATGCGCCGATCAAGGTCGGCAACACGCTGCCGCTGCGCAACATCCCGGTCGGTACCACCGTGCACGGCATCGAGCTGAAGCCGGGCAAGGGCGCCCAGATCGCCCGCGCCGCCGGTGCTGCCGTGCAGCTGGTTGCCCGCGAGCAGGGCTTCGCCACGCTGCGCCTGCGCTCGGGCGAAATGCGCAAGGTGCAGGTCGAGTGCCGCGCCACCGTCGGCGAAGTCGGCAACGACGAGCACAGCCTGGAAAAGCTGGGCAAGGCCGGTGCCAAGCGCTGGCGCGGTGTCAAGCCGACCGTCCGCGGTGCGGCCATGAACCCGGTTGACCATCCGCACGGTGGTGGTGAGGCCAAGGCCGGCCAGGGCAACCCGCATCCGGTCACCCCCTGGGGTGTGCCGACCAAGGGTTACAAGACGCGCAAGAACAAGCGCACTCAGCAATTCATCGTCCGCGATCGTAGGGGCTAATCGACCATGGCACGTTCACTCAAGAAGGGCCCGTTCGTCGATCACCACCTCATCAAGAAGGTGGAGGCCGCGGGCGGCAGCAAGAAGCCGATCAAGACCTGGTCGCGCCGCTCGATGATCCTGCCGGAAATGGTGGGCTTCACGATCGCCATCCACAACGGCAAGAACCACGTTCCGGTGCTCGTCAACGAGAACATGGTTGGCCACAAGCTCGGCGAATTTGCCGTCACCCGTACCTTCAAGGGCCACGGTGGCGACAAGAAAGCCGGCGGGAAGAAGTAAGGAGAGATGACCATGGAAGCGAAAGCCATCCTGCGCACCGCGCGCATCTCCCCGCAGAAGGCCCGCCTGGTTGCTGACCAGGTGCGTGGCCTGTCGGCCGAACGCGCCGTCAACCTGCTGAAGTTCTCGGACAAGAAGGCCGCCCACCTGATCAAGAAGGTGGTCGAGTCCGCTATCGCCAACGCCGAGAACAACCAGGGTGCCGACGTCGACGAGCTGAAGGTCAAGACCATCATGGTCGACGAAGGTCCGGTGCTGAAGCGTTTCATGGCCCGTGCCAAGGGCCGTGGTACCCGCATTCTTAAGCGCACCAGCCACATCACCGTGGTCGTGGGCGAGGGCAAATAAGTATGGGTCACAAAGTTCATCCGACCGGAATCCGCCTGGGCATCGCCAAGGACTGGAATTCCAAGTGGTTCGCCAACAAGCGCGACTACGCCGACTACCTGGCCGCCGACCTCAAGGTGCGCGAAATGCTGCGCAAGAAGCTGGCGCAGGCGGGCATCTCCAAGATCCTGATCGAGCGTCCGGCCAAGACCGCCCGCGTGACCATCCACACCGCCCGTCCGGGCGTGGTGATCGGCAAGCGTGGTGAGGACATCGAGAAGCTGCGCAAGGAAGTCAGCGACCTGATGGGCGTTCCGGCGCACATCAACGTCACCGAAGTCCGCAAGCCGGAACTGGACGCGCAGCTGGTGGCCGAGTCGATCGCCCAGCAGCTGGAGCGCCGCATCATGTTCCGCCGCGCCATGAAGCGTGCGGTCGGCAACGCGATGCGCCTGGGCGCCCTGGGCATCAAGGTCAATGTCGCTGGCCGCTTGAACGGCGCCGAAATCGCCCGTTCGGAGTGGTACCGCGAAGGTCGCGTGCCGCTGCACACCCTGCGTGCGGACATCGACTACGGCTTTGCTGAAGCCAAGACCACCTACGGCATCATCGGCATCAAGGTGTGGGTCTACAAGGGCGAAATCTTCGATTTCAGCCAGGTGGGCCAGGAAAAGCAGGACGACACGCCGCGCGCCGAACGCAATGAGCGCAGCGACCGTCCGCGTGGACCGCGCCGTGATCGCGAGGCGAGGGAATAATCATGTTGCAACCCAAGCGAACCAAATTCCGCAAGATGCACAAGGGCCGTAACGACGGCCTGAGCTGGAACGGCAACCTCGTCAGCTTCGGCGAGTACGGCCTGAAGGCCACGGCGCACGGTCAGCTGACAGCGCGCCAGATCGAGGCGGCCCGCCGCTCCATCAGCCGTTACGTCAAGCGTGGCGGCAAGATGTGGATCCGCGTGTTCCCCGACAAGCCGATCACCAAGAAGCCGATCGAAGTCCGAATGGGCTCCGGTAAGGGCAACGTGGAGTACTGGGTCGCCCAGATCCAGCCCGGCCGCATGATTTATGAAATCGAAGGCGTCAGCGAGGAAATCGCGCGCGAGGCGTTCCGCCTGGCCGCGGCCAAGCTGTCCGTCACCACCCAATTCGTGACCCGGACGGTGCGCTAATGGAACTCAAGCAACTCCGCGAGAAGTCGGCTGACGAACTGAAGGCCCACCTGACCGATCTGCGCAAGGAGCAGTTCTCCCTGCGCATGCAGAAGGTCACCGGCCAGCTGCCGAAGACCCATGAAACCCGCCGGGTTCGCCGCGAGATCGCTCGCGTCAAGACCCTGCTTGGCGGCAAGAAGTAAGGAGCGCCCGAGATGAGCGATAACAAAGACAAAGCGCAACGCACCATCGAAGGCCGCGTCGTCAGCAACAAGATGGACAAGACCGTCACCGTGCTGGTGGAGCGTCAGGTCAAGCATGCCCTGTACGGCAAGTACATTCGTCGTTCCACCAAGCTGCACGCGCACGACGCGGACAACAGCTGCAAGGAAGGCGACGTGGTGCGGGTGACCGAAATCGCCCCGATGTCCAAGACCAAGAACTGGCGCGTGGTGGAAATCATCACCCGCGCGGCTGAATAAGAGGAGATCTGAATCATGATCCAGATGCAGAGCTACCTTGACGCGGCCGACAACTCCGGCGCCAAGGAACTGATGTGCATCAAGGTGCTGGGCGGCTCCAAGCGCCGTTACGCCGGCATCGGCGACATCATCAAGGTGACCGTCAAGGACGCCATCCCGCGTGGCAAGGTCAAGAAGGGCGAAGTCTACGATGCCGTGGTCGTGCGCACCCGCAAGGGCGTTCGTCGCCCGGACGGTTCGCTGATCCGCTTCGACGGCAACGCCGCCGTGCTGCTCAACAACAAGCAGGAGCCGATCGGTACCCGCATCTTCGGGCCCGTGACCCGCGAGCTGCGTTCCGAGAAGTTCATGAAGATCGTTTCGCTCGCGCCTGAAGTGCTCTGAGCGGAGGACATAGAAATGGCAAACCGTATCAAGAAGGGCGACCAGGTGGTCGTCATCGCCGGCAAGGACAAGGGCAAGAAGGGCGACGTGGTGCGCGTGGACGGTGACCGCGTGGTCGTCTCCAACGTCAACGTCGTCAAGCGCCACACCAAGCCGAATCCGCAGGCGGGCATCGCCGGCGGCGTGGTCGAGCGTGAATCCTCGATCCACATTTCGAACGTCGCGCTGTTCAACCCGGCCACCGGCAAGGGCGAGCGTATCGGTTTCAAGGTCCTGGAGGATGGACGCAAACTGCGTGTGTTCCGCTCCAGTGGTGAGGCGCTCGACGCCTGAGGAATGAGGTCATGACCACCCGTCTCGAAAAAATTTACAAGGAAGAAGTGGCGCCGGCTCTGATGAAGAAGTTCGGTTACACCAATCCGATGGAAGTCCCGAAGATCACCAAGATCACCATCAACATGGGTGTGGGTGAAGCGGCGACCAACAAGAAGATCCTGGAAAACGCCGTGGCCGACCTGGCCAAGATCAGCGGCCAGAAGCCGATCACGACCAAGTCCCGCATTTCGGTGGCTTCGTTCAAGATCCGCGACGGCTGGCCGATCGGCTGCAAGGTGACCCTGCGTCGCGCCAAGATGTACGAGTTCCTGGATCGCCTGATCAACATCTCGCTGCCGCGCGTGCGTGACTTCCGCGGCGTGTCGGGTCGTTCGTTCGACGGCCGCGGCAACTACAACATGGGCGTGAAGGAACAGATCATCTTCCCGGAAATCGACTTCGACCAGGTCGACGCGCTCCGCGGCATGGATATCGCCATCACCACGACCGCCAAGAGCGACGCCGAAGCCAAGGCGCTGCTGGAAGCGTTCAAGTTCCCGTTCCGCAACTGATATCGCGAGGAATACCACACATGGCCAAGACCTCAATGGTGAACCGCGATATCAAGCGGGCCAAGCTGGCGAAGAAGTACGCCACCAAGCGCGAAGCGCTGAAGAAGATCATCTCGGGCACCACCGCTTCCTATGAAGAAAAGATGGAAGCCGTGACCAAGCTGCAGAAGCTGCCGCGCGACTCGTCGCCGTGCCGCGAGCGCAACCGCTGCGAGCTGTCCGGCCGTTCGCGCGGCGTCTACCGCAAGTTCGGCCTCGGCCGCAACAAGCTGCGCGAAGCCACCATGCGTGGCGACGTGCCGGGCCTGCGCAAGGCCAGCTGGTAAGCCATCCGGCCTCCCGGGCACTCCCCGGGATGGCCAGAATCCAAGTCCGGCACATGCCGGACTTGTTGCTGTACAATTGCCGGTTCCCGCGGCCCGCCGCGGACCGGGGCCCCGTCGGGGCCGCCACCTGGGGCTTCCAGGCACAACCCAAGATTTTCGCGAAAGCGGATATCGGTGCTACTCAAAAGGCATTTACTTATGAGCATGACTGATCCCATCGCCGACATGCTGGTCCGCATCAAGAATGCGGCCGCGGTCGGCAAGCAGACGGTGAAGATGCCGTCCTCCAAGATCAAGGCCTCGATCGCCAACGTCCTGAAGTCGGAAGGCTACATCGCCGACGCGCGCGTGACGAAGACGGAAAACAACAAGGCCGAGCTGGAAATCGTCCTGAAGTACTTCGAAGGCAAGCCGGTCATCGAGAAGCTGTCGCGCGTGTCCCGTTCGGGCCTTCGCCAGTACCGTGGCAAGGCCGAGCTGCCGAAGGTCCTCGGCGGCCTGGGCGTCGCCATCATTTCCACTTCCAAGGGCATCATGACCGATGCGCAGGCGCGCCAGCAGGGCGTCGGCGGTGAAGTCCTGTGCTTCGTGGCCTAACGGAGTAAGCCAATGTCCCGTGTAGCCAAAAAGCCGATTGCCCTGCCCAAGGGCGTTGAAATCAATCTCCAGGCGGAAACGCTGACCGTCAAGGGCCCGAAGGGCATCCTGGCGATCACCAAGCCCGCCGGCGTCGAAGTGAAGATCGAGAACGGCGTTGCCAACCTGGCGCCGGAAGCCATCGAGCACGACGCCATCACCGGTACCATCCGCGCCATCCTCGCCAACATGGTGAAGGGCGTGTCCGAAGGTTTCGAGCGCAAGCTGGAACTGGTCGGCGTGGGTTACCGTGCCGCGATGCAGGGCAAGGATCTGAGCCTGTCGCTCGGCTTCTCGCACCCGGTCGTGTTCAAGGCGCCGGAAGGCATCACCATCGCCACCCCGACCCAGACCGAAATCCTGGTCCAGGGCGCGGACAAGCAGCGCGTGGGCGAAGTCGCCGCCAAGATCCGCGGTTTCCGTCCGCCGGAGCCCTACAAGGGCAAGGGCGTGAAGTACTCCGACGAGACCATCATCCGTAAGGAAGCGAAGAAGGCGTAAGCACGCCTTCGGCTTCGAGGAACCAGATCATGAGCATCAAGAACACCGCCCGCCTGCGCCGCGCCAAGTCGACCCGTGCGCACATCCGCGAACTGGGTGTGCCGCGCCTGTCCGTCCTGCGTACCGGCCAGCACATCTACGCCCAGCTGTTCACCGCCGACGGCGCCAAGGTCATCGCTTCGGCGAACACCCTGCAGTCCGACGTGAAGGATGGCCTGAAGAACGGCAAGAACAGCGACGCCGCCGCCAAGGTCGGCAAGCTGATCGCCGAGCGCGCCAAGGCCGCGGGCATCGAGAAGGTGGCCTTCGACCGTTCCGGTTACCGCTTCCATGGCCGCATCAAGGCCCTGGCCGACGCGGCCCGCGAAGGCGGCCTGCAGTTCTAATCTTGAAAGGCATGGGGGCGACCCCATGCCTTGACCTGCCGGCGCGGGCTGCGCCGGGCGCCCCGGTCCTTGTGTGACCGGAAGCGTGGCAACGAAGTACTCCACAACCATAAGTGGCCAAGCCACAAATCCACATCAACCAAGGATTTCGAAATGGCAGAACAACGTGAACCGCGGGGTCGTGATCGCGACCGCAACCGCGAAGAGAAAGTCGACGACGGCATGATCGAGAAGCTGGTCGCGGTCAACCGCGTCAGCAAGACCGTCAAGGGCGGCCGCCAGTTCACCTTCACCGCGCTGACGGTGGTGGGCGACGGCGCCGGCAAGATTGGTTTCGGCTACGGCAAGGCGCGCGAAGTGCCGGTCGCCATCCAGAAGTCGATGGAGTATGCCCGCAAGAACATGTCCAACGTCGACCTGAACAACGGCACCCTGTGGCACCCGGTCAAGGCCGGTCACGGCGCGGCGCGCGTGTTCATGCAGCCGGCGTCGGAAGGTACCGGCGTGATCGCCGGCGGCGCGATGCGCGCCGTGCTGGAAGCGGTCGGCGTGAAGAACGTGCTGGCCAAGGCTGTCGGTTCGCGCAACCCGATCAATCTGGTGCGCGCCACCCTGAAGGGCCTGAACGACATGCAGTCGCCCACCCGCATCGCGGCCAAGCGCGGCAAGAAGGTGGAGGAACTCCTCAATGGCTAACGAGTCCAACAAGACCGTCAAGGTCCGCCTGGTGCGCGGCCTGCGTGGTTCCCAGTCCCGCCACCGCCTGTCGGTGAAGGCGCTGGGCCTGAACAAGCTGAACGATGTGCGTGAACTCAAGGACAGCCCGCAGGTTCGCGGCCTGATCGCCAAGGTCCACTACCTCGTCAAGGTCGAGGAGTAATCATCATGCGTCTGAATACGTTGAAGCCCGCCGAGGGCGCCCGCGCCGAACGCACCCGCGTTGGCCGCGGTATCGGTTCCGGCCTGGGCAAGACCGCCGGTCGCGGTCACAAGGGTTCCTTCGCCCGTGCGGGCAAGGGCAAGATCAAGGCGAAGTTCGAAGGCGGCCAGATGCCGCTGATCAAGCGTCTGCCGAAGGTCGGTTTCCGTTCCAAGCTCAAGCAGGACACCGCGGAAGTGCTGTCCTACCAGCTGGACAAGCTGGAAGCCGGCGAGATCGACTTCGCCGCGCTGCGTGCCGCCAAGCTGGTCCCCAGCACCGCCAAGCGCGCCAAGATCGTCAAGAAGGGCGAACTGACCAAGAAGTTCGTGCTGAAGGGCGTGCTGGCCACCGCAGGTGCCAAGGCGGCTATCGAAGCCGCTGGCGGCAGCGTGCAGGAGTAAGTGACGCATGGCGCAGGGTAATGCCGCCAGCGCGCTGGCAGGCGCAGGCAAGTTCACCGAACTCCGCCAGCGCCTGCTGTTCGTGCTGGGTGCCTTGATCGTCTATCGCATCGGCTGCTACGTGCCGGTGCCGGGCGTCAATCCCGACGCCATGCTCGCGATGATGCAGAACCAGGGCGGCATCGTGGACATGTTCAACATGTTCTCGGGTGGCGCCCTGCATCGCTTCAGCATCTTCGCGCTGAACGTGATGCCGTACATCTCGGCGTCGATCGTGATGCAGCTGGGCGTGCACATCTTCCCCAGCCTGAAGGCGATGCAGAAGGAAGGCGAGTCCGGCCGCCGCAAGATCACCCAGTACTCGCGCATCGGCGCGGTGCTGCTGGCGGTCGTGCAGGGCGGCAGCATCGCCGTCGCGCTGCAGAACCAGGTCGCTCCGGGCGGCGTGCCGGTGGTGTATGCACCGGGCCTCGGCTTCGTCCTGACCGCCGTGGTGGCGCTGACCGCCGGCACCATCTTCCTGATGTGGCTGGGCGAGCAGGTGACCGAGCGCGGCGTCGGCAACGGCGTGTCGTTGATCATCTTCGCCGGCATCGTCGCTGGCCTGCCGGGCGCCGTGCTGACCACCCTGGAAGCCTTCCAGGCCGGTACGCTCAGCGCCATCTCGCTGATCATCATCGTGCTGGTGGTCTTCGGCTTCACCTTCTTCGTGGTGTTCGTGGAACGCGGCCAGCGCCGCATCACGGTGAATTACGCACGCCGCCAGGGTGGCCGCAGCGCGTACATGAACCAGACCTCGTTCCTGCCGCTGAAGCTCAACATGTCCGGCGTCATCCCGCCGATCTTCGCCTCCAGCATCCTGGCCTTCCCGGCCACGCTGGCGATGTGGTCCGGCCAGAACGGCGCGACCACCTGGTTGCAGCGCATCTCGCAGGCGCTGGCGCCGGGCGAACCGCTGCACATGATCGTGTTCGCGGCGATGATCATCGGCTTCGCGTTCTTCTACACGGCGCTGGTGTTCAACTCGCAGGAAACCGCCGAAAACCTGAAGAAGTCGGGCGCGCTGATTCCGGGCATCCGTCCGGGCAAGGCGACGGCGGATTACGTCGACGGCGTGCTGACCCGCCTGACCGCGGCCGGCTCGCTGTACCTGGTGGCGGTGTGCCTGCTGCCGGAAGTGATGCGAACCCAGTTGGGCACGTCGTTCTACTTCGGCGGCACCTCGCTGCTGATCGTGGTGGTGGTGGTGATGGACTTCATCGCGCAGGTCCAGGCGCACCTGATGTCGCACCAGTACGAAAGCCTGTTGAAGAAGGCAAATTTGAAGGGTGGTTCCCGCGGCGGACTTTCGCGCGGATAATCGCTCCCCTGGCGCGGAAGCCTTCCGCGCGGCCGGCCCGAGAGGACCGGACCAACCAAAAGGGCGGCCCGGGCGGCGATCTCGCGCACGGGTGTGAAGCCGCCGGTCCCGCGCCAGAGTAGCGCGGGCGGGGCAGGGCCCCGGGGGAAACCCCGGAAGCCCGGCACCAGGCAGCTTCCGGCGCCGGAGCATGGGCACACTCCCCATGCCGGGCTTCGTGCCGACCCCTGGTCGGCGCGGGCTTCCCAGTAACCCGAGATCTTGCTAAAATTTCCAGTTCACTCCGTCCGTCTGCCCGTTTTCCTTGCCGGAAGGCGGCCTGCCGGGCCATCAAACACAGTTGGAGACCGCGTCATGGCGCGTATTGCAGGTGTCAACCTGCCTGCCCAGAAGCATGTCTGGGTCGGTTTGCAAAGCATTTACGGCATTGGCCGTACCCGTTCCAAGAAGGTCTGCGAAGCCGCTGGCGTCGCATCGACCACCAAGATCCGCGACCTGTCGGAGCCGGAAGTCGAGCGCCTGCGCGCCGAAGTCGGCAAGTACGTCGTCGAGGGCGACCTGCGCCGTGAAGTCGGCATCGCGATCAAGCGCCTGATGGATCTGGGCTGCTATCGCGGCCTGCGCCATCGCCGCGGCCTGCCGCTGCGCGGCCAGCGCACCCGCACCAACGCTCGTACCCGCAAGGGTCCGCGCAAAGCCATCAAGAAGTAAGGGGCGACCATCATGGCCAAGCCAGCTGCTGCCAAAGTCAAGAAGAAGATCAAGCGCGTCATCACCGACGGCGTCGCCCACGTCCACGCTTCTTTCAACAACACCATCGTCACCATCACCGATCGCCAGGGCAATGCGCTTTCCTGGGCGACCTCGGGTGGTGCCGGTTTCCGCGGTTCGCGCAAGTCGACTCCGTTCGCCGCACAGGTCGCCGCCGAAAAGGCCGGCCGTGCCGCGCTGGACTACGGCGTGAAGTCGCTGGAAGTCCGCATCAAGGGCCCGGGTCCGGGCCGTGAGTCGGCCGTTCGTTCGTTGAACAACGTCGGCTACAAGATCACCAACATCATCGACGTGACGCCAATCCCGCACAACGGGTGCCGTCCGCCGAAGAAGCGTCGCGTCTAAGGGGGCGATAAGAAATGGCTCGTTATATCGGTCCTACCTGTAAGCTCGCGCGCCGCGAAGGCGCCGACCTGTCCCTGAAGAGCCCGGCCCGCGCGCTGGACTCCAAGTGCAAGCTGGAGCAGAAGCCCGGCCAGCACGGTGCCGCCCGCAAGGGCAAGCTGTCCGACTACGCCACCCAGCTGCGCGAAAAGCAGAAGGTCAAGCGTATCTACGGTCTGCTGGAGCGCCAGTTCCGCAACTACTACAAGAAGGCCTCGACCAAGAAGGGCAACACCGGCGAGAACCTGCTGCAGTTGCTGGAAACCCGCCTGGACAACGTGATCTACCGCATGGGCTTCGCCGTGACCCGTCCGGCCGCCCGCCAGCTGGTCTCGCACCGCGGCGTGCTGGTCAACGGCAAGCCGGTCAACCTGCCGTCCTACCAGGTCAAGGCCGGTGACGCGATCGCCCTGTCCGAGCGTGCCCAGAAGCAGCTGCGCGTGCAGGAGTCGCTGACCCTGTCCGAACAGCTCGACCTGAGCCCGTCCTGGATCGAAGTCGACGCGAAGAAGTTCAGCGGCGTGTTCAAGGCCGTGCCGGAACGTTCCGACCTGCCTGCGGACATCAACGAAGCGCTGATCGTCGAGTTGTACTCGAAGTAATTCATTCACGCACCCCCGATGCCCCCGTCGGGGGTTTGCAGGAGACAAAGCAACATGACGGGTATCACTCAGCAAGTGCTGCGCCCCCGCGGCCCGCAGATCGAGCGTCTGACCGACAACCGCGCCAAAGTGGTCATCGAACCGCTGGAGCGTGGTTACGGCCATACGCTCGGCAATGCGCTGCGCCGCGTGCTGCTCTCCTCGATTCCCGGCTTCGCGATCACCGAAGTCGAGATCGACGGCGTGCTGCACGAATACAGCACCATCGAAGGCCTGCAGGAAGACGTGCTGGAAGTCCTGCTGAACCTCAAGGATGTGGCCATCCGCATCCACACCGGTGATTCCTCGACCCTGACCCTGAGCAAGCAGGGCCCGGGCGTGGTGACCGCCGCCGACATCAAGACCGATCACAACGTCGAAATCCTCAATCCGGACCTGGTCATCTGCAACCTGACCAAGGACACCGCGATCAACATGCGCCTGAAGATCGAGCGCGGTTTCGGCTACCAGCCGGCGGCTGCCCGCCGTCGTCCGGATGAAGAGACCCGCAGCATCGGCCGCCTGGTGCTGGACGCCTCGTTCTCGCCGGTCCGCCGCGTCGCCTACGCCGTGGAAGCCGCGCGCGTGGAGCAGCGTACCGACCTGGACAAGCTGGTCCTGGATATCGAGACCAACGGCACGATCGACGCCGAGGAAGCCGTGCGCACCGCCGCCGACATCCTCAGCGACCAGCTGTCGGTGTTCGGCGACTTCACCCACCGCGACCGCGGCGCGGCCAAGCCGGCCAGCAGCGGCGTGGATCCGGTGCTGCTGCGTCCGATCGACGATCTGGAACTGACCGTGCGTTCGGCCAACTGCCTGAAGGCCGAGAGCATCTACTACATCGGCGACCTGATCCAGAAGACCGAAGTGGAACTGCTCAAGACCCCGAACCTCGGCAAGAAGTCGCTGACCGAGATCAAGGAAGTCCTGGCGCAGCGTGGCCTGTCCCTGGGCATGAAGCTGGAGAACTGGCCGCCGGCCGGCGTCGCCCAGCACGGCATGCTCGGCTAAGCCGCACGCAGTCATCGCAATACCCCGCGCCTCCGGGCGCGGGTGGTTTCACCAGAGCAACAACGTCGACGGGCCTGAAGGTCCGCGGCGGTTTCCGGCCAGGGAGCACAGGCCGGTTCGGGCCATCCGCAGTCCAAGTTCCAACGCCAGGAAGGCGACAACGACGTCCAACAGCTTCAACATTCATCATCAGGAATCAAAACCATGCGCCACCAGAAAGCCGGCCGCAAGTTCAGCCGCACCAGCGCCCATCGCGAAGCGATGTTCAGCAACATGGCTGCCTCGCTGATCAAGCACGGCCTCATCCGTACCACCCTGCCCAAGGCCAAGGAACTGCGCCGCGTCGCCGAGCCGCTGATCACCTTGGCCAAGGTCGACGGCGTCGCCAACCGCCGCCTCGCCTTCTCGCGCCTGCGCGACAAGGAAGCCGTCGGTACCCTGTTCACCACCCTCGGCCCGCGCTACCAGTCCCGTCCGGGCGGTTACCTGCGTATCCTCAAGTGCGGTTTCCGCGCTGGCGACAATGCGCCGATGGCCTACGTGGAACTCGTGGACCGTCCGGAAGCGGCCGAGTAATCCGCCGTCCCGCAGGACCCCGAAAGACCCCGGCGATGCCGGGGTTTTTTGTGTCCGGAGGATCCGGCCCCGGGGATGGGAGCGGAATGCGGATTCCCCGCCGGCGCGTCGTCCTTGGGGAGGAGGCCGCGAAGGGAATCGCTGGTAACCAGCTGGAATTTGTTTTTGGCCTTCACACGGCGATAATGCGCCTTACCCGTCCGCAGCGAGCTTTCATGAACCCGTTCCGCTGGTCGTTCCGCGCGCAGTTTCTCCTTGGCTTCGTCATCTGCGCCGGCCTGTTGGGCTATGCGCTGTATCTGGAGCATGTCCAGGGGCTGATTCCCTGTCCGCTGTGCACCTTCCAGCGCGGTGCGTTCGCGCTGCTGGCGCTGGTGTTCCTGCTGGGCGGCCTGCACTCGCCGAAAGCGGCGGGCGGGCGCGGCTTTTACGGCATTCTCGGACTGGCGGCGGCCGGGCTGGGCATCGGTATCGCCGGACGTCACGTCTGGCTGCAGGGCCTGCCGCCGGATCAGGTGCCGGCCTGTGGCCCGGATCTGGCCTACATGATGGAAGCCTTCCCGATGGGCGACGTGCTGAGGCAGGTGCTGACCGGCTCCGGCGAATGCGCCAAGGTCGACTGGGCCTTCCTGGGCTTGTCGATGCCGGGCTGGGCGTTGGTCTGGTTCGTGCTGCTGGCCCTGTGGGCGCTGTTCGCCGCGTTCAAGCGGCGCAAGTCGCGCTACTACTGAGGTTTGACGCGGCGCACCATTCTGTCACCATGGTGGACCGCACGAGGAATTCCCCATGAGCTCCCCCGATCGCAATCTCCGCGCCGTCAGCCTGCCCGCAAACTGGGCGCCCGACAGTTGGCGCGAACGGCCGGCGGTGCAGATGCCGACCTATCCCGACGCCGCGGAGCTCGCGTCGGCGCTGGCCGAACTTCGGCAGTTGCCGCCGCTGGTGACGTCGTGGGAAATCTTCGCGCTGAAGAAGCAGCTGGCCGAGGCGCAGGAAGGCAAGCGCTTCCTGTTGCAGGGCGGTGACTGCGCCGAGAGTTTCAGCGACTGCGAGTCGGGGCTGATCTCCAACCGGTTGAAGGTCCTGCTGCAGATGAGCCTGGTGCTGGTGCATGGCCTGCGCCTGCCGGTGGTGCGGGTGGGACGGTTCGCCGGCCAGTACGCCAAGCCGCGTTCGGCCGACAACGAGACCCGCGATGGGATCACGCTGCCCAGCTATCGCGGCGATCTGGTCAACCGGTCGGAGTTCACCGCGGAGGCGCGGATCCCGGATCCGCGCCGGATGATCAAGGCGCATGCGCGTTCGGCGATGACGATGAATTTCGTGCGCGCGCTGATCGACGGCGGTTTCGCCGACCTGCACCATCCGGAATACTGGAACCTGAGCTGGGTGGGCTACTCGCCGCTGGCGGCTGAGTACCAGGACATGGTGCGCTCGATTGGCGACGCCGTGCGCTTCATGGAGACCCTGTCCGGATCCGAAGTCCACAATCTCAATCGCATCGATTTCTATACCTCGCACGAAGCGCTGCTGCTGCCTTACGAGGAAGCGTTGACCCGTGAAGTGCCGCGGCAGTGGGGCTGGTTCAACCTGAGCACGCACTTCCCGTGGATTGGCATGCGCACCGCGGCGGTCGATGGCGCGCACGTGGAGTATCTTCGCGGCGTGCGCAATCCGATCGCCATCAAGGTGGGGCCGTCGGTCTCGCCCGATCAACTGCTGCGCCTGATCGATGTGCTGAATCCGGAAGACGAGCCGGGCCGCTTGACCTTCATCCACCGCATGGGCGCGACCCAGATCGCCGAGAAGCTGCCGCCGTTGCTGGAAGCGGTCCGCCGCGACGGCCGGCGCGTGCTGTGGGTCTGCGATCCGATGCACGGCAATACCGAGAGCACTTCCAACGGCTACAAGACCCGCCGGTTCGACAACATCCGGGGCGAGGTCGAGCAGTCATTCGATCTGCACGCCGCGGCCGGAACCCGGCTGGGAGGCGTGCACCTGGAACTGACCGGCGAGGACGTCACCGAATGCACCGGTGGCGCGCGCGAACTGACCGACGCCGACCTGGAGCGCGCATATCGCTCGACCGTGGACCCACGCCTGAACTACGAGCAATCGCTGGAAATCGCGATGTCGATCGTGCGCAAGCAGAACCAGCTGGCGTCGCCGGCCGAGCGCTGAGCCCGACTCAGGACCAGTGCGCGTGCATCCCGCGCGCCGGTTGCGGAATGAACCATGAAGGCTCGCCTGCGAACAGGCGGGCGAAATCGGCCGCCGGAACCGGAGGGCTGAACAGGTTGCCCTGCAATTCGTCGCATCCGTTGGCCACCAGCCACGCCAGCTGTGCCTGGGTCTCGACGCCCTCGGCGACCGTGCGGCACTGGAGCTGACCGGCGAGGCCGATGATGGCGCGGGTGATCGCGCCCTGGTTGGCCTCGGTGACGTCGCGCACGAACGACTGGTCGATCTTGAGCACGTTGAAGCCGTAGTTGCCCAGGTAACTCAGGCTGGAGAAGCCGGTGCCGAAATCATCGATGGCGATGCGCACGCCCAGCGCCTTGAGCGCGCGCAGGACGTGGTCGGTGCGCTGCACGTCGCGCATCAGTGTGGTTTCGGTGACTTCCAGTTCCAGGTACTCGGCGGGCAGGCCGCTTTCGCCGAGCGCGGAGACGACGGTGTCCACCAGCGTATCGGTGTCGAAGTTGGCGGCGGCGACATTCACCGAAACCCGGATCGGCGGCAGGCCCATCTGCTGCCACTGCCGGCTCTGTCGGCAGGCGGCGCGGATGGCCCATTGGTCCAGATCGACGATGAGGTTGGTTTCCTCGGCGATCGGCAGGAATTCGCCGGGCAGCATCAGCCGCTCGCCGCGCTTCCAGCGCACCAGTCCTTCGACGCCGACGATGCGGCCGGTGCGGCGGTCGATCTGCGGCTGGTAGTAGAGGGTCAGATCGCCGTTGCGCAGACTGCGGCGCAGGCTGCTTTCCAGCTCGATGCGCGCGTCCACGCTCGACGCCAGTTCGCGGGTGTAGAAACGGAACGCATTGCGGCCGTTGCGCTTGGCCAGGTACATCGCCGCGTCGGAACGCATCATCAGGGTGGGCGCATCGTAGCCATCCTCGGGGAACAGGCTGACGCCGATGCTGAAGGCCTGGTGCAACTCGTGCGAGGCCACCGTGTAGGGCGTGCCGCCGATCGCCAGCAATCGCTCTGCGATCAGCGCGACGCCGTCGCGGTTGACCACGTTGTCCAGCAGCACGACGAACTCGTCGCCGCCGGTCCGGTAGACCGTGCCCAGGTTGCCGATGTTGCGCTGGATCCGCTTGGCTACCTGCTGCAGCAGTTGATCGCCGATGTGGTGGCCAAGCGCGTCGTTGACGTGCTTGAACAGGTCCAGATCGATGAACAGCACCGCGACGCTGGTGCCACGATGGGTGGCGTTGGCGATCGACTGCGCCAGCGCCTCGTTGAGCTGGAGGCGGTTGGGCAGGGTGGTCAGCGAGTCGTGGTGCGCCAGATAGGCCATGCGCGCGCTCAGCGTGCGCTCCTCGGTGATGTCGCGCAGGACCATGACCGAACCCATCAGACTGTCGTCGTGCCCGTGCAGGGGCGAGACGGAGCGCTTCACCAGCATCCGTCGACCGTCCCGCCGAGCCAGTTCCAGATCGCCCGGCACTGAAACCGGTGCACCGGTTTCGCCTTCTTCCGCGGATTCGGCGACGGACCGCAATGGCAGCACTTTCTCCAGCGCGAGGCCGACGGCCTCCTGCAGCGTCCAGCCCCCGATCGCTTCCGCCGCCGGGTTCATGTAGGTGACGCGGCCTTCGGTATCGACCGTGACCACCGCCTCGCTGATCGAGGACAGGGTGACCTCGGCGCGCTCGGTGGCGTCGTGCAGCGCGCTTTCCAGCTGTGCCTTGTCGGTGATGTCGATCACCATCACCAGGAAACCGTTCACCGCGCCGTCGTCGCCGATGTCGGGTGTGTAGTAGACGTGCATCCGGCGCGGGCCGGAGGGCAGGGTGAAGGATGTCTCGAAGTCGACATCGCGGCCGGAGAGCACGGCGTCGATGTAGGGCTTGCGGCGCGCGTAGTGCTCTTCACCCAGCATCTCGCGAATCGGCACGCCCGGCGAGTATGGGCGTTGCCAGATCGGCAGCTCCTGGCAGGCGCGGTTGAAGAACACCGTGCGTTCCTGGCGATCGTACTGGGCGACCATCGCCGGCAGCTTGTCGGTGATGCGCTGCAGATGATCGCGGGCGAGCGAAATTTCGCGCTGCGCGCGCTTCTGCTCGCTGGTGTCGGTGGCCATCAGGTACCAGCCGGCGATGGTCCGGTCGGGGTCCACGTCCGGCACCAGATAGGCCTGGACCGGGCGTTCCGGGTCGCCGATGCGGGTCTCCCACACCGCGCCGTGATCCGGAGTGCTTTCCTCCAGCGCCCGGCGCAGATCGGCCAGGAACGCGGGATTGCTGGCATGGACTTCCTCGATGGTGCGATCCGTCCAGGGCGCCTGGTCGCCGAACCAGTCGCGGGTGGCCCGGTTGGTGAAGCCGTAGCGGCGATCCCGGCCCACGTAGGCGATCAGCGCCGGCAGGTGATCGGCGACCGCATCGAGCAAGGCGCGGCTGCGGTGCTCCGCGCGTGCCAGGCTGCGCAGCAGGAGGAACATCAGCACGCCGAAGGCCAGGCCGCAGAGCGTCAGTGCCGCAATGGGCAGCAGGCCGGGAATGGCGACGCGCGCGGGAGCCGAAAACAGGGCCAACTCCCAGGCGCCGCCGAGGAAATCCAGGTTGCGGGTGTAGTGGAAAGCCGGCTCCATGTCGGTGCCGTAGCGCGCGCGCAGATTGGCGCGTTCGAACACCAGCATCGGAGGGGCACCGGGCGCGCGGACGAGCAGGCGCAGATCGAGCGGATCTCCGCCGCCGGTTTCGCCCGCGACTTCCTGCATCACCTGGGCCCAGCCGAATCCCGCCGTCGCAAAGCCGCGCAGGTGCGCGCGGCGCAATGCCGCATCGGCCTCCAGCGGCATCGCGGCGTCGTAGACCGGCGAATAAAGCAGGAAGCCGGGACGTCCGGAATCGCCGCGCGAACTGTCGGCCAGGGCGATCCGCGGGGCGATGCTCAGTTGTCCGCTGTCACGGGCCCGCTGCATGGCCGCGCGCCGGTCAGGTTCGGCGAACACGTCCTTGCCCAGCAGCGGCAGCATGCCGTCCCGTTCGGGGTAGACCAGGTCGAGCACCACGTATTCGTCGCGCGCGCCGTCGGGATGCAGACGGAATGCCGGCCCGTGGATTTCGCGCTGGCGGGCCAGATAGGCGGGTAGCTCGGCCGCCGCCACCCGGCGCGCGAAGCCCAGGCCATGCACGCCGGTGGGCTGGTTGGGAATCCGCAACCGGCGGGCGAAGGTCTGGAAGCCGGCGCGATCCAGACCCGGCTGCGCCTCCAGCACGGCCGCGGCGGCGCGCACCGTGTCCTCGTAGGCATTCATGTGGGTGGCCAGCGCGGTGGCCATGGCTTCGGCCCGCGCATGGAAGCGCGCGCCGGCGCCGGCCCGCGCCTGCTGCCAGGCCATCACCCCGAACCACAGGGACAGCAGGAAGGACAGCACCAGCACGCCCCACGCCAGCCGGTCCAGGCGCCGCCGGCGCTCTGCGGCGGCGAAGCGGGAGCTGCCCAGGGCACGCAGTTCCGAGGCGCGTTGCGGATCGAGCTCCATCAGCGTTCTGGTCGGGTGGCCGCGCGGACAGTTGCGGCCATGCTACGCCGGCTCCCGGATGGTCGCCAGAACCGGGAAGGGAGTGGAGCGTTCAGCGGCGGACCGCCTGCGACCCGCGGGTATCCAGGGTTGGCCAGTACTCGGGGGGATTGCGGGCACGGGTCAGTTGCTCGTAGGCGTAGCCGAGTTCGATCAGGCGGCCCTCGCTCCAGGCGGTTCCCATGAAGACGATGCCCAGCGGCAGGCCATCGCTGTGGCCCATCGGCACCGTCAGGCTGGGATAACCCGCGACCGCGGCGGCGCCGTAGCCCGCACCCGGGAAGTGATCGCCGGCCTTGTGGTCGGTCAGCCATGCCGGACCGGTGGCCGGCGCGATCAGCGCATCGAGCCGCTGCGCCTTGAGCGCCGCATCGATGCCCTCCGGACCGGCCAGCCGGCGCGCGCGACTGCGCGCGCTGATGTAGTCGCTTTCGCCGAGGCCACCCTTGGCGTTGGCCATCTCGAACAGCTCCTGCCCGAAATACGGCATCTCCGAGACGCGGTACTGCTGGTTGTAGCCGATCAGCTGCGACAGGGTTTTCACCGGCGCGCCGTGGCCGGCGAGGTAGCGCTCCAGCCCGGCCTTGAACTCGTACAGCATCAATTCCAGTTCGGCCTCGTCCCATTGGCCATCGGTCGGGATTTCGGCATCGACGATCGTCGCACCGGCCTCGCGCATCACCTTGATCGCGCCTTCCATCGCGGCGGCGGCGTCCGGGTGGATCGCGAGCTTGCTGCGCAGCACGCCGATGCGCGCGCCCTTCAGCCCGTCCGGTTTCAGCCGCGCGTGATAGTCGAGGGTGATGTTCCAGGCCGCGTTGGTGGTGGCGGGATCGGCGGCGTCGCGACCGGCCAGTGCCGTCAGCAGCAGCGCCGCGTCCGCCACGCTGCGGGTCATCGGTCCGGCGGTGTCCTGGCTGAACGAGATCGGGATGATGCCGTCGCGGCTGATCAGGCCGACCGTCGGCTTCAGCCCGACCACGCCGCTGACCGCGGCCGGGCAGATGATGCTGCCGTCGGTTTCGGTGCCGATGCTGGCGGCGGCGAGGTTGGCCGAAACGGCGACCGCGCTGCCGGAACTGGAGCCGCAGGGATTGCGATCCAGCACGTAGGGATTGCGGGTCTGGCCGCCGCGGGCGCTCCATCCGGAAGTGGAATGGGTGGAACGGAAGTTCGCCCATTCGCTCAGGTTGGTCTTGCCCAGGATGACCGCGCCGGCTTCGCGCAGGCGCTTGACCAGGAAGGCGTCGCTGGCGGGCCGGAAATCCTTCAGCGCCAGCGAACCGGCCGAGTTGACCATCGGGGTGGCGTCGATGTTGTCCTTGAGCAGGATCGGGATGCCGTGCAGCGGGCCGCGCACCGCGTTGTCCTTGCGCTCGAGATCGCGCAGGGCGGCTTCCTTCATGGCGTCGGCGTTGATTTCGATGACCGAGTTCAGTTGCGGCCCGGCCTTGTCGATCGCGGCGATGCGGTCCAGGTAGGCGCGGGTGAGGGTGCGGCTGTCGAGTTCGCCGCGCTGCATGCGTCCCTGCAGGTCGTCGATGTCCAGTTCGGCGTAGGCGAAGTCCGTCGGCGCGTCGGCGGGCGCGTTGGTGACGGCGGCGGGCTGGCGCTGGCAGGCGGCCAGCATCAGGGCGGCTGAGAACAGCAGCGTTCGCGAACGCATGTGGCGGATTCCCCCGGTGAGCTAGCGTGAGGCTAGCAGGCCGGGAGGTCCTTTCAAACCCTGCGGCGCCTGTGCAGGTCGCGGCCGAGGATGTAGACCACGGCCAGGTTGATCAGCAGCACCGCCCAGGTGTGCCAGCCGGGATGGTGGTACAGCGCGTACAGATCCAGCGGCAGGTACAGCGCCGAGCCGATGCAGCCCAGCCAGGAAGCCCAAGCCCGGGCGCGCCACAGGCCCCAGGCTTCAGCCAGTCGCATGATCGCGTACAGCACGACCACCAGGACGGCCAGGTGGACCGCTTCGGGATTGATGGCGTTGAGCAGCGACGGCAGGGTGCCGTGATCGGTATCGAGGTGGAAGCGGGCGATCATCGCCTCCACCCAGCGCCGCAGCGGCTGCGGTCCCAGCAGCGCCAGCCCGGTCGCGGCGGCCAGCGCCAGTACCCCCTTCAACCCCTCGAACAGGGCGATGACGTGCAGGCCCGGATGCGCCTTGGGATCCGGGTTGTAGGGGGCCTCGACCATCCGTGGGCGATCAGGCGGCGCGCGAGGCGCGCTTGCGATCGCTTTCGGTCAGCATCTTCTTGCGCAGGCGGATTTCCTTCGGGGTGACTTCCACCAGCTCGTCGTCCTCGATGAAATCCAGGGCCTGTTCCAGCGAGTACTTCAACGCGGGGGTCAGCTTGATCGCGTCGTCCTTGCCCGACGCGCGCATGTTGGTCAGCGGCTTGGGCTTGATCACGTTGACGGTCAGGTCGTTGTCCTTGGAATGGATGCCGACCAGCTGGCCTTCGTAGACGTTGTCGCCTTCGGCGGCGAACAGGCGGCCGCGCTCTTCCAGCGGTCCCAGCGAGTAGGCCGGGGTGACGCCGGGGGCGTTGGCGATCATCACGCCGTTCTGGCGCTTGGCGATCGGGCCGGTTTCCTTCGGACCGTAGTGATCGAAGACGTGGAACAGCAGGCCCGAACCCTGGGTGAGGGTCCTGAACTCGTTCTGGAACCCGATCAGGCCACGCGCCGGAATCGTGTAGTCCAGGCGCACGCGGCCCTTGCCGTCCGACTCCATGTTCTTCAGCTGCGCCTTGCGGGTGCCCAGCTTTTCCATCACGCCGCCCTGGTGCACTTCCTCGATGTCGACCACCAACTGCTCGACCGGCTCCATCAACTGGCCGTCGATTTCCTTGATGATGACTTCCGGGCGCGACACCGCCAGCTCGAAGCCTTCGCGGCGCATGGTTTCGATCAGCACCGACAGGTGCAGTTCGCCGCGACCGGAGACCAGGAACTTGTCGGCGTCGGCGGTTTCCTCGACCTTCAGCGCGACGTTGTGCAGGGTTTCGCGCTCCAGGCGCTCACGCAGCTGGCGGCTGGTGATGAACTTGCCGCCGGAGAAATCCTTGTGGCCGGCGAACGGCGAGTTGTTGACCTGGAAGGTCATGCTGATGGTCGGCTCGTCCACGGTCAGCGCCGGCAGCGCTTCCGGGGTGTCCAGCGCACACACGGTATCGGAGATGCTCAGGTCCTGGATGCCGGCGATGGCGACGATGTCGCCGGCCTCGGCTTCCTCGACCTCGATGCGCTCCAGGCCCATGAAGCCCAGCACCTGCACGATCTTGCCCTGGCGCTTCTTGCCTTCGCGGTCGACCACGCTGACCGGCTGGTTCTTCTTGACCTTGCCGCGCTGGATCCGGCCGATGCCGATCAGGCCGACGAAATTGTTGTAGTCCAGCTGGCTGATGCGCATCTGGAACGCGCCTTCCGGATCCACCGACGGCGCCGGGACGTGCTTCATGATCGCTTCGTACAGCGGGGTCATGTCGCCGTCGCGGGTGGTGTCGTCGAGGCTGGCGTAGCCGTGCAGCGCCGATGCGTAGACGATCGGGAAGTCCAGCTGTTCGTTGGTGGCGCCCAGCTTGTCGAACAGATCGAAAACCTGGTCGATGACCCAGTCCGGACGCGCGCCGGGACGGTCGATCTTGTTGACCACGACGATCGGCTTGAAGCCCATCGCGAACGCCTTCTGGGTGACGAAGCGGGTCTGCGGCATCGGGCCGTCCATCGCATCGACCAGGATCAGCACCGAGTCGACCATCGACAGCACGCGCTCCACTTCGCCGCCGAAGTCGGCGTGCCCGGGGGTGTCGACGATGTTGATGCGGTTGCCCTGCCAGGTGATGGCGGTGTTCTTGGCCAGGATGGTGATGCCGCGTTCCTTTTCCTGGTCGTTGCTGTCCATCACCCGCTCGGCAAGCACCGTGCGCTCGGACAGGGTGCCGGACTGCTTCAGCAGGCAGTCGACGAGGGTGGTCTTGCCGTGGTCGACGTGGGCGACGATGGCGATGTTGCGGAGATTCTGGATGGACATGCGGAAAAGCGCGCCAGTGTGCGCGCAGGGGCTGTGGAGGAATGGGGCGTATTATAACGGGTTACGTCCCCGCAATTAGCGTCCGGGCGTCCTGGCTGAACGGCCGGGGCTGGAAACGGTGCCAACGGCCCCCAGATTCGGGCTAGGCCCGGTTTCCGGACCCCCGGCCCCCCGAAGAACCCCTGTCCCGTATCTGGAGCTCCCGATGTCCCTCATCGCCACTTTCGACACCTCCCGCGGCCCCATCAAGGTCGAGCTGTACCCCGACAAGGCCCCGCTGACGGTCGCCAACTTCGTCAACCTGGCCAAGCGCGGCTTCTACGACGGCCTGAACTTCCACCGGGTGATTGCCGATTTCATGATCCAGGGCGGCTGCCCCGAGGGGTCCGGCCGCGGCGGCCCGGGCTACCGGTTCGAGGACGAGACCAACAACGGCGTGCGCCACGAGCGCGGCGTGCTGTCGATGGCCAATGCCGGCCCCAATACCAATGGCAGCCAGTTCTTCATCACCCACGTGGCGACCCCGTGGCTGGATGGCAAGCACACCGTGTTCGGCAAGGTCCTGGAGGGCCTGGACGTGGTCGACGCGGTCCAGCAGGGCGACCTGATCAACCGCCTCACCATCGAGGGTGACGCCGACGCCGTGCTGGCCGCCAAGGCCGACCGCGTGGCCGAGTGGAACCGTTACCTGAGCGCCTGACCCGCGCCGGCCGTGCGCTCCCCCGGTCGGGGGAGCCTCGGCTACGACCAAGGGAGGAGGCCGGACCCTCCGATCCACCCCGGCCGGACCGGGGCGGCGTGGTAAAATTCCGCGCCGCAAAAAACGGCGCACGCACGTTCCTCCCGCGAAACATCCCCTGCGAGGTAATGCAATGCCCCAGCTTGCCCGGCGCACCGGTCGCGCCAAGCCCAGCGCGATCATGGCGGTCGCGGAAAAGGCGAAGAAGCTCAAGGCCGAAGGCCGCGACATCATCAGCTTCTCGATCGGCGTACCGAATTTCCTGCCCGGCGAGCATGTCTACGAGGCCGCGCGCAAATCGCTGGACAAGGATTCCGGCCAGTACGGTTCCAACCGCGGTACCGACGCGCTGCTGGATGCCTTCCTGCATCATCTTGAAGGCAGCGGGCTGACCGGCTACACCCGCCGCAACATCGTCGCCGGCGTCGGCGCCAAGCACGTGCTGTACAACCTGGCCGAGGCGCTGCTGGACGAGGGCGACACCATCGCTTATCCGACCCCGTACTGGACCACCTATCAGGACATCGCCGACATCGTCGGCGCGGTGTCGCTGAAGCTGCCGTGCCCGCCCGAGCAGAACTACAAGCTCACCCCGGAACAACTGGACGCTGCGCTGGCTCAAAAGCCCAAGGTGTTCCTGTTCAACAACCCGTCCAACCCGACCGGCATGGTCTATTCGAAGGACGAGGTCGCGGCGCTGGCCGAGGTGGTGGCGCGCCATCCGGATACCTGGATCCTGCTGGACGACATCTACAACCGCCTGGTGTTCGATGGCGTCGGCTATCACAATTTCCTGCATTTCCGCCCGGAACTGCGTGAGCGCACCGTCGTCATCGACTCGCTGTCGAAGACCTACGGCATGCCGGGCTGGCGGGTCGGCCTGATCGCCGCGCCGGAGAACGTCGCCCAGGCGCTGGTGGCGCTCAACTCCAACCACATCACCAACTTGCCGGAAGTGGTCACCGCCGCGGCGGTCGCCGCCTTGACCGGCCCGCAGGACATTCCGCAGCGCAAGTGCGCCGAATTCGCCGCCAAGCGGGATCGCGTGCTGGCGGCGCTGGCCGGGATTCCGGGCGTGGTGTGCCCGCGTCCGGAAGGCGCGTTCTATGCGTTCCCGGACATCTCGGTCGCGTTCGGCAAGACCCATGATGGCGTGGTCATCCACAACGACGTGGACTTCTGCAACGCCCTGCTGGAAGCCAAGGGCGTGGCCTGCGTACCGGGTTCGGCCTTCGGCGAGCCGCGCGCGCTGCGCATTTCCTACACCTGTGCCGACGCCCAGCTGGATGAAGGCCTGTCGCGCATCCAGGCCTTCTTCGCCGAACTCGCGTGAGTCCGGCTTTCCTTTCCCTTGGAGACAACCCCATGAAGACCCCCGTCCGTGTTGCAGTCACCGGCGCCGCCGGCCAGATCGGTTATGCCCTGCTGTTCCGCATCGCCTCCGGTGAAATGCTCGGCAAGGACCAGCCGGTCATCCTGCAGTTGCTGGAGCTGCCGATCGACAAGGCCCAGGCCGCGCTGAAGGGCGTGATGATGGAGCTGGAAGACTGCGCGTTCCCGCTGCTGGCCGGCATGGTCGGCACCGACGACCCGGAAGTGGCGTTCAAGGACGCCGACGTGGCCCTGCTGGTCGGCGCGCGTCCGCGCGGCCCGGGCATGGAGCGCAAGGACCTGCTGCTGGAGAACGCCAAGATCTTCACCGCCCAGGGCGCCGCGCTGAACAAGGTCGCCAGCCGCGACGTCAAGGTGCTGGTGGTCGGCAACCCGGCCAACACCAACGCCTACATCGCCATGAAGTCGGCGCCGGACCTGCCGGCAAGGAACTTCACCGCGATGCTGCGCCTGGACCACAACCGCGCGCTGAGCCAGCTCGCCAACAAGGCCGGCGTGGCCGTCGGCGACATCGAGAAGCTGGTGGTGTGGGGCAACCACAGCCCGACCATGTACCCGGACTACCGCTTCGCCACCGCCAACGGCGTGTCGCTGAAGGACAAGATCAACGACGCCGACTGGAACGCCAACGCGTTCATCCCGCAGGTCGGCAAGCGCGGCGCCGCGATCATCGAGGCGCGCGGCCTGTCCTCGGCCGCTTCCGCCGCCAATGCCGCGATCGACCACATCCGTGACTGGGTGCTGGGCAGCAACGGCAAGTGGGTGACCATGGGCGTGCCGTCCGACGGCAGCTACGGCATTCCGGAAGGCGTGATCTACGGCGTGCCGGTGATCACCGCCAACGGCGAATACACCCGCGTGGAAGGCCTGGAAGTTGACGCGTTCAGCCGCGCCGCGATGGACAAGACCCTGGCCGAGCTGGAAGAAGAGCGCGCCGGCGTGGCGCACCTGCTGGGCTGAGTTTTCCTTCCCTGGCTGAATCAGGAACGCCGGGCCATGCCCGGCGTTCTTGTTTTCTTCTGCGACCAATGTCGGAAGGTCCGCGCGCCGTCCCGGGACTATGCTGGCAAAAGCCAATCGCAACGCCGGGAGGGTGGCCATGGGTTACGAGGAAGTCTATCGCCGGTCGATCGACGAGCCGGAAGCCTTCTGGGGCGAGGAGGCGCGCGCCATCCACTGGCACGTACCGCCACGGCAGGTGCTGGACTATTCGAAGCCGCCGTTCCGGCGCTGGTTCGTGGGTGGCCAGACCAATCTCTGCTACAACGCGGTGGACCGGCATCTGCCCGAACGCGCCGATCAGCTGGCGCTGGTGGCGGTGTCCTCCGAAACCGGCACCACGCGCGAGATCAGCTACCGCGAACTGCATCGCGAGGTGAACGCTTTCGCCGCCATCCTCCAGCGCCTGGGCGTGCGGCGTGGCGATCGGGTGGTCATCTACATGCCCAACATGGCCGAGGCGGTGTTCGCGATGCTCGCCTGCGCGCGCATCGGAGCCATCCATTCGGTGGTCTTCGGCGGTTTTGCCGCGCACAACCTCGCGCTGCGCATTGACGATGCCCAACCCAGGCTGTTGATCGCCGCCGATGCCGGCATGCGCGGCGGCAAGGTCATCCCGTACAAGCCGCTGGTCGACGAAGCCTGCGCGAAGGCGGCCACGCCGCCGCCCAAGGTGCTGATTGTCTCGCGCGGACTGGATCCGGCCGAACCGAGGGTGGCGGGGCGTGACGAGGACTACGCCACGCTGCGCCAGGTGGTCGGCGACGAGCAGGTGGAGGTGGTGTGGCTGGAATCCAATGAACCCAGCTACCTGCTGTACACCTCCGGCACCACCGGCAAGCCCAAGGGCGTGCAGCGCGATGTCGGCGGCTACGCGGTCGCGCTGGCGCTGTCGATGCGCACGGTGTTCGACGTCGCGCCGGGGCAGGTGATGTTCTCCACCTCCGACGTGGGCTGGGCGGTCGGGCACTCGTACAACGTCTATGGGCCGCTGATCGTCGGTGCCACTTCGGTGTTGTACGAAGGCCTGCCATTCCACCCGGATGCCGGCATCTGGTGGTCGCTGTGCGAGAAGTACGGCGTGCGCACCATGTTCTCTTCGCCGACGGCGATCCGGGTACTGAAGAAGCACGATGTCGATTTCATCCGCCGGCATGATCTGTCGAAGCTGCAATACCTGTTCCTGGCCGGCGAGCCGCTGGACGAACCGACCGCGCACTGGATCAACGACGCGCTGGGCAAGCCGGTCATCGACAACTACTGGCAGACGGAGACCGGCTGGCCGGCGCTGACGCTGCTGCCGGGCCTGGACATGAAGCCGGTGAAGTTCGGCTCGCCCGGTTTTCCCAATCTCGGGTACCGGATGAAGGTCATCGACGAAGGCACCGGCGCGGAAGTCGGGCCGGGCGAGAAGGGCGTCCTGGTCATCCAGCCGCCGCTGCCGCCGGGTTGCATGACCACCATCTGGAATGACGACGCCCGCTTCCTGTCCAGCTATTTCAGCCACTTCAAGGAACTGCTGTACAGCTCGCTGGACTGGGCCATCCGCGACGAGCAGGGCTACACCTTCATCCTCGGCCGCACCGACGACGTAATCAATGTCGCCGGCCATCGTCTGGGCACGCGCGAGATCGAGGAATCGGTGTCCGGCTTTCCCGCCGTGGCCGAGGCCGCGGTGATTGGTGTCAACGACGAACTGAAAGGGCAGGTACCGGTGGTATTCGCAACGCTGCGGCAGGCGACCGAGGAACCGCACGAACGCGTGCGTGCCGCCGAAGGCATGCGCCGTACCGTGGAACAGAGCCTGGGCGCGGTGGCGCGGCCGGCGCGCGTGTACATCGTCAATGCGTTGCCCAAGACCCGTTCCGGCAAGCTGCTGCGGCGTTCGTTGCAGGCGCTGGCGCAGGGCGCGGATCCCGGCGACCTTTCCACCCTGGATGATCCGAACGCGCTGGAGGAAGTGAGGAAGGCGCTGCGGCGCGGGCCGGAGGCCGGCAACTGATGCCGATTCATTCCGCCGTGGCGGGCGGCACGCCGGCGTAGCTGGCGCGGGGACGGATCAGCCGGCCCTGGGCCTGCTGTTCCAGCGCATGCGCGAGCCAGCCTGCCAGCCGCGCCGCCGCGAACATCACCAATGCCGGCGAGGCGGGCAGGGCGTTGGCGTGGCAGATCGCCGCCAGGGTGAAATCGACGTTGGGGCGCAGTCCGTTGATGTCCTCGGTGGCGCTGATCACCGCCTCCATCCGCTGCATCATCGGCGTATCCGCGTGTTGCCGGCGCAGCCGCGCCAGCAGTTCTGTCGCGCGGGGATCGCCATGCGGATAGAGCGCATGGCCAAAGCCGGGCAGATCCTCGCCTTGCTGCCAGCGTGCGGCGATGAAATCACGGGGCGAGTCTGCCGCGCAGGCGGCTTCGATCAGTGAATAGGCACGTGCGGTGGCGCCGCCGTGGCGCGGACCGGACAACGCCGCCAGGCCGCTGCACGCGGTGGCGTGCAGGTGGGCACCGGTCGAGGCGACCACGCGCGCGGCAAATGCGGAGACATTGAGTTCGTGTTCGGCGCACAAGACCAGTGCCGCGCGCACCGTATCGGCGAAGCCTGCGTCGCCCGGTTTCCACGTGTCCGCCAGCAGCCGATGGACCGGCCCCGCGGAAGGTGGGCGCGCCACCAGCAACGCGGCGTTGTGGCGCAGCAGGGTGGCCGCGATTTCGTGGCGGACCAGGGCGGAGGCGCCCACGGATTGGCGCACGTCCAGCGCCAGCAGCGGAATCGCCGACATCGCGCGCGCCAGCGGCGGCAGGTCCGCGTCGCCGGCAATGGGGGCGACGTGCGCCGGCCATTGCGTCTCCAGCGTCGCCGTGAAGGGATCCTGGTCGCCGCAGTCCCACAGCAGCCGGGCGGCGTCTTCCAGGGTGGCGCCTTCGCGCACCGCGGCGACCGCCGAACGTCCGCGGTAGTAGGGGCCCTCCGGGCGGATCAGCGAAATCCGCGTCTCCAGCACCGGCAGGCCGCGATCCAGGCTCTGCGCGGCCCCGCGGGCGGCGCCGCGCCCGGCGCGCTTGCGCTGGGCCAGCCGGTCGACGTCGCGACGCAGGTACAGCCGGCTGCGGTGGTCCGGGCCGGGGCGCGACTCGATCAGGCCACGGCTGACATACGCATACAGGGTGGCCTGGCTGATGCCGAGCAGTCGACAGGTGTCCTGGGCGGAGAGCAGGTCGGTGTCCATGATCGATAGATTGATTGATTTGATCAAGATTGATCAACCCGAGCGATGGTGCCAGATTGTGCGCCGCCGGTGCGCGTACCCTTGCGCGCACCCCCGGCCCGCTCCGCCGAGGAACGGGCGCCATCCGCTTCCGCAGGAGACATGCATGAGCAACGCATCCGCAGGCGCGCGCTTCCGCGCCGCGATCGCCGAGGAATCCCCGCTGCAGGTGATGGGCGCCATCACCGCCTATGCCGGCCTGATGGCCCGCCGCGTCGGCTACAAGGCGCTGTACCTGTCCGGCGGCGGCGTCGCCGCAAACTCGCTGGGCATGCCCGATCTGGGCATCAGCACGATGGAAGACGTGCTGACCGACGCGCGCCGCATCGTCGACGCCACCGGTTTGCCGCTGCTGGTCGACATCGACACCGGCTGGGGCGGCGCGTTCAACATCGCGCGCACCATCCGTTCGTTCGAGCGCGTCGGCGTTGCCGCCGTGCACATGGAGGATCAGGTCGGCCAGAAACGCTGCGGCCATCGCCCCGGCAAGGAAGTGGTGTCGAAGGACGAGATGGTCGATCGGGTCAAGGCCGCGGTGGACGCGCGTGGCGATGAAGGCTTCGTGATCATGGCGCGCACCGACGCCGCCGCCGTCGAGGGCATCGACTCGGCGATCGAACGCGCGGTGGCCTATGTCGAGGCCGGCGCGGACATGATCTTCCCCGAGGCGATGAAGACGCTGGAGGACTACCGCCGTTTCAAGGACTCGGTGAAGGTGCCGATCCTGGCCAACCTGACCGAGTTCGGCTCCACCCCGTTCTTCACCGTCGACGAACTGCGCACGGCTGGCGTGGACATCGCGCTGTACTGCTGTGGCGCCTATCGCGCCATGAACAAGGCGGCGTTGAACTTCTACGAGACCGTGCGCCGCGAAGGCACCCAGAAGAACATCATCGATACCCTGCAGTCGCGCGCGGACCTGTACGACTACCTGGGCTACCACGCCTACGAAGACAAGCTCGACGCCCTGTTCGCGAAGAAGGGCGACGCCTGACATCAGCCCGGGGGGCGGTTCGGTCCGTCCCCGGTCATTCCAGCGCGGTGGAGCAGCTTCCGCCGCACCGCCACACCATCGGGAGGCAGCAATGAGTGAACCCACCCCAGCCACCGGCTTCAAGCCGAAGAAGTCCGTCGCCCTGAGCGGCACCGCCGCCGGCAACACCGCGCTGTGCACGGTCGGCCGCAGTGGCAACGACCTGCACTACCGCGGCTATGACATCCTCGACATCGCCACCACCAGCGAGTTCGAGGAGGTCGCCTACCTGCTGGTCCACGGCAAGCTGCCCAACCGCGCCGAACTGGCTGGCTACAAGGCCAAGCTGAAGTCGCTGCGCGGCATCCCGGCCTCGGTCAAGACCGCGCTGGAACAGCTGCCGCCGTCGGCGCACCCGATGGACGTGATGCGCACCGGTGTCTCGGTGCTCGGCTGCGTGTCGCCGGAGAAGGACGATCACAACCACCCGGGCGCGCGCGACATCGCCGACAAGCTGATGGCCTCGCTGGGTTCGATGCTGCTGTACTGGTACCACTACAGCCACAACGGCAAGCGCATCGACGTGGAGACCGACGACGACTCGATCGGCGGCCACTTCCTGCACCTGCTGCATGGCGAGAAGCCGCGTGACTCGTGGGTACGCGCGATGCACACCTCGCTGATCCTGTATGCCGAGCATGAGTTCAACGCCTCGACCTTCACCGCGCGCGTGATCGCCGGCACCGGCAGCGACATGCACTCATGCATCACCGGCGCCATCGGCGCGCTGCGCGGACCCAAGCACGGCGGTGCCAACGAAGTCGCGTTCGAGGTGCAGAAGCGCTACGAGACGCCGGACGAGGCCGAGGCCGACATCAAGGCGCGGGTCGAGCGCAAGGAAGTGGTGATCGGTTTCGGCCATCCGGTCTACACCGTCGGCGATCCGCGCAACGACGTGATCAAGCAGGTGGCGAAGGATCTGTCCGAGGAACAGCAGAGCACGAAGATGTACGCCATCGCCGAGCGCCTGGAAGCGGTGATGTGGGACATCAAGAAGATGTTCCCCAACCTGGACTGGTTCAGCGCGGTGAGCTACCACATGATGGGCGTGCCGACCGCGATGTTCACCCCGCTGTTCGTCATCGCCCGCACCAGCGGCTGGAGCGCGCACGTCATCGAGCAGCGCATCGACGGCAAGATCATCCGCCCCAGCGCCAACTACACCGGCCCCGAAAACCTGAAGTTCGTCCCGATCGACCAGCGTTGATTCGGCCGTGCCCGCGCGTTTCCGTCCGGGAACGCGCGGAGCCGCCATCGATGGCCTGGAATCCCGACCGCCGCAAAGCCACGCCGACCGCGAAGCCATGAACACCGAATACCGCAAGGCCCTGCCGGGCACCTCACTGGACTACTTCGACGCGCGCGCCGCGGTCGACGCGATCGCGCCCGGCGCCTACGACCGGCTGCCGTACACCTCGCGTGTGCTGGCGGAAAACCTGGTGCGCCGCTGCGAACCGGCAGCGCTGACCGATTCGCTGAAGCAGCTGATCGAACGCCGTCGCGATCTCGACTTTCCGTGGTTCCCGGCGCGCGTGGTCTGCCACGACATCCTCGGCCAGACCGCGCTGGTCGATCTGGCCGGCCTGCGTGACGCCATCGCCGACAAGGGCGGGGATCCGGCCAAGGTCAATCCGGTGGTGCCGGTACAGCTGATCGTGGATCACTCGCTGGCGGTGGAATGCGGCGGCTACGATCCGGACGCGTTTTCCAAGAACCGCGCCATCGAGGATCGCCGCAACGAGGATCGCTTCCATTTCATCGAATGGACGCGGCATGCGTTCGAGAACGTCGACGTCATCCCGCCGGGCAACGGCATCATGCACCAGATCAATCTGGAGAAGATGTCGCCGGTGATCCAGGTGCGTGGCGGCGTGGCCTTCCCGGATACCTGCGTGGGCACCGACAGCCACACCCCGCACGTCGATGCGCTGGGCGTGATCGCGATCGGTGTCGGCGGTCTGGAAGCGGAGAACGTGATGCTGGGGCGCGCCTCGTGGATGCGCCTGCCCGACATCGTCGGCGTCGAGCTGACCGGCCGCCCGCAGCCGGGCATCACCGCCACCGACATCGTGCTGGCCCTGACCGAGTTCCTGCGCAAGCAGAAGGTGGTCGGCGCCTATCTGGAGTTCCGCGGTGAAGGCGCCGCCGCGCTCACCCTGGGCGACCGCGCGACCATCTCCAACATGGCGCCGGAGTACGGCGCCACCGCGGCGATGTTCTTCATCGACGGCCAGACCCTGGACTACCTGCGCCTGACCGGCCGCGAGGAAGAGCAGGTCCGTCTGGTCGAAACCTACGCGAAGACCGCCGGCCTGTGGGCCGACAGCCTGGGCAACGCCGAATACGAACGGACGCTGGCGTTCGATCTTTCCAGTGTCGTCCGCAACATGGCCGGTCCGTCCAATCCGCATGCCCGCGTCGCCACCGCCGATCTGGCGGAGAAGGGCATCGCCGGCGATCTGGCGCAGGCACGCGCGCAGGAGGCCGAGGGCCTGATGCCGGATGGCGCGGTGATCATCGCCGCCATCACCAGCTGCACCAACACCAGCAACCCGCGCAACGTGATCGCCGCCGCGCTGCTGGCACGCAACGCCAACCGGGTCGGCCTGACCCGCAAGCCATGGGTGAAGTCGTCGCTGGCACCCGGTTCCAAGGCGGTCGCGCTGTACCTGGACGAGGCCGGACTGACCCCGGAACTGGAAAAGCTCGGCTTCGGCGTGGTCGCCTTCGCCTGCACCACCTGCAACGGCATGTCCGGCGCGCTGGATCCGAAGATCCAGCAGGAAATCGTCGATCGCGATCTGTATGCGACCGCCGTGCTGTCCGGCAACCGCAACTTCGACGGCCGCATCCATCCCTACGCCAAGCAGGCCTTCCTGGCCTCGCCGCCGCTGGTGGTGGCCTACGCGATCGCCGGCACCGTGCGTTTCGATATCGAGAAGGACGTGCTGGGCACGTTCGAGGGGCGCGAGATCCGGCTGAAGGATCTGTGGCCGAGCGACGAGGAAATCGACGCGGTGGTGCGCGCCTCGGTGAAGCCGGAACAGTTCCGCCGCGTGTACGGTCCGATGTTCAACGTGCGGGTCGAACACGGCGAACGCGCCAGCCCGCTGTACGACTGGCGCCCGATGAGCACTTACATCCGCCGCCCACCGTACTGGGAGGGCGCGCTGGCCGGCGAACGCACGCTGCGCGGCATGCGCCCGCTGGCGGTGCTGCCGGACAACATCACCACCGATCACCTGTCACCGTCCAACGCGATCCTGCTGGACAGCGCGGCCGGCGAATATCTGGCGAAGATGGGCCTGCCGGAAGAGGACTTCAATTCCTATGCCACCCACCGCGGTGACCACCTGACCGCGCAGCGCGCGACCTTCGCCAATCCGAAGCTGTTCAACGAGATGGTGCGCAACCCCGACGGCGGCGTGAAGCAGGGCTCGCTGGCGCGGGTCGAGCCCGAAGGCCAGGTGATGCGCATGTGGGAAGCGATCGAGATCTACATGGAGCGCAAGCAGCCGCTGGTCATCATCGCCGGCGCCGACTACGGACAGGGTTCGTCGCGAGATTGGGCGGCCAAGGGCGTGCGCCTGGCGGGCGTCGAGGCAATCGTCGCCGAGGGCTTCGAACGCATCCACCGCACCAACCTGATCGGCATGGGCGTGCTGCCGCTGGAGTTCCAGCCCGGCACCACCCGCCTGACCCTGGGCATCGATGGCACCGAGACCTTCGACGTCGTCGGTGAACGCAGGCCACGCGCGACGCTGACCCTGGTGATCCATCGCCGCGACGGCGAGTGCATCGAGGTACCGGTGACGTGCCGCCTGGACAGCGACGAGGAAGTCTCGATCTACGAAGCCGGTGGCGTGCTCCAGCGCTTCGCCCAGGATTTCCTGGAGTCGGCGCAGGCGGCGTGACGCCGTCTTGCGCCCGCCGCGCTAGAGTGGGACGGACCATCCCCGAGAGGCCATGACCATGTCGAACGAGACCGGAACCGTCCGCCTGCACCGCGTCCTGCGCGCGCCGCCCGAGCGCGTCTACCGCGCCTTCCTGGATCCGGAGGCGATGGTGAAGTGGCTGCCGCCACACGGCTTCACCGGCAAGGTCCACCACATCGATCCGGTGGTCGGCGGGACCTACCGGATGTCGTTCACCAATTTCGGCACCGGCTCCAGCCATGCCTTCGGCGGCACCTATCGCGAACTGGTGCCGGGTGAGCGCATCCGCTACGACGATCAGTTCGAGAACCCGGCGTTGCCGGGCACCATGCAGGTCAGCGTCTCGCTGAAGGCGGTGGCCTGCGGCACCGAGATCAGCATCGTGCAGGAAGGCATTCCGGCGATGATTCCGGTGGAGTTCTGTTACCTCGGCTGGCAGGAGTCGTTGACCCTGCTGGCCAACGTGGTCGAACCCCAGATTCCCGACAATCCCTGACCGAACACCGAGACCTTCATGCCACACGCGCCCCAGATCCGAATCCCCGCCACCTACATGCGCGGAGGCACCAGCAAGGGCGTGTTCTTCCGGCTGCAGGATCTGCCCGAACCCGCGCGCGCGCCGGGCGCGGCGCGCGATGCGCTGATGCTGCGGGTAATCGGCAGCCCCGATCCCTACGGCAAGCAGATCGACGGCATGGGCGGCGCGACTTCCAGCACCAGCAAGACGGTGATCCTGGCGAAGAGCGAGCGGCCGGACCACGATGTCGATTACCTGTTCGGCCAAGTCTCCATCGACAGCGCCTTCGTTGACTGGAGCGGCAACTGCGGCAACCTGTCGGCGGCGGTGGGATCGTTCGCCATCGCGGGTGGACTGGTCGATGCCGCGCGCATCCCTCAGGATGGTGTCTGCACGGTGCGGATCTGGCAGTCGAACATCGGCAAGACCATCGTCGCGCACGTGCCGATCACGGATGGTCATGTGCAGGAAACCGGTGATTTCGAACTGGACGGCGTGACCTTCCCGGCGGCCGAGGTGCAACTGGAATTCCTGGATCCGGCCGACGAGGGCGAAGGCGAGGGCGGCGGCGCGATGTTTCCGACCGGCAACCTGGTCGACGACCTGGAAGTGCCGGGCGTCGGCACGTTTCCGGCGACGCTGATCAATGCCGGCATCCCGACCATCTTCGTCAACGCCGCCGACATCGGCTACACCGGCGCGGAATTGCAGGACGCCATCAACGGCGATCCGAAGGCGCTGGCCATGTTCGAGACGATCCGCGCGCACGGCGCGGTAAGGATGGGATTGATCGCCGATGTGTCGGAGGCCGCGCGCCGCCAGCACACGCCGAAGGTGGCGTTCGTGGCGCCAGCGAAGGACTACGTCACTTCCAGCGGCAAGCAGGTCGGCGCGGGTGATATCGACCTGCTGGTGCGCGCGATGTCGATGGGCAAGCTGCATCACGCGATGATGGGCACCGCCGCCGTCGCCATCGGCACCGCCGCGGCGGTGCCAGGCACGCTGGTCAACCTGGCCGCGGGCGGTGGCGAACGCAGCGCGGTGCGCTTCGGTCATCCGTCCGGCACGCTGCGGGTGGGCGCGGAAGCCACCCAGGAAAACGGTGAATGGAAAGTCGCCAAGGCCATCATGAGCCGCAGCGCGCGCATCCTGATGGAAGGCTGGGTACGCGTTCCCGGCGATGCGTTCTGAATCGGCGCCGAGCCAACGTCACCGCGCGCGTATGGGGATGTCTGCTGGTGGCATCGATTGTTGAAACGAGAAGGGCGGGCCTTGGCCCGCCCTTCCGTTTGTTTCAGTGCAGGCCTTCGGCCTTGAGCGCCGCCTGCACGCCCGGGTCGGCTTCCATGCGCTGGCGGAATGCCGCCAGGTTGTCCAGGCCGCCCAGATCCACGCCGACGTTACCCGCCCAGCGCAGGGTGATGTAGAGATAGGGATCGGCGAAGCTGCGGAAGCCCGCCAGCCACTGCCGGCCTTCAAGCCGCTGGTTGGCGCTTTCGAACAGGCCGCGCAGGCGCTTGCGGGCGGTGGCCTTGATGGCATCGAACTCGGATTCGTCGGCGATGAACTTGCCCGGCGCGAACAGCGGAGTGAAAGCCGGATGCACGTCGGAGTTGACGAAGGACAGCCAGCGCGCCGCCTCGGCCCGCTGCTGCGCGGAACCGTCGCCGCCCAGCCCGGCCTGCGGGTAGCGGTCGGCGATATAGCCCATGATCGCGGCGTTCTGGGTCAGGACGAAGTCGCCGTCGACAATCGCCGGGACCGCGCCGGTCGGGTTGATCGCCAGGTACTCCGGCGCCTTCATCTCCGCGGCGGTCATCACCTTCAACTCGAAGGGCTGGCCGGTCCATTGCAGGGCGATATGGTCGGCGGTGGAACAGGCGCCGGGCTTGCTGTACAGCTTCATGGGTGGACTCCAAGTACTAGAAAGCGATCCGGGAACTCTCCCAGACCTGTCCAGGGCCCACAAGGCCACCGCCGTAACGGACCGTCACGGACGGCCCGCTTGCCGGAAGGGGAAAATCGCCACGTCGGCGACCGGGCGCTCGGGTTTACGAACGCGGTGGCTGCGGCTTGAGCGACTGCACGCGCAGGAAGGTGTGATCGCCGATGGTGGCCACGCGGTAGGCGTTGCGCCAACTCGGGCTGGCGATCTGGTGGGCCATGAAGTGGCTGGCGCCGGGCACGATTTCCTTGCGCTGGCCGGGCGGGAGGGCCCAGTTGCGCTCGGCGTTCAGGGCCACGCTGACCGACTTGGCCCAGGCGTCCGCATTCTGCAGGCGGGTGCCGGGGGCGACGATGGTGGGGGCGAACTGCTTGCGGGCGGTCACCACCTCGCAGACCGAATCACCCCACAGGCCGCTGTCGCGGCGGCGCAGGGCGACCTCGGCGACGGCTTGCTGGCCGCGCAGGGTCTGGTCGCGGGCTTCCAGGTATACGGTGGTACTGAGGCACAACGAATCAGCGGCCGGCTGCGGCAACATCTGCGACAGCCAGAGAATCCAGGCCAGTTTCATGGGAACTCCTTGCTCCGTCTTTGCCGGTCCCGACCGTTCCGATCCATTGGAAGCGGCGGGGGAGGGACGCGGCAGGGCGTCATGGGGAGGCAGCCTTCACACGGGCTGCCCGGGGTCCCGGCTGAATGATGAGGGCGCCGGGGCGGCCTGCCGGAACTGGGGGGGCGGGCCGAAAAAGTTGGCGCAAGGTACGGGCGAAAACCGGAACCCCCCCTGAACACGCCGGGTTGACAGCTCTACTAAGTATTTGATTGGAAATGCTTGTTGGTGAAAGCCGTGTCAAGGTCGAGGCGGCTTGGCAGTGCGTCCGCGAACCGTCGCGCGCTGGCGGGAAACGCCTGAAAAGCCCGGGAAAAGCGCCGTGGTCGCATGCACGCGCGGCGATGCGCGCGCATGATTCCGTGATGGCCGTCATCAAGCGCGGCGAGGGACCGCCTCGCCGCCCGTCGGTTCAGAGCGCCGCGGCCAGCCGGCTGCCCTGCGCGATGGCGCGCTTGGCGTCGAGTTCGGCGGCCACGTCGGCACCGCCGATCAGGTGCGGGGTGTGGCCAGCGGCCAGCAACGCCGCCTGCAGTTCCCGGCGTGGCTCCTGGCCGGCGCAGACCACCACGTGATCGACTGGCAGCACCTGTTCGGCATCGTCCACGCGGATGCGCAGGCCGGCGTCGTCCACGCCCAGATACTCGACCCCGCCCAGCATCTTCACCTGCTTCGCCTTGAGCGTCGCCCGGTGGACCCAGCCACTGGTCTTGCCCAGCCGCGCGCCCGGCTTGCCGGCGCTGCGCTGGAGCAGCCAGACCTGGCGGGCCGGCGGTTCGGGGTGCGGGCGGGCCAGGCTGCCGCGGCCCTCGAAGGTCGCGTCCACGCCCCATTCGGCCATCCAGCGCGCGGGATCCAGGCTGGACGAGGGGCCTTCCTGGACCAGGAACTCGGCCACGTCGAATCCGATGCCGCCGGCGCCAATCAACGCCGCGCGGGCGCCGACCGTGACCCGGCCCGACAGTACGTCGGTATAGCTGATCACCCTGGGGTGATCGGCGCCGGGAAAATCCACGCGGCGCGGGGTGATGCCGGTCGCCAGCACCACTTCGTCGAAGCCGGCCAGCAGCGCCGCATCGGCGTGCGTGGAGAGCTTCACTTCGACGCCGGTCTCTTCCAGCCGATGGCGGAAATAGCGCAGGGTCTCGTGGAATTCCTCCTTGCCGGGGATGCGCTTGGCGAAATTGAACTGCCCGCCGATTTCCGGCTCGGCATCGAACAGGGTGACCCGGTGTCCGCGTTCGGCGGCCACGGTCGCGCAGGCCAGCCCGGCCGGCCCCGCGCCGACCACGGCGACGCGTTTGGCGGCGAAGGTCTTCGGATAGGTCAGCTCGGTTTCCGCGCAGGCGCGCGGATTGACCAGGCAGCTGGCGGTCTTGTTCTCGAACACATGATCCAGGCAGGCCTGGTTGCAGGCGATGCAGGTATTGATGGCGCGCGCGCGGCCGGTGCGTGCCTTCTCCGGCCACTGCGGATCGGCCAGCAGCGGCCGCGCCAGCGACACCATGTCGGCCTTGCCGGCGGCCAGGATGCCCTCGGCCACGTCCGGCATGTTGATGCGGTTGGTCGCCACCACCGGCACCGACACATGCGGCTTGAGCTTGGCGGTGACGTCGACGAACGCCGCGCGCGGCACCGAGGTGACGATGGTCGGCACCCGCGCCTCGTGCCAGCCGATGCCGGAATTGATGATTGTCGCGCCGGCCGCCTCCACCGCGCGGGCCTGGGCGAGGATCTCCTCCCACTGGTTGCCGTCCTCCACCAGATCCAGCAGCGACAGCCGGTAGATGATGATGAAGTCCGGCCCGCAGGCCTCGCGGATGCGGCGGACTATCTCGACCGCGAAGCGCATGCGCTTTTCCGGGGTGCCGCCCCAGGCATCGTTGCGGCGATTGGTGCGCGGCGCGGTGAACTCGTTGATCAGATAGCCTTCCGAGCCCATCACCTCGACACCGTCGTAACCGGCATCGCGGGCGCGCCGGGCAGCGCCGGCATAGGCGTTGATTTGCGACTGCACGGCGCGCGCGGACATCTGTCGCGGGGTGAACGGATTGATCGGCGCCTTCAGCTTCGACGGCGCCACCGAGAGCGGGTGGTAGGCGTAGCGGCCGGCATGCAGCAACTGTAGGCAGATCAGCGCCCCGTGCTCGTGCGCGGCGCGGGTGACGAACTTGTGCGGACGTACTTCCCACGGCCAGGACAGCTTGCCACCGAACGGCTTCAGCCAGCCGACCAGGTTGGGCGAGAAGCCGCCGGTCACCATCAGGCCCACGCCGCCGGCGGCGCGTTCGGCGAAATAGGCGGCCAGCCGCGGGAAGTCGCGGGCGCGGTCCTCCAGGCCGGTGTGCATCGAACCCATCAGGATGCGGTTGCGGACCCGGGTGAAACCCAGATCCAGCGGGGCGAACAGGTGCGGATAGTGCTCGGCGGGGAGGGCGGCGGCGCTGGACGTCATGCGGGCGATGGATACGCTGGCGTATGGATGCGACACGATGCCCCGGGCAGCGCGCCGGCGCAAGTGCTGGCGCCACCTCCGGGACAAGTCCAAGCACGGCACAGAACGCGCCCGCTTGGCAAGAGTTGTCCCGTCCGTCCGGCTCGGGGACCATAGGGGACCAAGGCTTTCGGGACGTCATGGACGCCGCATCACCTCCCCTGCACGACTACCTGCGCGACGGCATCGCCGCCGCGGATCTGCCGGACCTCCATCCCCTGCTTGCCGCCCGCGATCAGTTGCGGGCCTTCTCGACCCTGTTCCACGGGGGCGAGGAGAACGTCATGGTGCGCCTGCTGGTCTTGCGCACGATCGGCGAGCGCGGGCAGGCGCCGGACTGGAGTCCGCAGGAACTGCGCGACCAGTTCGCGTATCTGGATCCGGTCAAGTTCGACACCGTGCTGGGACGCCTGCGCGAGAACGGCCTGCTGCTATGGGAAGCGCACAGCCAGCGCTACCGTATCAGTCCGGTCGGGCGCCAGGCGCTGGCGGCGATCGGCATGCTGCTGCAGTTCAACCGCGAAGGCGACGAACTGGCCTACGTCACCGCGCAGCTGGCCGCGGGCCAGGCGGTGGGCCGGGTCGGCGCCGACGATCTGCAGCACCTGCTGTCGCGGCTCAACGAACTGCGCGAGGATTTCGACCAGGCCGTGCTGAGCGGTTCGGAACACCGCATCCAGCGCGCCGCCGATACGTTGCAGTCGGTCTGGCAATGGGTGGAGAAGGGCACCGAACTGATTCGCGACATCGCCGCCGACGGCGATCTGGATACCGCGACCCATCGGGTGGCCCAGCAGATCGGCCGCGCGCAGAGCGCGTTGCTGCGCCAGGCGTCGGTGTTCCAGCGCGCGCTGAACCAGCTGGATCGCCACCGCGTGCACCTGGGCGCGAGCGGACTGTCCTCTTCCGACGTCAACCGTTTCCTGCGCGCCCGCGACATCGACGCGCTGGCCGCCCTGGCCGACGACGTGCTGGTGCGCACGCCGATGCCGGCCTTCGTGCTCGGGCCGATCGCCCTGGACGTGGCCGAGTACGAACTGGTCGAGCGCGAACGCGAAGGCCAGGAAAGCACCGCGCTGCCGCCGGCGCAGCAGGCGCCCAGCGATACCCAGGCCCCGGTCGCGCAGAACGACTACGCCCATGCCGAACAATGGCTGGATCAGCTCGCCGGCCTCGACCAGGAGGCCCCGCTGGCCGACTGGGTGCCGCAGGAAAGCTTTGCGCTCAGCGCGTACCGGCTGTCGCTGCTCGGGTTGATCGGCGATGCCGGTGCCGAGAACCGGCAGGGTGTGGGCGCGTCGCTGGCGCAGTTGCCGATGCAGTGGCGGGTCGAACCGGTGTTCGAAGAGGTCCAGCGCGCCGGCGTCGCCTATATGAGCCGCGGCCAGTTGCTGCCGCAATCCGCGCCGACACCTGCCATGCCCGTCGCCACGCGCAAGCCAGACAAACAAGACAAGCAAGACAAGCAAGACAAACCGAAGAAACGGAAGACCCAGACCGCATGAGTGACCCCATCGCATCCCTGATCGCGCGGCTGCTGGCCGAGCGCTGGCTGCCGCGCGAGGACCGCGCCATGCGCCAGGTCCTGGTCGACGCCGAACTGCGCGACGACCTCGATCGCCGCCTCGCCGCCGCCGGCTTGCGCCTGCTCGAACATCCCTACGCCGCGCATGTGGCGGTGGGCGTGGCACGCGCGCAGGAGAACGAGGTATTCGGCAACGCCGAGGCGTGGGCGGCCAGCAACCTGTCGCTGGGCCGCGACGCGCTGGCGTTGCTGGTGGTCCTGTGGGCGCTGCTGGTGCTGCCCAAGCGCCAGCGCCAGATCGCGCGCCAGGAAGGCGAGCGCGCGCAGGAACAGGAGCAGATGTTCGCCGAACTCAAGCCGGTGCCGGTGGGCGCGGAAGTGATCGAGCCGATCAACGAACGCACCCTGCTGGCCGACTTCAGCGACAAGCTGGGCGGCAAGGGGCGATTGCAGATGAACCTGGGCGCGCTGCAGCGCCAGGGTTTCATCGTCCGCCGTCGCGAGCGCATCCACGAGGGCCCGCTGCTGGACCTGGCGTTCGACTACGAGCGCATCGCCAGCCGGGTGATGGACGGCGCGCTGTCGCAGGTCATCGAGGAAGCGCGGCAGTCGCAGGCCGCCGCCCGCGAACGCGGCGAGGAAGCGGGCGTGGATGCGTCCGGGAATGCGTCGGGCGATGACGTGCCCGACGAGGACGCACTCGACGAGAGCGCGCTGGACGAAGAGGTGCAGGCCGATGTTTGAGTTCCGTCAGCTGGAAGTCGTCCACTGGGATTACTGGCAGCGCTACACGCTGCCGCTGGATGCTTCTATCATCACCGTGGTCGGCCCCAACGGCTCCGGCAAGACCACCCTGCTGGATGCGCTGCGCACGCTGCTGGCCATCGATGATCGCGACATGGCGCGCGACTACAAGACCTACCTGCGCCACAACGGCAAGCCCTATGCCTGGCTGCGCGCGGTGGTCAGCAATCCCGCCGATCGGCGCGGCAAGCGCGCGTTCTTCCCGTACATGGACGAGCAGGTCACGATTGCCTGTCGGGTGCGCAAGCGCGGCGGCGACTGGTCCCGCGACTACCAGATCGTGCCCGGCGACGTGCCGATCGAGACGCTGGAGCAGGGTGGCGAATGGCTGGGCGTGCGCGACTACCGGGTGCGCCTGGCCGGCGCGGGCCTGAGCCGCGCGATCTGCCGCGTGCTGACCCTGGAGCAGGGCGCCACCGACAAACTCTGCCAGCTTTCGCCGCGCGAATTGCTGCAACTGGTGTTCGACGTGTTCGAGGACAAGGCGGTGCTGGACGACTACCAGCGCGCGCGCAGCGAACAATTCGACGTGGAGAAGGAAATCGGCCAGCTCCAGCAGGGCCTGGCGGAACTCCATCTGCGGCTGGAGTCCTCGCGCGCCGATGTGCGCTCGTTCGAAGACGGCCTGTCGCTGCGGTCGCAGCGCAACCGCCTGCATACCGAGATCGTGCCGAAGGTGGAACTGGCGGATCTGCGTGCCACCATCGAAGGCGCGCGGCCGCGCCTCACCGGCCTGCGCCGCGCGCTGCGCGAACGCGGGCATGCGCACGCCGCGTTGCTGGCGCAGGAAGCCGGCGCGCAGGCGCAGCGCACCACCTTGCAGCAGGCGCTGGCCGAGGTGCGCGCGCGCCAGGCTGAGGCCGAAGCGGTGTTCACCCATGCCCGCGACCATGCGCGCGATGCGGAGATGCTGGTCAAGCGACGCGACGATCTGGATCGCCTGCAGGGTGGACGCAAGGGCGCCGATGTCAAGGCGCTGAGCCGGGAAGTCGAGGAGGGCCGCCGGCGCCAGGCCGAGCTGAAACTGGAAGGCCAGCGCGATCGCCAGCGCGCCGCCGAGATAACCGCCCAGGTCGCCGCGCTCAGCGGCGGCGGTCGGGTCACCGAGCCGTTCGAACGCGACTTCCGTGCCGCGCTCGACGCCAAGGGCATCGGCCACAAGGTGCTGACCGAACTGGTCGAGATTGCAGAGCCGGAATGGGCGACGGCGGTGGAAGCGGTGCTCGCGCCCTACCGCCATCTGCTGGTGCTGGATTCGCCGAAGGACGCCGCCGCGGCGTGGCAACTGGGCGAGCAGATGCAGTACCGCCACTTCCTGGTCGCCGATCGCGCGCCGGCCGACAAGCCGACCCGCGGTTCGCTGCTGGAAGTGGTGCGCTTCCTCGACGACCCGCCGGCGTGGCTGCCGCGCCAGCTGGATCGGATCCAGCGGGTGGAGGACGTGCAGGCCGGCCATCGCCTGCCCAAGGGCCAGGACTGGATTACCGCCAAGGGCTATCTGCGCGAACAGCGTGGCGGTCGTCATATCGGCGGCAACGCGCATCACTTCGGTGCGGGTGCCCGCCAGGCGCAACTGGCCGAACTGCGCGCGGAACTGACGGCCCTCCAGCAGCGCGCGCATGCGCGCGAGGAAGAACTGAGCGGGTTGGGCCAGCAGGTCGACGCCAGCCAGGCGCGCCTGCTCGGACTGGGCGCGGGCAACGAACTGGTGACGCGCGCGGCCGAGTTCGCCGATGCGGCCGAACGCCTGCCGGAACTGGCCGAGGCCGCGCAGCAGGCGGCCACCGCATTGATGGAAGTGCGCACCGAGCTCGATCGCCTGGCCGCCGAGGACAAGGCGGAGAGCCTCGCCGCCGCCAGCCGGGCGGGCGAACTGAAGGCGCTGCAGAATGAACTGCGCGAGCGCGAACACCAGATCGCGCAGGAGCGGATGGCGCTGGTGCAGCGGATCGTCGACTTCCGCCGCCGCCGCGCGCAGATGCCGGTGGAGTGGCGCGGCGTGGCCGCGTTGCGGGCCGCACGCGACGAATACGAAAGCGCCAACGCGGTGCGTCGCGAAGTCGAGCGCATCGACGAGCGGCTGGCGCGCGGCGCCTACGTGGAGGACGACGGCTGCGTCGCGCTGCGCGACAAGTTCGCCGCCGACCACGCCGGGCTGGAAGCCGCCATCGGCAAACGCGAGGCGCACCTGCACCGCGCGCGCAAGTTGACCGAGGAAGCGCGGGGCGCCTACATCAACGTGCTGCGTGCCACCGTCCGCCGCTACCGCAAGAACCTGGTCGCGCTGGGCGAGCTGTCCGGCATCGGCGTCGACGTGGAGATGCCGGAACTGGTCAACGAGGACACCGCGCTGGCGCAGGCGGGCCTGACCGTGCGCTTCGATTTCGATCGCAAGGGCTGGATCGGCCTGGACGACGGCGAGGCGTCCGGCGGCCAGCAGGTGATGAAGTCGCTGCTGTTGCTGGTGGCGCTGCTGCGCGACGAGGAACAACCGGGCGGATTCGTCTTCATCGACGAACCGTTCGCGCACCTGGACGTGGCCAACATCGAAAAGGTCGGCCGCTTCCTGCGCTCGACCGACGCCCAGTACATCCTGACCACGCCGATCACCCACAACGTCAACGTGTTCGAACCCTCGGACCTGGTGCTGGCGACCAGCAAGCGGCGCGCCGGCAGCAGTTGGGCCGAACCGGTGGCGGTGCTCAAGCGCGATCGCGGGCAGGACGCGGCCGCGGCCTGAGTCCACGCGGCGTCAGGTGGCCTGCCTGCGCAGTCGCAGCAGGCCCAGTCCTAGCCCGATGAACAACGTGCCGCTGAGACGCTGCCACCAGCGCCCACGGGCGCCGCCCAGCCAGCGGCGCAGGTGGCGCGCGGCGGCGACGTAGCACAGGTGCGACAGCACCGTGCAGGCGGCGAAGGTGACGGTCAGCAGCAGGCCCTGCCGCCAGGGCGAAGCCTGCGGCTGCATGAACTGCGGCAGCAGCGCGGTGAAGAACAGGATGCTTTTCGGATTGGTCGCCGCCACCAGCACGCCCTGGCCGAACAACCGCCATGCATCGCCATTGGCCGGCGACAGCGAAGCGTCTGCCGCGAACGGCGGCGGGCTGCGCCATTGGCGGATGCCCAGATAGACCAGATACATCGCACCGGCGATCTTGAGCACGGTGAACGCGGTCGAGGACGCCTGCAACAGCGCTCCCAGCCCCAGCAACGCGGTGACCGCGACGACGAACACGCCGGTCGCATTGCCGAGCGAACTGATCAGCGCCCGCCGCGCGCCCAGCGTGGCGGCATTGGAAACCGCCAGCAGCACCGCCGGTCCCGGCGTGAAGGCGGTGATCAGTGACAGCGTGCAGAACAGCCACCAGGCGCCTGCGCTCATGCCGTCACTCCCAGCCCGCCAGCACCAGCTTGCCGATGGTGGTGCCGGACTCCAGCCGGCGATGCGCCTCGCGCAGGTTGGCGGCGTTGATCGGCCCCAATGTCTCGCGATGGTTGCTGCGCAGTTCACCCGCATCGATCAGGCTGGCGGCGCGGCTGAGCAGCCGGTGCTGTTCGATCAGATCGGGTGTCTGGAAGCGCGGGCGCGCGAACATCATTTCCCAGTGGATGCCGACCGACTTGGCCTTGTAGGGATCGCCGATGCGCAGCTCGCCCCTGGGTTCGACGATCAAGCCGACATGGCCGAGCGGAGCAATGATTTCGCCAATCGCGGTCCAGTAGCGGTCGGTGTCGGCCAGGTTCAGCACCGCGTCAACCTGTGAAAACCCGATCGCCGCCAGTTGCGGCGCCAGATCCTGTCGATGATCGATGACGTGCTGCGCGCCCAGCGAACGGCACCATTCGATCGTTTCCGGACGCGAGGCGGTGGCGATGACGGTGAAGCCGGCGCGGCGCGCCAGTTGGATCGCCATTGACCCTACGCCACCGGCGCCGGCGATGACCAGCAGGCTGCGGCGGTTGCATTCGTTGTCGATCGAATAGGGCATGCGGTGGAACAGCAGCTCCCAGGCGGTGATGGTGGTCAGCGGCAGCGCCGCGGCCTCGGCGAAGTCCAGCGTCGCCGGCTTGCGGCCGACGATGCGCTCGTCGACCAGTTGGAACTGCGCGTTGCTGCCGGCACGGGTGATGTCGCCGGCGTAGTAGACCTCGTCGCCGGGCGCGAACAGGGTCACCTGGTCGCCAACCGCTTCGACCACGCCGGCGGCGTCGTAGCCGAGCACGCGCGGCGGATCTTCCTGCTGCGGCTTGGGCGCGCGCACCTTGGTATCGACCGGGTTGACCGAGATCGCTTCCACCCGCACCAGGATGTCGTGGCCGGTGGGTTCTGGCTTGGGCAGTTCGATGTCCTGCAGGGATTGCGGATCGTCGATGGGCAGGTAGCGGGTAAGGCCGACGGCTTTCATGGGGGACTCCGGTTGCGACGAGGATTCGGGCGAGTGATTCAGACGGGAAGCGGGCTGCGCTCGGCGAACTGCCCGCGCCAGTAGGGATAGTACGGATACGGCGTTTCGGTCGCGCTCACGGCGTCAAGGCGGGCGATCTGATCCGGCGTGAGCTGCCAGCCGACCGCGCCAAGGTTCTGCTTCAGCTGCTCTTCGTTGCGCGCGCCGATCAGTACGGTCGACACGGTGGGACGCTGCAGCAGCCAATTGATGGCGATCTGCGGGACCGCCTTGCCGGTCTCGGCGGCGATTTCATCGAGGACGTCGACGATGCGGTACAGGCGTTCGGGATCCACCGCCGGACCGATCGCGGCGGTGTCGTGCAGGCGGCTGGTTTCCGGCAGCGGCTGGCCGCGGCGGATCTTGCCGGTCAGCCGGCCCCAGCCCAGCGGACTCCAGACCACCGCGCCGACACCCTGGTCGAGGCCCAGAGGCATCAGTTCCCATTCGTAATCGCGGCCGATCAGCGAGTAGTAGGCCTGGTTGGCGACGTAGCGGCTCCAGCCGTGGCGCTCGGCGATGCCCAGCGATTTCATCAGTTGCCAGCCGGAGAAGTTGGAGACGCCGAGATAACGCACCTTGCCAGCACGGACCAGGTCATCGAGGGTGGAGAGGGTCTCCTCGATCGGCGTCATCGCATCGAAGGCATGCAGTTGCAGCAGATCCAGGTAGTCGGTATCCAGCCGCTTCAGCGAAGCGTCCACCGCCTTGAGCAGGCGCAGCCGCGAGGTGCCGGCGTCGTTGGCGCCGTCGCCCAGCCGCAGCCCGGTCTTGCTGGACAGGATCACCTGGTCGCGGCGGCCGCGCAGCGCTTCGCCGAGGATGGATTCGGACGCGCCGTCGGAATAGACATCGGCGGTGTCGAAGAAATTGATGCCGGCTTCGATGGACAGATCGATCATCCGGCGTGCTTCGGCGACATCGGTGTTGCCCCAGGCGCTGAACAGCGGACCCTTGCCGCCGAAGGTGCCGGCACCGAAGCCGAGCGCGGAGACTTTGAGGCCGGAACGGCCGAGAAAACGGGTTTCCATGGAATGTCCTAGTAGGGAGAAGGGGGAAGGAAGTACGTCAAGCGCATTCGCCGGCGCGCAGTGCGGCCGGAGTGGCGGCGTCGCGAAGCTGGCGGCGCTCCAGCGCGATGCTCCACAGCGCCACCACGAAGGCCGACAGCGGCACCAGCGCGCCAATCCAGGTCAGCGCGGACAGGCCGGCGCCGTGGGCGATGACCAGGCCGCCCAGCCAGGCGCCCATCGCATTGCCCAGATTGAAGGCGCCGATATTGAGGCTGGAGGCCAGGCTCTGCGCGGCGCCGGCCTTCTGCAGCACCCACAGCTGCAGCGGCGAGACCGTGGCGAACGCGGCGGCGCCGAGCAGGCCGGTGAACAGCACCATCGCCCAGCGGCTGTGCAGCGCGAAACTCATCAGCCCCATCACCAGCGCCAGCGCGATCAGCGTGCCGAGCAGCGCCGGTTGCAGGCGGCGGTCGGCGAAGCGGCCGCCCAGCAGGTTGCCGACAATCATGCCGACGCCGAACACCAGCAGGATGGGCGACACCGCCGCGTCGGCGAAGCCGGTGATCTGGGTGAGCAGCGGCTGGATATAGGTGTACACGGTGAACATGCCGCCGAAGCCCAGCACCGTCATCAGCAGGCCCAGCAGCACCTGCGGCTGCGCGATCGACTTCAATTCCTCGCGGAAGGCGATCGGCGCGGCGTCGCCGCGATCGGAGGGCACCAGCGTGGCGATCACGATGGTGGCGATCACGCCGATCGCGGTCACGGCCCAGAATGTCGCGCGCCAGCCGAACTGCAGACCCAGCCAGGCGCCGGCGGGCACGCCGAGCAGCGTCGCCACGGTCAGGCCGGTGAACATGATCGAGATCGCCGACGCCTTGCGGTCCTCGGCCACCAACCCGGTGGCGACCACCGCGCCGACGCCGAAGAACGTCCCGTGCGCCAGCGAAGTGATCACCCGCGCGATCATCAGCGAGGTGTAGTCCGGCGCGATCGCGCAGGCCAGGTTGCCGAGGGTGAAGATGATCATCAGCGCCACCAGCACCGCCTTGCGCGGCATCCGGCTGGTGGCCGCGGTCAGCAGCGGCGCCCCGGCGAACACGCCCAGCGCGTAGCCGGAGATCAGCAGCCCGGCGGCGGCGATGGAGACATGCAGATCGGTGGCGACCTGCATCAGCAGGCCCATGATGACGAATTCGGTGGTGCCGATGCCGAATGCCCCGGCGGTCAGGGCGTACAGCGCGATCGGCATGCGGGAGCGGGGGGCGGCAGCGGTCACGGGGAAGGGTCCGGGTGGAGAAGGTGCGCACTCTGGACCTTCCACAGGTTGCGAAAAAGCGCGAATATGCCGAATCACTATCAATGAATATTTGATAATCATGGATCGTGTCGGCGACCTGACCCTGTTCCTGCGCGTGCTGGACCTGGGGTCCATCACCGCGGCGGCGCACAGCCTGGACCTGTCGGTGGCGGTCGCCAGCCAGCGGCTGAAGCGGCTGGAGCGCGAACTCGGCGTGCGCCTGCTGCACCGGACCACCCGTCGCCTGCACCCCACCCCGGAAGGCGCGGCGCTGGCCCAGCAGGGCCGGGCGTTGGTGGAGGATCTGGAGTCGCTGGGTGCCGGCCTGCGCGAAGCCGCCACCGAGGTGGCCGGCACCCTGCGGGTGACCCTGTCGGCGACCTTCGGACGGCAGTACGTCTCGCCGCTGCTGCCCGCGTTCCTCGCCGAGCATCCGAAACTGCGGATGGCCGTGCACCTGAGCGATCAGGTGGTCGATCTGGTCAGCGAGGGCTTCGATCTGGCGATTCGCATCGGCGCGCTCGAGGACTCGGGGCTGGTCGCACGCCGCATCGCGCCCAACCGACGGCTGCTGTGCGCCTCGCCCGACTACCTGCGGCGGCGCGGGCGTCCGTTGCATCCGGAACAACTGGCGCAGCACGAATGTCTGCTGCTGGTCGGCAGCCAGGGGCGGCAGGATGTGTGGCGGTTGCAGGATCCGCAGGGCAAGGAGGTCGCGGTGCGGGTGAACGGACGCTACGAAAGCAACTTCGGCGAACTGCTGCGCGACGCGGCGGTCGCGGGCGAGGGCATTGCCGTGCATTCCCTGTGGCACGTGGCCGACGACCTGCGTGCCGGCCGGCTGGAAGTCGTGTTGCCGATGTACCCGCCGGCCACCACCGCGATCAGCGCGGTGATGCCGCAGCGGCGGCTGGTGCCGCCGCGGGTGCGCGCGTTCATCGACCTGCTGGCCGCACGATTCGGCGAAAACCCGCCCTGGGAGCAGGGACTTCCCTCGCTGGTCGGCTGAACGTCCGGTTCGGGCGCGCCGGTCGGCGCCGCCTCAGGTCCAGGTGTCGAAGGCGAAGGCGTCCAGCGCCAGGCCCGCCATCTCCACGTCGCGATGCAGCAGCCGGCCGTGCGCACCGTCGCCACCCGCGCCAAGGGCGACGTAAAGCGGATACAGGTGTTCCTGGGTCGGATGGTTGCGCAATGCTTCGGGCAGCGCGCGCCAGTCCAGCGCGCCGGCGGTGTCGCCCGCCTCCAGTTTCGCGCGCAGCGCGTCGGTGAACGCGGCGACCCACGGGAACTCGGCGGCTCCGGGGTTGCGCCAGTCCAGCGCGCGCAGGTTGTGCGAGAAACCGCCGGAGCCGACCACCAGCACGCCATCGGCGCGCAACGGCGCGAGCGCACGGCCGACCCGATAGTGCTCCTCGGCATCGCCATCCGGATTCACCGACAGCGCCACGACCGGTATGTCCGCCTGCGGATACATCCGCCGCAGCGGCACCCAGACGCCGTGATCGATGCCGTGCTGATCGTCCTGGCGCGCGTCGATGCCGGCCTCGCGCAGCAGTTCGAAGACCGTGCCGGCCAGCGACGGCGAGCCCTGCGCCGGATAGCGGATTTCGTACAACGGCGCGGGAAAGCCACCGAAGTCGTGGATGGTGCGGGGCGCGCCGGTGGCGGTGACGGTCGGGACCGCCGCCATGAAGTGCGCCGACGCGACCACGATGGCGCGCGGGCGCGGCAGCAGTTCGCCGAGCCGATCCAGGAACCGGCCGGTGGGCGAGTCCTCGACCGCCAGCATCGGCGAACCGTGGGAAAGGAAGACGGCGGGAAGCGCGGCGGGAGTGTCCATGCCGTGCAGCATGGGCCCGCCCCGGGTCCACGCCAATAGACGGCGGCACACCGATGTGTTGCGGCGCCGGAACGCCCTGCGAAGCCGGCGCGGGATCGGGTTCTGGCAAGATGGCGCTGCCCTCGGTCCAAGGAGGCCCCATGAGCCAGGATGATCTCCGTTCGGCGCGCCGCCCGGATCCCGATCCGCCGATGGTCCAGGTGGCCGACTACGTCGTCGACCATCGCATCGACTCGGCCGAGGCCTACGACACCGCGCGCTGGGTACTGCTGGATTCGCTGGCCTGCGCGATGCTGGCGACGGAGTTTCCCGAGTGTGCCCGCCACCTGGGACCGGTGGTGCCGGGCGCGGAGATGGCCGGCGGCGTCCGGATACCGGGAACGGTCCACGAACTGGATCCCGTCCAGGCGGCGTTCGCCATCGGCACCCAGATCCGCTGGCTGGACTTCAACGACACCTGGCTGGCCGCCGAGTGGGGGCATCCGTCCGACAACCTGGGCACCCTCTTGGCGCTGGGAGACTATCTGAGCCGGCAGGCGCGCCGCGAAGGCCGCGCGCCAATGACGGTACGCGACCTGCTGGGCCATGCCATCAAGGCCCACGAGATCCAGGGCGGCTATGCGCTGCTCAATGCCTTCAACCGGGTCGGCCTGGATCACGTCATCCTGGTCAGGCTGGCCTCCACCGCGGTGGCGACCCACATGCTCGGCGGAACCCGCGGGCAGATCATCAATGCGATTTCCAACAGTTGGATCGACAACGGCGCCTTGCGCACCTATCGCCACGCGCCCAACACCGGCCCTCGCAAGAGCTGGGCGGCGGGCGACGCCTGCCGCCGTGCGGTGATCCACGCCTTGAATGCGGTGAAGGGCGAAACCGGCTACCCCAGCGCCCTCAGCGCCCCGGTCTGGGGCTTCTATGACGTGGCCTTCGGCGGCCAGCCGTTTCGCTTCGAGCGACCCTTCGGCAGTTACGTGATGGAAAACATCCTCTTCAAGATCAGCCATCCCGCCGAGTTCCATGCGCAGACCGCGGTCGAATGCGCCCTGCGCCTGCATCCGCAGGTGGCGCCCCGCCTGGACCAGGTGGAGCGCATAGTCATCGAGACCCAGCAGGCGGGCCAGCGCATCATCGACAAGACCGGCCCCCTGGCCAACTACGCCGATCGGGACCACTGCCTGCAATACATGGTGGCGGTGCCATTGATCTTCGGGCAACTGGAAGCAGGGGACTACGGCGACGTCCGTGCCGCCGATCCGCGCATCGACTGGCTGCGCAAGCTGATGATTGTCAATGAGAATCCGGATTTCACCCGCGACTATCTGGATCCCGGCAAGCGTTTCATCGGCAACGCGGTGCAGGTGTTTTTCAGCGACGGAAGCCGGACGGAGCGGATCGCGATCGATTACCCTGTCGGCCACCGGCGTCGGCGGCAGGAGGGCATGCCGCTGCTGATGGCCAAATGCGAGGCGGCACTGAGGAGGTGCCTGCCGGAGGACCAGGTCGACCACCTGATGGCGTTGGCGAGGACCCCGGAGCGCCTGGATGCGCTGGCCATGGACGACCTGATGGCGCTGTGCCGGGCCGCATGAATTGCCGGCACGGACGAGACAATTTCCTTGGCCGGGTGGACTTGTTATGGTACCGTTAACGCTGTCTTCACTTCCTCCCGCATAATCTGTTCAGGATGGCGAGCGTGACGGCCGTCCGCACAACCATAAGAAAGCTGGAAAAAACGCGAGTTTTAAGTACGTCGGTTTTTCTACAACTGCTGATTTAGACAAGGAGCTGCAAATGAACAAGAAACTGCTTTGTGCCGCGCTGCTGAGCGGTCTGAGCCTGGCGCAGGCTGCTTCCGCCCAGGAGTTCGACGACCGTTGGTACCTGACCGGTTCCGCCGGCATCAACGTCCAGGACAACGACCGCAACACCGACGACGCCCCGTTCGGTGCCATCGGTCTGGGCAAGTTCATCAGCCCGAACTGGTCGCTGGATGGTGAAATCAACTACCAGAACACCCAGTTCGAAAAGGACGTCAACCTGAACTGGAGCCAGTACGGCATCTCGCTGGACCTGCGCCGCCACTTCTGGCTGTCGGACCGCAACTGGCATCCGTACCTGCTGGCCGGCCTTGGTCTGCAGCGCTCGGAAGAAGAGTTCGACGCGTTCCCGAACGCGAACTCGCCGGGTGAGCGCAAGGACAACAACTTCGCCGCCAAGCTGGGTGGTGGTATCCAGGCCAAGCTGGGCCGCGTCGGCGTCCGCACCGAACTCGCCTACCGCATCGACTTCGACGACCAGGCCATCGGCCCGTCGTACGACGGTTCGATCGATGACGGCGACGACTTCGCCGATCTGCTGGCTTCGGTCGGCATCATCATCCCGCTGGGTCCGGAAGCCGCTCCGCCGGCCCCGCCGGCTCCGGCGCCGGCTCCGAGCTGCGCGGATCTGGATGACGACGGCGACGGCGTCAACAACTGCGACGACAAGTGCCCCGGTTCGCAGGCTGGCCAGACCATCGGTCCGGACGGCTGCCCGGTCCCGGTTTCGATCGACCTGAAGGGCGTGAACTTCGACTTCGACAAGTCGGTGCTGCGTCCTGACGCGGTCGCCATCCTGGGCGAAGCCGTCGAAATCCTGAAGCGCTACCCCGACCTGAAGGTCGAAGTCGCCGGCCACACCGACGCCGTCGGTACCGACGCCTACAACCAGGGTCTGTCGGAGCGTCGCGCCAAGGCCGTGTACGAGTACCTGACCAGCAATGGTGTTGACGCTTCGCGTCTGATTGGCCCGAACGGCTACGGCGAGAGCCGTCCGATCGACACCAACGACACCAAGGAAGGCCGTGCGCGCAACCGTCGTACGGAACTGAACGTCCAGAACTAATCGGACGTTGCTTCCCGCAACACGCAAAGCCCGGCCTCGTGCCGGGCTTTGTTTTTTGCATCGCCGACAGGGCCCGCCAGTACGCTCTTCCGCCGCCTCATCCGTGCGCACAGGCACAGAAGCGTCAACCACTTGGCGGAAACAGGTGAGGCTTTTCTTGATATCGCGAACGACGCTTCTTACACTGCGGATTCGTTCGATTGCCGGGGTATCCGCATGCGTCATCTTCTCCTTGCCGGCCTGGCCGGCCTTGTCGCCATCCCCGCCGCGAACGCCGCCCAGAACTGCAATGGCAGCCTCGTCCAGCCCCCGTTGCCGGTTCGTGCCACGGTGCTGGAACCGGTGGCGTCCGAGTTCACGTCCACGGTATCCCAACTGGGTGCGCCCAGCGGCGTGCTGACGCAGGCGTTGGACGAGGCGCTGTCGGTGGATCGGGTCCTGATGCGTCTGCGCATCGAAGGTTGCCAGAACGTGGCCAAGGCGATGCCCGCACTGCCCGCGGCGGCCAATGCGAACGATCCTTCGGGCTACAAGCCGAAGACCCAGTACGACAACACGCCGTGGCGCTTCGACATGAACCAGAACGGCAAGCGGATGACCGCCGAGGAATTCGACGCCTGGATGAAGGCGCGCGGCGTGCGCGTGGCCAAGGGCGCCGGCGCCGCCACCCCCGCGCCGGCGGCACCGGCCGCACCCGCGCCCGAAGCCAAGAAGTAATCCCGACCTGCGCAGCGGCGGCCATGGCCCGGCATGACCATGGCGCCCGCGCGCGTCCACGCAACGCATCGAACGGGCCAGTTGCCGGCGGTCGCGCCGTGCCGCCGCGCCATGGGTTGGCACGCGTCCTTTCCAAGCTCGGGGTCTGTTCCCGCACTGAAGCCGCCCGCTGGGTCCAGGCCGGCCGGGTCGCCGTTGACGGTCGGGTTGTCCGGGACCCCGAATTCCCGATCCTCCAGGACAGACACCGCCTCAGCGTCGATGGCGTGGCCGTCGGTGCCGGCGAGCGTTTCTACCTGATGCTCAACAAGCCGCGGGGTCTGCTCACCACCGCCAGCGACGAGCAGGGACGCGATACCGTCTACCGTTGCTTCGATGGCGCCGGGCTACCCTGGATCGCCCCGGTCGGGCGGCTGGACAAGGCCAGCGAAGGCCTGCTGTTGTTCTCCAACGATCCCCAGTGGGCCGCCGCCATCACCGATCCCGCGCGTGGGCCCGACAAGACCTACCACGTCCAGATCAATCGCATTCCTGACGACGCACTGCTGGAGAACCTGCGGAATGGTGTCGTCGCGGGCGATGAAATCCTGCGGGCGAAGTCGGCGGTGCTGCTGCGTGCCGGGGAAAAGAACGCGTGGCTGGAAATCCAACTGGATGAAGGCCGCAACCGGCAGATAAGACGCCTGCTGGAAGCCTTCGACATCCAGGTATTGCGGCTGATCCGGGTAGCGATCGGGCCGTTGGCGCTTGGCGCACTGGCGAAGGGGGCATGGCGTCCCCTGACCACGGACGAAATCGGTGCCCTCTCGTAGAGCGGAGCTTGCTCCGCTGCTTTTTGAAGGAAGGCCCCAGCCGAGCAAGCTCGACTCTACGAACACGTAGAGCGGAGCTTGCTCCGCTGNTTTTTGAAGGAAGGCCCCAGCCGAGCAAGCTCGACTCTACGAACACGTAGAGCGGAGCTTGCTCCGCTGTTTTTTGAAGGAAGGCCCCAGCCGAGCAAGCTCG
>NZ_JBQENC010000020.1:0-51830 GCF_052044485.1 Pseudoxanthomonas sp. 22568
TGGACGCGCTGCGGCGCGTTCCCCGATTTCGGCGCCCACCCTTTCAGGTGGCGCGGATAGCCCGCAACCTGCCCTGGTTTCCCTTCACCCTGCTGGCCCCGGGTTGATCCAATCCCCCCTTGTGGGAGCGACGTAAGTCGCGAAGCGTCGAACCTTGAAGCGCCGCTGCCTACTTCCCCCTTGGCAAAACCACGCGCTGTCTTGTCATTCCGATATCGTCGGGATATCGCGACTGACGTCGCTCCCACATGATTGTTTTTCCGACCGATCTTTCGGTCGGGATCACGGTCGCGACTGACGTCGCTCCTACGGGTTTAGCTGACCCAGCCGCCGATGACGAATACGGCGAGCACCGCCATCCAGACCAGCAGGATGCGCCAGACCAGGCTCATGGCGTCGCGCAGTTCGGGCAGTTCGCGCATGGCCTGGACCATACCTTCCTCCGCGTAATCCTCGGCCTCTTCCGCCAGTTCGCTGCGCACGCTCGCGCGCGCGGCGTGGCCGAGGAATCCGGTCCGCAATTGCAGGCTGTTGCCGTGCGCTTCGCGCCAGGCCTGGAAGACGGTATCGAAGTTGCCGACCAGGGCCATCGCCAGGGTCATCAGCTGGGCGACCGGCCATTCCAGCACGGACAGCAGCGCGCGCGCGCCCTCGCGGGTGTCGTGCGGCAGCGCGCGCTGGAACTCGCCTTCGGCGGTCAGTGCGACCAGCCGGTACAGCAGCGCGCCGATCGGCCCGAGCAACAGGAACCAGAACAGCACGCCGAACCAGCGCCGCAGCGCGTTGCGGAACACGGCTTCCACCAAGGCCGGGCCATCGGCGGCCACGGTCTCGCCATCCGGCCACAGGCGGGCAATCGCCTCGCGCCGCGCGGCCGGCTCGTGCGCATCGATGATCGCTTCCACGTCCACGTCGAGATCGCGCGGACCCCACGCGTAGACCAGCACCAGCACAGAGAACAACAGCCCGACCAGGCCCAACAGCGGCTCGTGCAACACCCACTGGAACAACCCGACCAGCAGCAGCGGCGGCACCAGCGCCAGCGCAATGCCGTAGCGCCCGCGCCAGAAACCGTCTCCGGGGAAGCGTTCGTCGAGCCAGCGCAGCCAGTGTCCGTACCAATGGAACTGACGGACCGACGTGACCAGTGACGGCGCGACGTGCCCGAGTACCAGCGCGACGACCACGGCGACCAGGGTGATGGACATTCGGTTCCTCCTTCCCCCGGATTCTAGCCTGCCGCTTCGTTAATGTCGGGTCTGGGGGCGCGCCCGGCTGCGCCTGGAGCAAATCCCCCTCGGTCCCCCTTTTGCAAAGGGGGAGGAAAAGCGGGGTTTCCCTAGAGTGGGTGACCCTTGTGATAGCCCCCTTGACCAGCCATTCGGCTGTTGAAAGGCGTCTGAAAAAGGGGGCGGACACCCGCGTTAGCGGGTGACGGGGGATTGATCAGCCATTCGGCTGTTGAGAAGCGATTGCGGTTGGAGGATCCACGACAGCCGCTCAGGAGCGTCGCCGCGCGAGCATCCCGGCATGCCAGTGATCGATCAGCGAGCGTGCGATGGAAATCCGCGGCGACAGCAGCAGGCCCTCGTCGCCGTCGCCCTCGCGGCGTTCGCGGGCCGCGTCGATTTCATCGAAGGTGAACCAGCGCGCGTCTTCCAGTTCGTCGTCCACCCGCGGCACGTCCGGCTCGGCGTCGGCGGCGAAGCCCAGCATCAGCGCGCCGGGGAACGGCCACGGCTGCGCGCCCAGGTAGCGGCAGCCGCGCACGCGCACGCCGGTTTCCTCCAGCACTTCGCGCGCCACCGTCTGTTCCAGGGTTTCACCGGGTTCGACGAAACCGGCGATCACCGAATAGCGGCGCGCGGGCCAGGACGATTGGCGGCCCAGCAGCAGGCGTTCGCCATCGCTGACCGCGACGATCACCGCCGGGTCCACACGCGGGTAATGGTCCGCGTCGCATTGCAGGCAACGGCCCTGGTAACCGGCGCGGCGGAACTCCACCTCGCCGCCGCACAGGCCGCAGAAGCGGTTGCGCGAACGCCAGTAGAACATCGCCCGCGCCAGCGCGAACACGCCAGCCTCGAACGCCGGCCAGACCGCCGCCGCGCGGCGCAGATCCACGCGTTGCGCCGCTTCGAACGGCACGCTGTCCGCCTCGACCGCGAACCACGCGGTCTCGCCGCGAAGGCCAAGGAAGATCGCCGTGCCGGGACCGCCGCCGAGCACTTCGCCGGTAGGCGCCGCCAGTTGTCCGGCCGTATCGGCGAACGCTTCACCCTCGCGGGTCAGCACGATCACACGCGCGCCCGGCCACAGGCGGAACAGGGTGTCGGGGTCGTCCCGCAGCTTGTCGGCGCGATCCAGCGGCTCGCCCGCGAAGGCGAAACCGGTCAACGCGGAGGCGGTGCTGGAATCGGTGCCCACGGGGTGAGCGGGTGTCACATGCTGAAACTGCTGCCGCAGCCGCAGGTGGTCTTGGCGTTGGGATTGCGGATGACGAACTGCGCGCCCTGCAGGCTCTCGCTGTAGTCCACCTCGGCGCCCATCAGGTATTGCAGGCTCAGCGGATCCACCAGCAGGGTCACGCCGTCGGTGTCCACCGCCAGATCGTCCTCGGCGCGGTTCTCGTCGAACTCGAAACCGTACTGGAAACCGGAGCAGCCACCGCCCTGGATGTAGACGCGCAGCGCCAGTCCGGCGTTGCCTTCCTCATCGATGAGCTCGCGGACCTTGGCGGCCGCGGCGTGGCTGAAGTTCAGCGGGCGCTCGAGTGACTGGTAGTCCGGCGCCGCCGAGGGCAGGGAAACGAGGTTGTCCATGGCGATCAGGATGGGGGTTGGGGGGACTCACTTCAAGCCGGAAGCACCAGTGCCCTCGCGGCCGCTGGCGGCGGCCCAGGTGAACGATTGTTCCACCGCAGCGCCGTTCTGCGGCACCAGCCGCGCGGTCACCCGGACCGGCTCGAAATCGGCGGGCAGGACCAGGTCGCCCTCGACCTGCTGGAAATACTTGAACGAATACGGCAGGCCCGGCGCATCGGCCTGCTGGCGCAGGTCCGACCACGCCAGCCGCTGCAGCTTGCCGGCGCGGGTGCCTTCCACCGACACCAGCAGCCGGCCGGCATTGACCGCGCCGCGGTTGAGGTTCTGGGTCAGGGTGGCGGTGAAATGCCAGGCCTGGTCGGTCTGCGGCTGCAGCTTGAGTTCGTGCACGGCCAGGCCGCGACGCTGGCCGGTGGCGCCGACGAAGCGCTCGTAGAAGGCCACGTCGGCGCGCAGGCCGGCGATTTCCTCGTCGCGCTCGGCCAGCGCGGTCTGCAGGTCGCGGTTGGCGTCGCGGCTGATCTGGTCCGAGCGCGACAGCGTGGCGACCCGCTGCTCCAGTTGCTCGACCTGTTTTTTCTGGGCCTGGAACTGATGCGCGCTGGGCGCCTGTCCGCCGCCGGCCAGGACCTGCCACAGGCCCCAGCCGCCGAAGGCGACCAGCAGCGCCAGCAAGGCGACGGCCGCGTAGAACCAGAGCCGCCCGCTGGCCGGCGGCGGCGGTGAAGGAAGAGGAGTCTCACTCATGGGCCGAGCATAGCGCGGCCCGCCGGAGGGGGCTCTGAATGCCGGCGAACCGGTTCAGGCGTGGGCGGGGACCAGGTTTTCTGCGGTCTCGCCGGCGCTGGCGAGCGCCGTGGCATGCACCAGCCGGCCAGTGAGCTGGGCGCCGGCGCTCATCTCCACCACCTGGTAGTGGATGTTGCCGTGCACCCGCGCCTTGGACGCCAGTTCCACCCGGTCGTCGGCGTACACGTTGCCGACCAGTTGGCCGTTGATGATCACCACCGGCGCGCGCACCTCGCCTTCGATGCTGCCCTGCTCGGCCAGCGTCAGCACCGCGCGCTCGCCTTCGGCGGCCAGCACCTTGCCCTGGATCCGCCCTTCCACGTACAGGCCGCCGCTGAAGATCAGATCGCCCTGGATGGTGACCTGCGGGCCGATGAGGGTGTCGATGGCCTGGCCATCGCGCTGGGGCTTGTGCTTGAACATGATCATTTTCCTCCGGCTGAGGTCGCGAGTTTCCAATCGAACGCCTGCTCCACCGCGCGCTCGCCGCCGCTGAGTTGCACCTTCACCCGCTGCGGGGTGAAGCCGCCGGGCAGCATCACGCTGCCATCGAGCTGCTGGAAATAGCGGAAGGAGTAGGCCTGCCCGGCCACGCCGGACTGCTGGTGCAGTTCGTCCCAGCCGATTGTCGCCAGTTGCCCGTCGCGCACGCCCTCCACCGCGAAGCGCATCGCGCCTTCGCTGATGGCGCCGCGGTTGAGCGTCTGGGTCAGGGTGATCTGGTATTGCCAGGCGCCGCCCGGCGCGCGGCTGAACTCGGCCAGGTGCACGTTGAGGCCGCGGCGCGGGGCGGTGGCCCCGACCAGGCGCTCGTAGAACGCCACGTCCGCGCGCAGTCCCGCGATTTCCTCGTCACGCTCGGCCAGCGAGGCTTGCAGTTCCTGGTTGGCGGTGCGGCTGATGCGATCGGAAACGCCCAGGGTGGTTTCGCGCTGGCTCAGTTGCTGCAGTTCGGCCCGCTGCCGGCGGACCTGGTCCCGGGCCTGGTCCAGCGCCTGCTTCGCCTGCCCCAGCCGGGGCGCGGCGGTGTAGCTGGCCAGCCACCAGACCCCGGCCAGCGTCCCCGCCCAGGCCAGTCCCGCCACGGCCAGCCAGAGTCCGCGGCGCGAGGGCCGCTGTTCGACGATCTGGTAGCGCGGGAAGGGGGATCTGGACATGAGCGAATCCCTGGCCGCGCTCAGGCAGCAGCCAGACAGGAGGCCTATACTCGGGACCATCGACAGGGCCGTCGAGTCTACTGGGAACCGCCGGGATGTCCGAAGCACATCTTTTCGTAATTGGGATCCTGTTGGCATGGATGGCCGGGATCCGCGTCTACCTGACCGTGTTCGGCCTCGGCCTGGCCGGCGCGCTGGGCTGGCTGGATCTGCCGCCGGCCCTGCAGGTCACGCAGTCCTGGTGGGTGCTGGGCACCTCGGGCGCGCTGGCGCTGGCCGAATTCTTCGCGGACAAGATTCCCGGGGTGGACTCGGGCTGGGATCTGCTGCAGACCCTGGCGCGGGTGCCGGCGGGCGCCTTCCTGGCCGCCGCCACGCTCTCGCCGGACGGACAGCTCGGCGGCGGCGCGCTCGCCGCCGGCGCCGGCATCGCCCTGACCAGCCACGTGCTGAAGAGTGGTTCGCGCGCGCTGATGAACACCTCGCCCGAGCCGGTCAGCAACTGGGCCGCCTCGGTCACCGAGGACGCGGTGGTGGTGGGCGGCCTGGCGCTGGCCTTTGCCCATCCCTGGATCGCCCTGATCCTGGTGGTCGGCATATCGATCGTGCTGGCGCTGGCGGTGTGGTGGGTCTGGCGTCGCGTCAGCCGTGGCCTGAAACGGCTGCTCGGTACGTCTGATCCTCGAATGCCGACCCCTTGACGCGGAAAACCGGATGCTCCGGAACGCCTGTGCCGGGTCGTGAACTTCATCGCATAATGCGGCACATGCTTGGGGAAGCCTGATGTCTGCCACTGACGCCACATCCCGCCGGCAGGATGAGCCTTCGCGCTCCCGTCTGCGGGCCGAAACCCCGCCGCCGGGCTACTGGCGGCGCTGGACGGCCGACGCGCCCGCGCCGGTGCCGCTGAAAGGAGGTATGTCCGCGATGACCGCATCCTCTCCGCCGCCCGCGACCGGCGACGTGCCGCCGGTGCCGGGCAACGATGCCGGCGGTGCCGCACCGGCGGCTTCCAGCCGTACCGGCGACACCCAGGAAAGCCCCTACCGGGTGCTCATCGTCGAGGATGATCGCGGCCAGGCGCTGTTCGCCCAGAGCGTGCTGCACGGCGCCGGCATGCAGGCCGAAGTGCAGATGCAGTCCGACGGCGTGCTCGATGCGATGGAGCGGTTCAAGCCGGATCTGGTGCTGATGGATCTGCACATGCCCGGTCGCGACGGCATGAACCTGACGATGCTGATCCGCCAGCAGCCCGAGTACCTGCACCTGCCGATCGTGTTCCTGACCGGGGACCCGGATCCGGAACGCCAGTTCGAAGTGCTGGAAAGCGGCGCCGACGATTTCCTCAACAAGCCGATCCGGCCGCGCCACCTGATCGCGGCGGTTTCCAACCGCATCCAGCGCGCGCGCCAGCGCGTCGCGCCATCGCTTGCGCGCGCCACCATCAACACCGAGACCGGCCTGCCGACGCGCACCTACCTGCTGCAGCAGGTAGGCGCGGCGGTGCAATCGGCCTCCGGCGGCGGCCTGTTCTTCATCGAGGTGGGCAGCGCGCTGAGCCTGCGCGAGCGCTATGGCTACGCGGCGTTCGAGCAGTTGATGAACCAGGCCGGGCGTCGCCTGGCGGAAGTGGCCGCGCCCCACCCGGTCGCGCGGCTGAACGACAACAGCTTCCTGTCGCTGGCCGCCAGCCTGGACGAGTCCGCCCTGGAAACGCAGGCCGCGCGCCTGCGCGACGGGCTGACCCTCAATCCGTTCCCGATCGGCGCGGGCGAGACCCTCAACCTGCGCAGCTCCATCGGCTACACGCCGTTGTCGATCGGCTTCGCCGACGCCGGCAGCGCGCTGGAGGCCACTGAACGCGCGGTGCTGCAGGCACGCCTGAAGGGCAACAACCTGGCCGGCTACACCCCGACCCAGGTCACCGAGGATGCGCCGAAGATCTCGCTGGAGGATGGCCGCTTCGAGCTGGCCTACCAGCCGATCGTCGCGGTCGCCGGCAGCGATCAGGCGCAGTACCAGGTGCTGCTGCGCATGCGCCAGCCCGACGGTTCGCTGCTGCCCGCCTCGCAGGTGATCCCGGCGGCCGAATCGGCCGGCGGCATCGCCCAGATCGATCACTGGGTGCTGGAACACGCGTTGTACGTGCTGGCCGAGCGCCAGTCGCAGGGACCGTCGCTGCGCCTGTTCGTCTCGCAGTCACCGCGCACGCTGGCGCGCGAATCGCATGCGCAGTGGCTGCTGGATACCCTGGCCGAACGCGGCATCGAAGGGACCTCGCTGGTCATCGACCTGCGCATGGCCGACGCGCTGATCCACACCGTGACCCTGCGCGATTTCTGCCACCAGCTGATGCCCAGCGGCGTGCAGTTCTGCCTGAGCCAGTTCGAGCCCGGACGCGAGGCCGACGCGTTGCTGACCCAGTTGCCGCTGGGCTACCTGCGGGTGGCCAGCCGCTATGCCGGCGCCCATACCGATCCGAAGCTGCGCGACGAGCTGCGCGGCATCATCGACCAGGCGCATCGCGCCGGCCTGCAGGTCATCGGCCAGCAGATCGAGGATCCGCAAGCGGCCGCCGCGATGTGGATGGGCGGCGTGGACTTCATCCAGGGCAATCTGGTGCAGGCCGTCGGCAGCGAACTCGGCTTCGATTTCCACACCGCGGTGCTGTAGGCATGCCCGCGCAGCGACCCGCCCCGGTCGCCCCCTGGCTGGCCCTGCTCGCGGGCGTGGCCGCGCTCGTGTTCCTGGTCCTTCCCTACGCGGGCGTCGCCGGCCCGTGGTGGCAGGCGGCGCTGGCCGCAGGCGCGGTCGCCGTGCTGTGCGGCAGTTTCGCCGCCTTCAACGCGCGCACCGCCCATCGCCAGCTGACCGGCGCCGAAGCGCGCGCGGCCATCGCCGAATCCGAACGCAACGCCCTGCGCCGGGATCTGCAGCGGCACGACCAGCTGGAACAGGAACTGCTGCAGGCCAAGCAGGCGGCCGAGTCGGCGGTGCTGGCCAAGGGTGAATTCCTCGCCACGATGAGCCACGAGATCCGCACCCCGCTCAACGGCATCGTGCCGATGCTGGACATGCTGGCGCGCGCGCCGCTGGCACCGGATCACCGCGAGATGCTCAACACCGCCAGCGCCTCCTCGCACCAGTTGCTGCGCATCGTCGACGACATCCTCGACTACTCCAAGCTGGAAGCGAACAAGCTCGATCTGGAAATCACCGCTTTCAATCTGCGCGAACTGCTCGACGGCGTGCTGCAGCTGATGCAGCGTCCGGCCGAGAACAAGGGCCTGCGCCTGAGCCTGCAACTGGATCCGACGGTGCGCCTGCCGGTGCGCGGCGACCCGGTGCGGTTGCGGCAGGTGCTGAGCAACCTGATCGGCAACGCAATCAAGTTCACCGAACGCGGCGGCGTCACCCTGGCCGTGCGCCGGCTGGGGGAAACCTCGGCCCAGCACCTGCTGCGTTTCGAAGTCCGCGACACCGGCATCGGCATTCCCGCCGAGGCGCAGGCGCGGTTGTTCCGTTCCTTCACCCAGGCCGACGCCTCCACCACCCGGCTGTATGGCGGGACCGGCCTGGGCCTGGCCATCTGCAAGCGCATCGTCGAACTGATGGGCGGGCGCATCGATCTGGTGTCCGAACCCGGCCGTGGTTCGACCTTCTGGTTCGAGGCGCCGCTGACCAAGGTCATCGGCGACATGAAGATGCGCGATCCGCACGCCTTCGATCAGGGCCGCGTGCTGGTGGTGTCCCCGGACAGCCGCCTGCGCCAGCGGCTTGGCCTGCTGCTCACCAACTGGGGCATGCAGGTCAACGCGGTGGAAACCACCCAGGAAGCACTGGAACGCCTGCGCACCGTCAGCGAAAACCGCGGTGACGATTTCGTCGCCGTGGTCGCCGATGCCGGCGGCATCCGCAGCACCGCCCGCGCCCTGCACCGCACCCTCGCCCGGCGCCCGGCCGGCGCCGCGCCGGTTCGCCTGATCTGGCTGTACGGCGATGAGTCGGTCCCGGAAGAACTGCGCGGCGACAGCACTCTGTTGTCGCGCCAGGCGCCGGATTCGGCGCTGCGCGCGGCCTTGACCGGACATACCGCCACCGACGCGGATCCGGCGCTGCCGCCGGTGGTGATCGGTGACATTTTCGAAGCGGTGGATACCGCGACGGACACGCCGCCCGCCCCGGTGTTCGATACGGTGGCAACCTCCGCGGACGCGGCGAACCAGGATCCGGGCACCGATGCCGGCACGGACACGGACGCGGCCGGAAAAACCGCGGCGCCACCCGCCGAAGCGCGCCTGCTGCTGGTCGAGGACAACCCGGTCAACCTGCTGGTGGCGCAGAAACTGCTGGCCGCGCTGGGTTTCCGCAGCGAGTCGGAAGCCAACGGCGAACTGGCGCTGCAGCGGATGATGATCGAGCCCTTCGATCTGGTGTTCATGGATTGCCAGATGCCGGTGCTGGACGGCTACAGCGCCACCCGCCGCTGGCGCACGCACGAGAACGAACTGGGCGCGCAGCGCCGGCTGCCGATCGTGGCGATGACCGCCAACGCGATGGCCGGCGATCGCCAGCGCTGCCTGGATGCCGGCATGGACGACTACCTCGCCAAACCGGTCACCCGCGAGCAACTGGAAGCCTGCCTGCAGCGCTGGCTGCCCGGGCATGTCGCGATCGCCGCGCCGCGCGCCACGGAGCCCGCCGCACAGCAGGCACCGCCAAACGACGCCGCCGCGCGCGCGGCGACGCCGACCTTCCCGGTGCTGGACCACAGCATGCTGGAGGAACTGCGCGAGATCGCCGGTGATGAAACCGTGCGCATCATCAGCCTGTTCCTGGAGGATGCGCCGCGCCTGATCGCCGCGCTGGAGAAGGCGGCCGCGACGCCGGATCTGGATGCGATGCGCGATGCCGCGCACACCCTGAAATCATCCAGCGCCAACGTCGGTGCGATGGCGCTGTCGGCGGCGGCCAAACGGGTCGAACTGGGCGCGCGCGCGGCCCGGCTGGATCGCCCCGCGGTGGCGGTGGCGCTGGTCATCGCCGAATACGCGCGTGCGCGCATGGCGCTGCTGGGTTACGCCACCCAGCAGCTGGGCAGGACGCCGACGCCGATTGCCGGCTCGGCTCAGTCCTCGAGCATGGTCAACAGGTAATTCGGTTCGCCGATGCGCTCGATCAGCGACAGCTGGGTTTCCAGCCAGTCGACGTGTTCCTCTTCCGAATCCAGGATGTCGGCGAACAACTGTCGGCTGACGTAGTCACCCTGGTCTTCGCAGTACTTGATCGCATCGCGCAGCAGCGGCAGGCCTTCCATCTCCAGCGCCAGATCGCATTCGAGCAATTCGCGCGGATTCTCGCCGATGCGCAGCTTGCCGAGCGCCTGGAAGTTCGGCAGCCCGTCCAGGAACAGGATGCGCTCGGCCAGCTTGTCGGCGTGCTTCATCTCGTCGATGGATTCCTTGTACTCGTGTTCCGCCAGTTCCTTCAGACCCCAGTTCTTCAGCATCTTGGCGTGCAGGAAGTACTGGTTGATCGCGGTCAGCTCGTTGTAGAGCGCCTTGTTGAGGAATTCGATGACCTTGGCGTCGCCCTTCATGGCGTGGCTCCCGTGGGGTGTTGGACGGGGCGCATGCTAGCGCGTCGTTCCGCGCCATGACGGAACGCGAATCGTGCTCATCTCGTGGGGAGGAAGCACGCGCTGCCGGTCGGCAAGGCGTGCAAAGCAAAGCGCCGCGATCAGGCGGCCTGTGACAGTCCGAGAATCGGGAGCTTGAACTCGCGCTCGGCGCGGGCGTGATGCGCATCCAGCAGGCCACCGGCCATGTCCAGGCAGCTGCCGCAGGTGGCGCCGCAGCCGGTCCGCATGGTCAGTTCGGCCACCGTGCGCACGCCGTTGGCGGCGGCTTCGCGGATCTGGTGGTCGGTGACTCCGTTGCAGATGCAGACGTACACGGCGGCGAGGTCAATGTGCGGGCCGGAGTGGCTCGAGGCACATTTGACCGCGAATGAGAATGATTGTCAATTCTTGGCGTCGCCGGCGCCCTGGCCCTGTTTACGCTTGGGCCGGCTTCGTGGACGCGGCCGGCTGTGGCCTTCCCCCAACCGTTCCGACCGCTGTGGCGGCAGCGCCAGGGTCCCGACCACGCTGCGGGCATAGGACGCCAGATGTCCCAGCGCCCGGGCGTAAACGCCGCGCTTGAACATCACCACGTGCTCGATGGGGTACCAGAAATCCACCCACCGCCAATGGTCGAACTCGGGGGTGTCGGTGGCGTCCAGGCGCAGGTGCGCCTCGTCGCCGACCAGCCGCAGCAGGAACCAGACCTGCTTCTGGCCAATGCAGACCTGGCGTTCGTGGTGGCGGATGGCGCGGGGCGGCAGCCGATAGCGCAGCCAGCCGGGCGTGGCCCCCAACACTTCCACATGTTCGGGCAACAGGCCGGTTTCTTCGTGCAACTCGCGGTACATGGCCTCGACCGGCGTCTCGTCCGTGTTCATCCCGCCCTGCGGGAACTGCCAGCCGTCCCGGCGCACCCTTCGCGCCCAGAACACCCGGCCATCCGGGCGCATCAACACAATGCCGACGTTGGGTCGGTAGCCGTCCGGATCGATCACGATGCGGACTCCTGAAATCTACTGTCCCCGACTCTGCCACGGCCGGCCCGCGCCGACAAGCCGGCCCGACCGGATTGACAGCCGCCCCCCGAACCGGAAAAATGTGCGGTTCCTGCACGGCTATGTAGCTCAGCCGGTTAGAGCACAGCACTCATAATGCTGGGGTCGGTGGTTCGAGTCCACCCATAGCCACCATGCCGGGAAAACCAAGAAGCCCCGCCCCGCTGCGGGGCTTTTGCTTTTCTGGCTTCCGCTCCGCCACGTGCGGGTCGCCTGAGCTCCCAAGGTCATCTACGGTGGTGTTTTAGAGTTTGCGTTGCCTGACTCCTGACCCACCCAGTAAGCTCCACTTCGAATCGCCTGCCATGCCCAACATGCCGCCGGAGATCAAAAAGGGGCGCTGCGTGACGCGCGGCGGATAGAAAACTTACATGGAGTTCCCATGGCACTCATTCCTTGCCGTGAATGCAGCCACACCATCAGTACGGAAGCCACCGCATGTCCGCAATGCGGTGCACCGCCGCAAGCCGTGACAAGAGTTCCCGTAGATGCGATGGCAGGGCCATCTCGCTCGGAGGAAGAAACCCTACATTCCGATGCCTATGTAAGTGTAACGACCTCACGCGTCATTATTCGTGGAACGACTTACGCGCTCCGGAACATCGCATCCGTCCGGATGACATTCATGTCGCCGAGTTTGTTCATGCCAATTGTGATGATTCTAGTTGGCTCGGTGGTTCTCCTGCTTTCTTTCCAAGACTTTTCGCAAAGCATGAAATCCGGGTTCACGCAGTTGGCGATTTCAGCAGCAATCATCGGCATCGGCGTGTTCTGGCTGAAGAGCAAGAAGACTCTATTTCACGTATCCATCTCAAGCTCTTCCGGGGAAGTGAATGCCCTTTCCTCGTACGACAGAGGCTATATCGAACAAATCGTACAGAGCATCAATAGCGCCATCGTGCGTTATCGGTAGAAAGTCCGTTTCCGCCAGATCTCATCGAAATTTGCGCGAGCGACCGCGCTTTCTCCATGGCGCCACATCATCTTGAGTAGCGCTACAAAAAAAGGCCCGGCTTTCGCCGGGCCCAGTCGCATCGGGAGAGACGATGCGATACAGCGGTTACTTGAAGTTGTAGACGATCTCCGCCGCCACTTCGCGGCCGACCGGATCATCGACGCAGTAGGCGAAGTCGCCGCACCACTTGTCGCCATAGATCTTGTCGAAGAGGTTGCTGGCGTACAGGTTCACTTTCAGGACGTCGTTGATCTGGTAGCCCACGCTGCCGTTGAAGTAACGGCGAGGTGCGCGGCGATCATAGTGGCGGGGCGAAGTCTGGCCGAAGGTGGGGCTACCCACCGTCGTGTCCTGGCAGGTGTAGTCATCGACATAGGACAGATCGCTGTAGCCATCGGCCAGCGGCATGCAGCCGCCCCAGCGGTTATCGCGACCACCGGACTTCTGGTACATCATCAATGTGGCGTTCCACTTTTCCCAGCTCCAGTTGACGCTGGCGGTAATCTTCGTGCGCGGATTCTCCGTGGCACGGGTATCACGCAGTTCATCGGTCACGGTACGCCGCGACTTGAAGCTCAGCATGTTGGTGTAGTTCAGATTGAAGCTCAGGCTGCCGATCGCCGTGTCCGGCATGCGGTAGCGGGCGCTCACGTCCACACCATCCACTTCGGTCTCGGCACGGTTGATCGGGTTGATGTCGATGGTGACCGAGCCCGCCGTTGTGGCCGGCACGCCCGGTGTACGATGGATGCGGCGGATCGCCTCAGCGCACCACGAGGCGGTTGGCGGTGACGACAGCGGTTTGTTGTCCGGGGTGAAGCCTCCCTGGGTGCAGTAGGCCTCCGTCTTCAGCAACTCGTCCACGTCGATGGTGTCGATGATGTCCTCGATCTTCACGCTCCAGTAGTCGGCGCTGATCGAGAAATTGGTGAATGCGTCCCAGACGAAGCCGGCCGTGTACGAGGTACCGGATTCGTACTCCAGATCCGGAGTGCCGCCGCGGTTGATCACCGAGTCTTCGATCTTGTACTGGTCACGCGGGCATTGGCCGGACGGACGGTTGGGGTCCAGGGCGCAGGCCACGTAGTCCGTGTTGTCCTCGATGCCCGAGCTGGCCTTGGCATAGACGAAGTGCATGTCCGGCGCGCGGAACGCAGTGCCATAGGTTCCGCGTACCAGCAGCGTGTCGATTGGGCGCCATTCCAGGCCCAATTGGTAGGTGGTCTCGGCACCACTGCGCACCGCATCGTACTTGTCGTAACGGGTCGCCAGGTTGGCCGACAGCGTTTCCAGCAGCGGTACGTGGAATTCCACGCCGGCCGCGTAGCGATTGCGGTCGCCGCCGCCCTGCTCGATGTTGCCGAAGGGGGTCGACCATTCGCCGGTCAGCGTCTTCGGTTCGGGGGTCAGCCGGTAGCCCTGGCGGGCCGCTTCCACCACGCCGGCAAATCCGATCGGGCCAGCCCAGCCCTCGAACAGGTCGCCGGACAGGATGAACTGCGCCTGGGTGAGCCAGGATTCGGCCTTTTTCTGTCCGCGATGGGCAATGGAATTGAACTGATCCGCGCCCAGGGGGTTCCAGAACTTGTTGTAGTCCGGGGTGAAGATCGGATCGCCGTTCGCCGCGGTGCCCTGCTGTGGTCCCAGGAAGAAGTCGCGCATCTCGCTCTGGCTGAAGGCCGGGAACTGTTCCTTGACCTCATACTCGGCGCGGCCAATCGACGCTTCCCAGTCGAAGCGGCCGTCTCCCAGCGTTCCCTTGATACCGGCGCTGAAATCAACCGCCAGTTCCTTGGACTGGGTCAGGAAGGCGGCATCCCCGCCCGCATCCTGCGGCGTGAAGCGCTTGAGGAAGTTGCGACGGCCGCCGGCACCGTTGTTGACGGTCGGATCCCAGTAGTTGCCGCTGCCGAAACTGTAAAGGAAGCTGCTGGATTCGCCGGTCGTGCGCCATGCCCCCAGGCTGGCCCAGCCCTGCAGGTCATCGGTGAAATCATAGGTACCGTACAGGTATAGCGAATCGTCCTTGCTGCCACTGCGCAGCGTCCAGTTCGCGAATACGCGTTGCGCGCAGACGGTCGGCCCGTTGGTGATCGCACCGGTGTTGCGGTCATAACCACGGATGGTGAACTGGTACATCGTGCTGCCGTACTGGTCGCAGGCGCCCGGTGGCGGCGCGATGTAGTTGGGAACGCTGCCGACACCGGGAATGTTGGTGCTGGTGCCGTCGTGCATGCGGTTGCCAGTGAACGGGAACAGCTTGGCGGTGTTCAGCGCGCGCTCGGCCGGCCCCCACGTCGCGTAATCCTTGTCATCCTCGGAATCCATGAACGGGCGCTGCCTGGCCAGCAACACGCCACGCTCGAAATGCTGTGCGTTGTAGACCAGGCTCCACTTGTCCCCGCTGAAGCCGCCGGACAACACGAGATCGGTGTTCGCGCGGCCACCGCGGGTGGCTTCACCGTACTTGGCGCGGACGGTATGCCCTTCCACGTTGCTCTTGAGGATGACGTTGATCACGCCGCCCATCGCGTCGGAGCCGTAGATGGCCGAGGCGCTTCCCGACAGCACTTCGATGCGCTCGACGATGCCGGACGGGATGTTGTTGAAGTTGGAGAAATTGCTCTTGCCCTGGTAGGGCAGCGGATAATCGGCGACGCGACGGCCGTTGATCAGCAACAGGCTGCGGCCGGGACCAAGGTTGCGCAGGTTGAGCGGGCTCGCGTTGACCGTGGTGGAACCCCAGTTGTAATCCTGTTCGACGTTGCCGATCGCTTCGGTGATGGTGGTCAGGGCGTCGTAAACGGTGGCGAAGCCTTCCCGCTTCATCTGCTCGGAAGTGATCACGGTCACCGGCGCCGGACCTTCGATTCCGGAGCGCTTGATGCGTGAGCCGGTCACGGTGACCGTGTCGAGATTCTTCGCCTTGCCGTCGTTCGCTTGGCTTTCATCGGACTGGGTCTGCTGCGCGGTCTGTTCTTCCTGCGCCATCGCGGCCAGGGGACAACTCAATGCCAGCGCCATGGCGGCCGCCAGAACGGTGCGGCGGTTCGAATACAAGCGATTCATTACTTCCCTCCCAGGAAAAACATTGGTTTAAAGGTCCAGCCTATCGGCGCGCACGAGTCCCTAGCTCCTGCGCTCCCGGCAAACATAGCGGTAAGAAATGCGTAAAAATGTGATGTGGTTCTCTTTTTGTACCGATTCAATTCCCTGAAATCGATTTCGGTGCCGGACTGTCATCACGGTTACGCTTGGATGTGCAGCCAGGCGCCTTTCCCTGCCGTCAAAAGGGATTTCCCACGCCATACAGCCCACCCCCGGCAGCGGTTATCCGCACTCCGGGCAGTCACTGTTTGCTCCCGCGGATCACTGAATAGCGGGCTTGCGTGTGCACGCAATGTGATTACGATTGGTCCAGCCTTTGAACCAAACGGATTTCCGCATGCGCGTTCGACGCCCGGCACGCCTTCCACTGCTCCTTCCCCTGCTCCTTTCCCTGCTCGGCCTGCTTGGCGGAACCGGCGCCTCCCTGGCCGCTGCACCGCTTGCCGATGAGTCCCCCGCGCCGACCTCCCTCCACGGCGAAACCGATGCGCAGCATGCCCAGCGCATGCAGTGGTTCGCCGACGCCAAGCTGGGCATCTTCATCCACTGGGGCATCTACGCGGTGGATGGCGTGGACGAATCCTGGTCGTTCTTCAACGGCAAGATGTCGCATGCCGATTATCTGAAGCAGTTGCGCGGCTTCACCGCCAGCGTCTACGACCCGCAGGCGTGGGCGCGGCTGATCCGCCAGAGCGGCGCGCGCTACGCGGTGCTGACCACCCGTCATCACGACGGCGTGGCGTTGTGGGATTCGAAGCAGGGACTCAACGTGGTGCGCGATACGCCGGCCGGACGCGATCTGGTCGGCCCTTTCACCGATGCGCTGCGCGCCAACGACCTGAAGGTCGGCCTGTACTACTCGCTGCCGGACTGGTCGTATCCGGACTATGACGTGTTCACCCGCCAGCAGGAGCGCTACACGCTCGCCGCCGAGCCGCAGCGCTGGCAGCGCTTCCTCGATTACTACCAGGGCCAGATCGCGGATCTGCAGCAGCGCTACCGGCCGGACCTGATCTGGTTCGACGGCGACTGGGAGCACAACGGGGGCGAATGGCAGTCGGCCAAGCTGCGTACCGACATGCGCGCGCGCAATCCCGGCCTGATCATCAACTCGCGCCTGAACGAATACGGCGACTACGCCACCCCGGAACTGGGCGTGCCGGTGGTCAAGCCTGCGCAGCCGTACTGGGAGCTGTGCCTGACCATGAACCGTTCATGGGGCTACCAGCCGCGCGATACCGAGTACAAGAGTCCGCATCAGATCATCCAGATCTTCAGCCAGACCCTGTCGATGGGCGGCAACCTGCTGCTGGACATCGGACCCAAGGCCGATGGCAGCATCGATCCACGCCAGGTGGAGATCCTGGAGAAGCTGGGCCGCTGGACCGGCAAGCACAGCGAGGCCATCTACGGAACCACCGCGGGTATTGGTCTGGATCACTACGCCGGCCCGAGCACGGTGTCGAAGGACGGCCGCACCGTCTACCTGTTCCTGGACGGGCCCCCCAACGGCGATTTGCTGGTGAAGGGCTTCGACAGCAGGGTGCTGCGCGCGCGCGTGGTCGGCGGCGACCAGCCGGTGCAGGCGCGGGTGCTGGGCAAGTACGACTGGTCCAAGCATCCGGGCCTGCTGTTCCTGAGCGTACCGAAGACGGCGCTGGATCCTGACCTCACCGTGATCGCGCTGGAACTGGATGCGCCAGTGAAGCTCTATCGCGAAGAATCCAAACCCATCGAGAGCAACGGATGAAACTGCATCGCCTGTTGTCGCTGGCGCTGCTGGGCGCACTCGCCCTGCACGCCCCTTCCATCGCGCGCGCGGACAGCCGCGGCGAGTACGTGCCCGAGACCGACCCGCGGGTGGTGCGCAAGCTGGAGCAATGGCAGGACTGGAAGTTCGGTTTCATGATGCATTGGGGTCCCTACAGCCAGTGGGGCGTGGTCGAGTCGTGGTCAATCTGTTCCGAGGACGTGGACTGGTGCAAGCGTCCGGACGGCGTGGCCTATGTCGACTATGTGAAGCAGTACGAGGCGCTGCCCGATACCTTCAATCCGGTCCGTTTCGATCCGGCGGCCTGGGCGGAGGTCGCGCGGGAGGCCGGCACGAAGTACGTGGTGTTCACCACCAAGCACCACGACGGCTTCTCGATGTTCGACACCCGCCAGACCGACTACCGGATCACCGCGCCGAACGTGCCCTTCCACGATAACCCACGCGCCGACGTCACCCGCGCGGTGTTCGACGCGTTCCGCGCGAAGGGGTTCGGCATCGGCGCCTACTTCTCCAAGCCGGACTGGCACAGCGACGACTACTGGTGGCCGCGCTTCGCCACCCCCAACCGCCACGTCAACTACGACACCCGCAAACACCCGGAGCGCTGGCAACGGTTCGTCGACTTCACCCATGCGCAGATCGGCGAACTGACCCGCAACTACGGCCGCGTCGACATCCTGTGGCTGGACGGCGGCTGGGTTCGCCCCGGCGATACCCTGGACGACGCCGCGCAGGGACTGGCCGGCGTGCCGTGGCCGCAGGACATCGACATGCCCGGGCTGGCGGCGATGGCGCGACGCAACCAGCCGGGCCTGATCGTCGTGGATCGCGCGGTCGGCGGCCGCTACGAGAACTACCGCACGCCGGAGCAGAAGATTCCCGACGAGCCGCTGCCGTATCCGTGGGAAACCTGCATGACCCTGGGAGATTCCTGGAGCTATTCGCCCAATGACAGGTACAAGAGCACCCGCACGGTGGTGCAGATGCTGGTGGACGTGGTCGCCAAGGGCGGCAACTACCTGCTCAACGTGGGACCGCAGCCGGATGGACAGTTGCCGGCCGAGGCGGTGAGCCGGCTGCGCGAAATCGGCGCGTGGATGAAGACCAACGGCGGCGCCATCTACGCCAGCCGCGCGGTGGCGCCGTACCGCGACGGCAAATTCCGCTACACCCGGATGAAGAATGGCGACGTGTACGCCATCTACCTGCCCGACGCCGACGAACAGCGGTTGCCGGCGCAGTTGGAAATCCCCGGTCCGTCACCGCGCGCGGGCAGCCGGCTGGCCGTGCTGGGAAGCGATGTGCAACTGGAGTGGCGCCGCGAGGGTGAACGGACCATCGCGTTGATTCCCGAAGCGGCGCGCGAAGCCACCGCCGGCTCACCGGCCTGGGCGATCCGCCTGCCGGGGGCGACGGGGCGGATGCGCTGAGCGTGGTGAGAAAGAAAAGGGGCGCCTGGGCGCCCCTTTTTTTTCCAGATATCGGCGAGCGCCGCGCACTCCGGACGACGCGCCCTCTTTCAGTCCCCGTGATAGTCGGGGCGGTCCCAGGCGGCGTCGGCGCTGCGGTGCAGCCCGATGCGGGCGATGCGCGGCGCCGCGTAGGCGTGCTCGATGACCAGGCGCAACCGCCCGGTGCGCGTGGAGGGCACCCGATCCAGCTTGCAGTGGCCGATCGTCGTGCCCCAGGTCAACGGCTGCCAGGCGTCGTCGCGCCAGACGTCGATGCGGTAGTTGGAGACGTGCTGGCCATGCGCGATGGCTTCCTCCAGCCGGATCACGTCGAACTCCGCATCGGGCGGCAGCGACAGCTCCAGCCAGCCTTCGCGGGCGTCGCCGCCCGGTGTCCAGAAGCTGTCCGCATCACCATCCACGACCCGCGCCGCGCCGTCCCCGGTGCTCGCCTTCGCGCTCGCGCCACGCGCCAGATCCTTCGCCAGCAGCGCCTCGCGCAGGCGTGCGAAGCCTTGCAGCGCGCGCACGTCGTTGTCGTGGAACAGTCCATCGGGTGTCGGCGGCACGTTCAGCAGCAGCTTGCTGTTGCGGCCCACCGAGGTGAAGTACAGGTTCATCAGGTTCTGCGGCGTGCGCACCTTCGCGTCCTGATCCGCATGCCAGAACCAGCCGGGCCGGATCGATACGTCGGTTTCGCCGGGACGCCAGACCGCGCCATAAGGATCACCCTGCTGCAAGGCTTCACCGGTCCACGGATCATCGGCGCCGGGACGCGGCACCCGCGCCGGATCGACGCTGGCCCAGCAGGTGCTGCCGGCGCTGCCGGTCTCGTTGCCGATCCAGCGTACATCGGGGCCGGCGTCGGAGAACATCACCGCCTGCGGCTGCAGTTCGCGCACGGTGCGGTGGATGCGCGCCCAGTCGTACTGCTGGCGCTTGCCGCTGGGGCCTTCGCCATTGGCGCCGTCGAACCAGACCTCGACCACCGGACCGTAGCCGGTCAGCAGTTCGGTCAGCTGCTGGATGTAGAAATCGTCGTAGGCCTTGCCCTCGCCGTACACGCGCGCGTTGCGATCCCACGGCGACAGGTAGAAGCCGACGCCGAGTCCTTCCGCGCGGCAGGCATCGGTGAATTCACGTACCAGATCGCCCTTGCCGCCGCGCCAGGGACTGCTGGCGACCGAATGCGTGGTGGTCTTCGTCGGCCACAGGCAGAAGCCGTCGTGATGCTTGGCGGTGAGGATCATGCTGCGGAAGCCGCTGGCCTTGGCGGTGCGCGCCCACTGGCGCGCGTCGAGCGCCTTCGGGTCGAAGATGGCCGGACTCTCGCTGCCGTCGCCCCATTCGCGCCCGGTGAAGGTGTTCACCGTGAAATGCACGAACATCGACAATTCCTCGCGCTGCCAGGCCAGTTGCGCGGCGCTGGGGCGCGGGCGCGTCGCCGCATCCACGATGCCCGTTGCGGACCGCGCCGATGTGGCCGCGCCGGCCGCCGCCAGCGGCACCAGCGCGCCGGCCATGCCGGCCGCGCCGGCGCCCAGGAAACCCCGCCGCGTCCAGCGCGGCCATTGCATCGTCATTCGATTACTCCTTCGCGCGCATCGCCACGATGCGTCGCGGTCATGGTTGTACCTCGAACTCGCCCTGCTGGCGGATGTCTTCCGAACCCGCCCCGATCATCACCCGGAACATCCCCGGCTCGACCACCCGCCGCATCCGCCGGTCCCACAACGCCAGATCCTCCGGCGTCAGGCGGAATCGCACCGTGCGGGTCTGGCCCGGCGCCAGGTGGATGCGCTCGAACCCGCGCAGGTTCTTCTCATAGGTGGTCACCGAACCGACCAGGTCGCGGGTGTAGAGCTGGACCACCTCGTCGCCGGCGACACGGCCGGTGTTGCGTACGTCCACGCTCACCTCGACGCTGCCATTCGCGGGTATGCGCCTTGGCGCGATGCGCAGGTCGGCATAGTCGAAGGTGGTGTAACTCAAACCGTAGCCGAACGTGTACAGCGCGCCGTTGACGCGTGATTTCTCCCCTTCCCACTGCGCATTGGGCTTGGTCGGGAAATTGAACGGAATCTGCCCGGCGCTCTTCGGGAAGGTGACGGTCAGCTTGCCGCCCGGGTTGTAGTCGCCGAACAGCGCATCGGCGATGGCGGTGCCGCCCTGATCGCCGGGAAACCAGGCTTCCAGGATCGCCGGCACGTGCGCATCGGCCCAGTTGATGCTCATCGGCCGGCCATTGATCAGCACCAGCACCACCGGCGTGCCGGTGGCATGCACGGCGCGCAGCAGTTCCAGCTGCCTGCCCGGTAGATCCAGACTGGTTCGACTCAGGCTTTCGCCGACGGTGCGATCACCATCGCCCAGCACGACGACCGCCACGTCGGCGCCGGTGGCCGCGCGCACGGCCTCGTCGATGCCGGCCTGCTCGATGGCACTCAGCGGCTCGGGCAGGATCTCGATGGCCGGCCAGTTGTCGCCGGCAATCTCCACGCCCTTGGCATGGCGCACCTCGGCGCGTGGCCCCAGTTTCGCGCGCACGCCCTCCAGCACGGTCACCACAAGACCGCCGGAAGGGCCATAGTGGCGGTATGAATAACGACCGTCATCAGCATTGGGGCCAATGACCGCGACCGTCTTCAGATCCTTGCGCAGCGGCAGCGCGGCATCCGCGTTCTTCAGCAGCACCAGGCTCTCGCGCGCCGCCTGCAGGGCGACTTCGCGGTGTTCTTCCGAATTCACGAGGCGCGCACTGGCTTGGGCGTTGTCTACATAGGGACGGTCGAACAACCCGAGGGTGAACTTCACCCGCAACACGTCGCGCACGCGATCGTCGACCGTCGCGCTCGCCAGCGAACCATCGGCCAGCGCCGCGCGCATCGGCAGCACGTAGTCCTCCGGCGGGGTGAAGTTGGTGCGGATGTTCAGGCCGGCCTCGGCCGCCTGCCGCACCGCGTCCTTGGCGTCGGCGGCCACGCCGTGCTTGGTGTGCAGGAATTCGACCGCCTCGCTGTCGGAGACGACGTACCCGCGGAAGCCAAAATCGCCGCGCAGGCGCTCGGTCAGCCAATAGTGGCTGCCGGTGACCGGCACGCCGTCGTAGTCGTTGTAGGAACTCATCACGCCCAGCAGGCCGGCCTCGCGGATCGCGGCGGCGAACGGCGGCAGGAAGATTTCCTCGACCTCGCGCGGCGCCACCTGCGGATCGGTGCGGGCCATGCCCTCGCGTGCCCCCTTGTTGGCGCTGTAGACGGCGAAGTGCTTGGCGGTGGCGGCCACGGTGAAGTCCTGTTGCAGCCCCTTCACCATTTCCACGCCCAGGCGCGAGACCAGATACGGATCCTCGCCGTAGACTTCCTCCATCCGGCCCCAGCGCTGATCGCGCGCGACGTCCAGGATCGGCGCGTATACATTGGTGTAACCCAGCGCGCGCGCCTCGATGCCGGTGATGCGGCCCATCCGGCGCACCAGCGCGCGGTTCCAGGTGTGGCCAATGCCCAACTGGCTGGGGAAACTGGTCGCTCCACGCGCCTCGACGCCACGGATGCCTTCGTTGGTGAAATCGACCGGGACGCCGAGCCGGGTCTGTTCGACGAAGAACCGCTGCACCTCGTTCATCGCCCACACGTGCCGGCGCAGGTCGGTGGCATACACGCTCCTGCGACCATCGCCCCAGCCGTTGTGCATCTCGTCGATGTTGCCGATGCCGTCCTTCCACAGCGCCGCCTTCCATTGCGCGGTGGGCAGCGGATCCTTCAGCACCCGGCCGTAGCCGTACAGCGTCGCCAGCTGTACGGTCTTTTCCTCCATGCTCATCCGCGCCAGCAGATCCTCCACCCGCGCGTCGATCGGCGCGCGGGCGTCCTCGTAGACGTCCTTGCGGCCGTTCTTGTCCAGGTCGATCCAGCCGTCGTGGTAGATCCCCGGGGTCGGCGCGAAGGCCGGCGCCGGTTCGCCCGCCGGATTGGTCGCGGGCGTGGCGGCGGTGAATCCCGCCGCCATCAGCACGGCCAGCGTTGCCGGCGCGCGCATCAGCGCGGCTCCGCCGCCGTCAGCAGCTGGATCCGATCGATGGCCCACAGCACGCGCCGGTGATCGCCGGTGAACTTCAGGCACAGATCCTGCGCGCCTCGCAGCGAAGGCAGGGCCACGTCGACCCGCTTCACCGCGTCGGCGCCCACTTCGACCCGCGCTTCCGCCACCGGCTTGCCTTCGCAGCCGCCAACGCGCACCTGCAGATCCACCAGCCCGGCCGGCGGCGGTTCGACGCCGACCGAATCACCGCCGAACTGGAAGTTGTACGGCAGATCCAGCACTTCGGCGCGCAGGGTGGTGACGCCGTCCAGCGGCGCCTGCTTCCACTGCCAGCACGGCGTGCCGATGTCGACCGGCACCACCGCGCGTTCGCCTTCGCGCGGTTCGTCGTCCTCCAGTCGCAGCACGTAGCTGTCCTTGCGGCAGGCATCCAGGTACTCCGCCTCGCGGGTGCGCAGCGCGAGTGCGTCGACGTGCAATTCGCGCGGCGCGGCCAACGGCTTGCCCTGGAAGAAGGCATTGGCCTTCACCGTGGTCGGCAACGCCACCTGCAATGCCTGCTGGTAGCGCGGCGACTGCGCGGTCGGTTCGCTGCCGTCGGTGGTGTAGCGCAGTTCGCCGAAACCGGTCTGGTTGAGCAGGGTCACCTGCGCGCGTTCGCCCTCGGCCTGCGCCCGGATGCGCGCGGCGAACGCGCTGTCGGCGGCGCGGATGCCGGAACGCTGGAAGCGCCGCATCTGCGGCGCCAGCCGCTGCAGGAAGCCTTCCCAATCGCGCGTGGCCTTGGGCGACCAGGCAATCTCGGCCAACGCCGACAGGCGCGGGAACGCCATGTGTTCCACCCGCGGCTCGGTGCGCACGTGCTCGGTCCACAGGTTGGCCTGGGTGCCGAGCACATGCCTGGCCTGTTCGGCATCCAGTTCGGGCGGCACCGGTTCGAAGTCATACACCTTGCGCAACGTCGTGGTGTAGTCGTGGCCCGGCGGTTCGTCGGACTCGTCGGACTGCATGCGGTTGATGTAGGTGACGTTGCTCGGGCTCAGCACCACGTCGTGCCCCTGCCGCGCGGCCTCCACCGCGCCTTCCATGCCGCGCCAGGACATCACCGTCGCTTCCGGCGGCAGGCCGCCTTCGAGGATTTCGTCCCAGCCAATCAGGCGGCGATCGTGCGCGACCAGGAAGGTTTCGATGCGCTTGATGAACCAGCTCTGCAGTTGCATGTCGTCGGTCAGGCCGAGCGCCTTGCGGCGCGCCTGGATCGACGGCGAGTTGCGCCACTGGTACTTGTCCGCCTCGTCGCCGCCGATGTGGATGTATTGGCCGGGGAAGATGTCCATTACCTCGGTCAGCACCTCCTCCAGGAACTTGAAGGTCGGATCCTCCACGCCATACAGCCACGTGTTCACGCCCCAGTCCGGCGAAACCGGCGGCGCCTTGCCGGTGGCCCCGAACTCGGGGTATGCCGCGATGGCGGATTGCGCGTGGCCGGGCATCTCGATTTCCGGCACCACGGTGATGTGGCGCTGGCGCGCGTACTCGACGATCTCGCGGGCTTCGGCCTGGGTGTAGAAACCGCCGTAGCGCACCGGCTTGCCATCGGCGCCCTGCCCGGCCTTGCCGGCGGGAATGCGCCACGCACCGACTTCGGTGAGTTTCGGATAGCGCTTGATCTCCAGGCGCCAGCCCTGGTCGTCGGTCAGGTGCCAGTGGAAGACGTTCAACTTGTGCCGCGCCATCTGGTCCAGCAGGCGCTTGATCTCGTCCACGCTCTGGATGTGCCGGGCCGAGTCGAGCATGAAGCCGCGCCAGCCGAAGCGCGGCGCGTCGGCGATGCGAACCGCCGGCACGCTGATCGGCAGGGTGTCGGCGGTGGTCAGCAGTTGCCACAGGCTGACGCCGCCGTAGAACAGGCCGGCGCCATCGCGGGCATGGATGCGGATGCCGTCGGCGGCCACCTCCAGCGCATAGCCTTCCGCACGGGTGTCCAGCTTCGCGTCGCTGCTGAAGACGATGGCCGGCCCCGATGCCGAATCGACCTGATGCAGGGAAACGCCGGTGCTTTCGCGCAGCATGGCGATGAACTGGCCGGCGGCGGCCCGGGCGGCGGGATCGGCCGCCGCGGCGACGACCGGCGTGTCGGCCGCCACCACGAAACGGCCCTGTCCGGGCGTGGCCTGCGCGGGCGCGGGAATCAACGGCGGCGGGCTCCCGGTGGCGAAGGCCTCGACGGGTGTGGCCGCCTGGCCCGGGTCAGTTGCCGGGCCACCGCAGGCGCCCAGGGCCAGCAACAGGATCGCCAACCCGGTCGCCTTTCCCATCACGACGGCGCGGGCCGCCTCCCCTTTCCGCTTCACCTGTTCCATCATCGGTCCTCGCCTTAGCCATGCCGGGTTGCAAGTTTCAGATCTCACGATAGCATTGGTCCAACCACTAGGCCATTAGCCCGGAGTCCCTCATGCGCCTGCAAGGCAAACTCGCCCTGGTCACCGCGGCCGGCCAGGGTATCGGCCGCGCCACCGCGCTTGCCTTCATCCGCGAAGGCGCGCGGGTGATCGCCGCCGACATCGACCAGGAGGCCTTGCAGCGGCTGCGGGTCGAGGCCGGCGAGGCGCTCGTGCCGCTGCGCCTGGACGTGACCGACACCGCCGCGATCGCCGCCCTCGCCCAGCGCCACGCGGGTGCCGGCGACGCGGTGGACGTGCTGTTCAACTGCGCAGGCTTCGTCCATAGCGGCAGCATCCTGGAAGCCGGCGAGGAGGACTGGGACCTCGCCTGGCGCCTCAACGTCAGCTCGATGTACCACCTGATCCGCCGGTTGCTGCCAGGCATGCTGGCACGCGGCGGCGGCTCGATCATCAATGTCGCCTCGGTCGCCTCCAGCATCAAGGGCGTACCCAACCGCTTCATCTACGGCACCACCAAGGCCGCGGTGATCGGCCTGACCAAGGCCGTGGCCGCCGATTTCGTCGGCCGCGGCGTGCGCTGCAACGCGATCTGCCCGGGCACGGTCAGCTCGCCGTCGCTGGAAGCGCGCATCGCCGAGCAGGCGCGGCAACAGGGCAGTTCCGTCGAGGACGTGCAGGCCGCGTTCGTCGGCCGCCAACCGATGGGCCGGCTGGGCCGCCCCGAGGAAATCGCCGCGCTGGCGGTGTACCTGGCCAGCGACGAATCCGCATTCACCACCGGCACCACGCACGTGATCGACGGCGGCTGGATCAACTGAAGGAAACCTCATGAAACTGTTGCGCCATGGCGCACCGGGCGCGGAAAAGCCCGGACTCCTCGACGACGAAGGCCGCATCCGCGATCTCTCGGCGGTCATCGCCGACATCGCCGGCGAAGCGATCACCCCCGAAGGCCTGCAGCGCCTGCGCGCGCTGGACGTGTCCACGCTGCCGTTGGTGGATGGCGCGCCGCGCCTGGGCCCCTGCGTGGGCCAGGTCGGCAAGTTCGTCTGCATCGGCCTGAACTACTCCGACCACGCCGCCGAAACCGGCGCGCAGGTGCCGGCCGAACCGGTGATCTTCAACAAATGGACCAGCGCGATCTGCGGTCCGGACGACGATGTGCAGATTCCGCGTGGTTCGCGCAAGACCGATTGGGAAGTGGAACTGGGCGTGGTGATCGGCCGCGGCGGCCGCTACATCGCCGAAGCCGACGCGATGGAGCACGTCGCCGGCTACTGCGTGATCAACGACGTGTCCGAGCGCGAGTTCCAGCTGGAAGGCACCGGCACCTGGGACAAGGGCAAGGGCTGCGACACCTTCGGCCCGCTCGGTCCCTGGCTGGTGACCGCCGATGAGATTCCCGATCCGCACGCGCTCGATCTGTGGCTGGAAGTGGACGGCCACCGCTACCAGGACGGCAACACCCGCACGATGGTGTTCCAGGTGCCGTTCCTCATCAGCTACCTGAGCCGTTTCATGAGCCTGCAACCGGGCGACGTGATCTCCACCGGCACGCCGCCAGGCGTGGGCCTGGGCCAGAAACCGCCGGTGTACCTGCGGCCCGGCCAGGTCATGCGGCTGGGCATCGACGGTCTCGGCGAACAACGGCAGAAGGTGGTGCAGGCATGAATGCGGTTGCCCTTCCGGCGCTGGCCGGCGTGCGCATCACCGGGATGCGGGTCGAGGATCTGCGTTTCCCCACCTCGCAGCACCTGGACGGTTCGGATGCGATGAATCCGGATCCGGACTATTCGGCCGCCTACGTGGTGCTGGAAACCACGCGCGACGGACTGGAAGGCCACGGCCTGACCTTCACCATCGGCCGCGGCAACGAGATCTGCTGCGCCGCGATCGAGGCGATGCGGCATCTGGTGGTCGGGCTGGAGCTGGACTGGATCGCGCAGGACATGGGCCGCTTCTGGCGCCACGTCACCTCCGACAGCCAGCTGCGCTGGATCGGCCCGGACAAGGGCGCCATGCACCTGGCCACCGGCGCGGTGGTCAACGCGGCCTGGGATCTGTGGGCCAAGGCCGAGGGCAAGCCGGTGTGGCGGCTGGTCGCCGACATGACCCCGGAACAATTGGTGCGCTGCGTCGATTTCCGCTACCTGAGCGACGCCATCACGCCGGAGGAAGCGCTGGCGCTGCTGCGCGATCGCGAAGCCGGCAAGGCCGGGCGCATCGCCACCCTCGAACGCGAGGGCTATCCCTGCTACACCACCTCGGCCGGCTGGCTGGGCTATCCGGACGACAAGCTCCGCCGGCTGTGCCAGGAAGCGGTGGACGCCGGCTTCCGCCACGTCAAACTCAAGGTCGGCCGGGATCTGCAGGACGACATCCGCCGGGTGACCATCGCCCGCGAGGTGCTGGGACCGGATCGCCGGCTGATGATCGACGCCAACCAGATCTGGGAAGTCAGCCAGGCCATCGACTGGGTGAAGCAGTTGGCCTTCGCCCAACCGTGGTTCATCGAGGAGCCCACCAGCCCCGACGATATCGCCGGGCATCGCGACATCCGCCAGGCCATCGCGCCGGTGCAGGTCGCCACCGGCGAGATGTGCCAGAACCGGATCATGTTCAAGCAGTTCATCGCCGGCGGCGCCATCGACGTGGTCCAGATCGACGCTTGCCGCGTGGGCGGGGTCAACGAGGTGCTGGCAATCCTGCTGATGGCGGCCAAGTACGGCCTGCCGGTGTGCCCGCACGCCGGAGGTGTGGGCCTGTGCGAATACGTGCAACATCTGGCGATGATCGACTACGTCTGCATCGCCGGCACCCGCGAGGGCCGCGTGGTGGAATACGTCGACCATCTGCACGAACACTTCCAGGACCCCTGCGTGATCCGCGACGCCGCCTACCTGCCCCCGACCGCGCCCGGCTTCTCCATCACCATGAAGGACGCCAGCCGTCGCCAGTACCTGCATCCCGCCTCCACGTCCGGCGGTGCCGCCTGATGCGGGCCATGGCGCGCCGACGCTTCGCCTTGCCGGTCGCGCTGCTGTCGGCCGCGCTGGCGCTGGCGGCCGGCTGCGACGAACAGCCGCCGCCCGCGCACGACGGCACGCCCGCCGCGGTCGCCACGCGCCCGGCCGCCGATCCCGCCGCGCGTATCCGCCACTGGCAGGGCCAGGGCTACGGCATGTTCGTGCACTGGGGCCTGTATTCCGAACTGGGCGGCGTGTGGAACGGCCAGCCGGTGACGCGCGGCTACTCGGAGCAGATCCAGAGCTGGGCCAACATTTCCCATGACGAATACGCGAAGGTCGCCGCACGCTTTTCCGCGCCGAAGTTCGACGCCGACGCGATCTGCAAACTGGCGCAGGACGCCGGCGCGCGCTACGTGGTAGTCACCAGCAAGCACCACGACGGCTTCGCGATGTTCGATACTGCGAGCACCGACTTCGACATCGTCGACCGCACCCCGTTCGGCAAGGATCCGATCAAGCTGATCGCCGAGGCCTGCCGCGCGCGCGGCATCGGTCTGGGCCTGTATTTCTCGCTGGTGGACTGGCACGCCGGCCATCCCTTTGATCCGGACAACGGCAACCCGATTCCGGCGTCGATGGAACCGCTGATCGAAAAGCAGATCACCGAGCTGATGACGAACTACGGGCCAATCACCGAGGTGTGGTTCGACATGTCCACGCCGACGCCGGAGCAGAGCCGCCGTTTCGCCGGCATCGTCCATCGCCTGCAACCGGCGGCGGTCATCAACGGCCGCATCTGGAACAACGCCGGCGACTTCGTCACCCTCGGCGACAACGAGGCGCCACCGCCGTCGATGCAGCCGCCGTTCGAAGTGCCGGCCTCGATCTACCATGCCACCTGGGGCTACCGGAGCTGGCAGCAGCGCGACGATCGGCCGGGCAAGGTGCGCGAACTGGTCAATGGCCTGGTGCAGGCGCGCAGCGCCGGCGGCAACTACCTGCTCAACATCGGCCCGATGGGCGATGGATCAATCGTGCCGTTCGAGGCCGACGTCCTGCGCGGGATCGGCCAGTGGCTGCATCGCCACGGCAATCTCGCGATGACCGCGCGGCCCAGCGGGCTGCCGCCGCAGGCTTGGGGCAGCACGCTGGTGGACGACAAGGCGCTCTATCTGTTCGTGCGCGACTGGCGCGGCGGAAAGCTCGTCGTCGAAGGCATGGCCAATGATCCGCGCGGGATCCACATCGATGGCAATGACACCGCGCCGCCGCTGGCCTGGCGTCGCGACGGCGATGCGCTGGTGATCGATCTGCCCGCGGGGGTACCGGACGCTGTGCTTCCGGTGCTGCGTGTTGAATTGCAGGGCGCGCTCCGGATCATGCCGGCCGATGCGGCCGCGGTCCCCGCTTCCGGCATCGCGACGCTGCCCCGTTCGTCCTGGCATCCCGGCACCAGCTTCGCGTTCGGCAGCGGCTATCGCAGCCAGCGCTCGACCACGGTATCGCTGCGCGCCATGCTGCGGCCCGAACAGGCGCAAGCCGCCGCATGGCTGCGTTTCTCGGGCGTGCAGGCGGCATCGGCGCAGCGCTATCGCATCCGTGTCGGCGAACAGGCACGCGAGGTGGACGCGGCCACGTTGCGCGGGCAGGCCATCGGACCGTTCGCGATCCCTGCCGCTGGCGCGGGCGCGACTCCGGTGACGATCGAACTGGCCGCACCTGCTTACCCCGCGCAGGATCTGGAACTGCGCTTCGACGCGATGTCGATTTCGCCGCGGGCGGACGCCGCGCCGTGATCGCCCGCGTCGACGCCCACCAGCATTTCTGGCGCTACGCGCCCCGGGACTATCCCTGGATGGGCGACGGCATGGACGTGCTGCGGCGCGACCGGTTGCCGGAAGATCTGGCGCCCTTGCTGCAAGCCGCCGGGCTGGACGCGTGCATCGCGGTGCAGGCGCGCGCCGACGAGGCGGAGAACACGTTCCTGCTCGACCTCGCGCAGCAGCACGCCATCATCGCGGCGGTGGTCGGCTGGGTGGATCTGTTCGCCGCCCATGCGGAGGATCGGCTGGCGCACTGGCGCGCGCATCCGCGCTTCGCCGGCGTGCGCCACCTGCTGCAGGACGACCCGGACGTGGCCGCCACCCTGGCCGACCCGCGCTTTGCGCGTGGCGTCGAGGCGGCGCAGCGGCAGGGCCTGGTCTACGAAATCCTGGTGCGTGGGCCGGCGCAGCTGGCCGAGGTGCCGGCGTTCTGCGCGCGCCACGATCGCCATTGGCTGGTGCTGGATCACCTCGGCAAGCCCGCCATCGGCGGCGACAGCGAGGCCGACTGGCGGCGGCACCTGCATGCGCTGGCCGCGCAGCCGCACGTGCTGTGCAAGGCGTCGGGACTGGTGACCGAAGTGGTCGGCGCCGGGTTGGATCGCGATGCGATCCTCCGGCACCTGGATGCCGCGCTGGAAGCGTTCGGCGCGGATCGATTGATGTTCGGCTCGGACTGGCCGGTCTGCCTGCTGCGCGCCGACTACGCCGCAGTCGCGGCGCTGGTGCGAGACTGGGCGGGCCGGTTGTCGGAAACCGAACAGGCGCAGTTGTGGGGCGGGACCGCCCTGCGCTGCTATGACGTACACGGCTGAGGGGGTCGTGATGGATCTGGAATTGCGGGACAAGGTGGTGATCGTGACCGGCGGCGGCGCCGGCATCGGTGGCGCGATTTCACGCGCGTTGGCGCGCGAGGGCGCGATTCCGGTGATCTTCGGGCGCAGTCCGCTGGACGCCGCGTTCGAGGATGAATTGCGGCAGGCGCAGCCGCGCTTCCGTTTCCACCAGCTCGATCTGGCCGACGCGGACGCCTGCGAGCGCGCGGTGGCCGCGACGCTGGCCGAAAACGGCGCACTGCACGGCCTGGTCAACAACGCCGGCGTCAACGACGGCGTCGGGCTGGAAGCCGGTCGCGATGCGTTCGTGCAGTCGCTGGAGCGCAATCTCATCCACTACTACGTGATGGCGCACCTGTGCGTCGACGCGCTGAAGGCCAGCCGCGGCGCCATCGTCAACGTCTCCTCCAAGACCGCGATTACCGGCCAGGGCGGCACCAGCGGTTATTGCGCCTCCAAGGGCGCGCAGCTGTCGCTGACCCGCGAATGGGCCGCCTCGCTGGCCGCCGACGGCGTGCGGGTGAACGCAGTGGTGCCGGCGGAAGTGATGACCCCGCTCTACCAGAGCTGGCTGTCCGGCTTCGACGACCCGGATGCCAAGCTGGCCGATATCACCCGCCGCATCCCGCTGGAACGGCGCATGACCCGCGCCGACGAGATCGCCGACACCGCGGTGTTCCTGCTGTCCGCGCGCGCCTCCCACGTCACCGGCCAATGGCTGTTCGTGGATGGCGGCTACACCCATCTGGATCGCGCCCTGACCTGAGGAAATCCCGATGCGCCATTGCCTGGCCCTCGATCTGCACGACGATCCGGATCTGATCGCCGCCTACGAGCACTACCACCGGCAGGTCTGGCCGGAAGTGCTGGCCCACCTGCGCACGCAGGGCGTGCGCGAGCTGGAGATCTTCCGGCTGGGCACGCGCATGGTGATGGTGATGGACACCGACGACGCGGTGTTCGACGCCGCGCGCATGGCCGACGCCGAGCGCGACGATCCGCGCCTGCGCGCCTGGGAAGACCTGATGTGGTCGTTCCAGAAAGCCACGCCGTGGACGCCGGAAGGCACCAAGTGGACCCCGATGCAACCGATTTTCCGCCTGACCGACGCCTGACCCTCTTTCCGCAGGAGCTTCCACCATGCCCGCAATGCCCGGTACCGCCTCCCCGACCCTGCAGGACAGCGGCGCGCAACGCTACCGGCTGGCATTCATCCTGGTGACCTGCCTGTTCTTCCTGTGGGGCTTCTCCTACGGGCTGCTGGACGTGCTCAACAAGCATTTCCAGGAAACCCTGGACATCACCCGTGCACGCTCGGCGCTGCTGCAGGCCGCCTACTTCGGTGCCTACTTCCTGATGGCGCTGCCGGCCGCCGCGCTGATGGAGCGGCATGGCTACAAGACCGGCATCCTGCTCGGCCTGGGCTTGTTCGCCTGCGGTGCGCTGCTGTTCATTCCCGCCACCCGCGCCGGCGTGTTCGAGTACTTCCTGTTCGCCCTGTTCGTGATCGCCTGCGGGCTGGCCTGCCTGGAGACGGCCGCCAATCCCTATGCCACCGTGCTGGGTCCGGCGGAAACCTCGGAACGCCGCCTCAACCTGGCGCAATCGTTCAACGGCCTGGGCACGTTCATTGCGCCGTTCATCGGCGGCAAGCTGTTCTTCGGCGCCTCGACCTCGGGCATTTCCGGCAGCCACGGCGTGCAGCTGATCTACGTCGCCACCGCGGTCGTGGTCATCGCCATCGCGGTGCTGATCTGGCGGACACGGATGCCGGAAGTCTCCGGTGAAGCCTCCGCCGCCGTGGCGTCGGTTCCCCCTGTGCCGTTGTTCTCGCAACGCCATTTCGTATTCGCGGTGATCGCACAGTTCTTCTACGTCGCCGCACAGGTCGGCGCGGGCGCATTCTTCATCAACTATGCGGTCGATCACATCCCCGGCCTGTCCTCCGAACGCGCCGCCTACCTGTTGGCGGTGGCGCTGGGCTGCTTCCTGGCCGGGCGCTTCCTGACCACCGCGCTGATGGGCACGATTTCGGCGGCCCGCCTGCTCAGCGTGTACGCCGTGATCAACATCCTGCTGTGCGGCCTGGTCATCGCCGGCATGGGCAAGGTCTCGGTCGCCGCCCTCATCGCCGTGTTCTTCTTCATGTCGATGATGTTCCCGACCATCTTCGCGCTGGGCATCAAGGGCCTGGGCGCGCAGACCAAGCGCGGCGCCAGCTTCATCATCATGGCCATCGTCGGCGGCGCCATCGTGCCGTGGTTCATGGGCCGGCTGGCGGATGTCGCCGGCATCGAGACCGCGTTCTGGATTCCCGCCTTCTGCTTCCTGGTGGTCGCGCTGTACGGTGTTTACGCGCGCCGCCACCCGCAGCCCTGACCGTACTTCGACCCGAACCGTTTCCATCATGACCCCGATCACCTGCAACGAGGATCTCCGCCAGCTGGCGATGCGCCGCGCGCCGCGCGCGATCTTCGACTACGTCGACCGCGGCTCGTATGACGAGCACACCCTCAACGGCAATCGTCGCGCGCTGGACGCGCTGATGCTGCGCCAGCGGGTGATGATCGATGTGGACCAGCGATCGCTGGCCACCACCATGGCCGGCGAGGCGGTGAGCATGCCGGTGGGATTGGCGCCGACCGGGTTGACCGGCATCCTCCACGCGGACGGCGAAATCCTCGCCGCGCGCGCGGCCCAGGCCGCCGGCGTGCCGTTCACCCTCAGCACGGTGTCGATCTGCTCCATCGAGGCGGTGCGCGCGGCGGTGGAAAAGCCGTTCTGGTTCCAGCTGTACGTGATGCGCGATCGCGATTTCGCCGCTTCGCTGATCCAGCGCGCGAAGGCCGCGCAATGCTCCGCGCTGGTGCTCACCGCCGATTTGCAGATCCAGGGCCAGCGCCATCGCGACATCAAGAATGGCCTGACCGTGCCGCCCAGACTGACCGTGGGCAACGCGCTGGATCTGCTGCGCCGCCCGCGCTGGGCGTGGGGCATGCTGCGCACGCCGCACCGCAACTTCGGCAACCTGGCCGGTTTCATTCCCGGCGGCGGCAAGGGGATGACCACGCTGTCGCAATGGATCGGCAGTCAGTTCGATCCCACCCTCAGCTGGCAGGACGTGGCCTGGGTGCGTTCGCTGTGGCCGGGCAAGCTGATTGTGAAGGGCATCCTGGACGCGGACGACGCGCGTGCGGCGGTCGATGCCGGTGCGGATGTGATCGTGGTGTCCAACCATGGTGGCCGCCAGCTCGATTCCGCGCCGCCGGCGATCCTCGCCTTGCCGCAGGTGGTGGCGGCGGTCGGCGACTGCTGCGAGATCTGGTTCGACAGCGGCGTGCGCAGCGGCCAGGACGTGCTCAAGGCGCTGGCGCTGGGTGCGCGCGCCACGCTGATCGGCAAGGCCTTCCTGTACGGCCTGGGTGCGATGGGCGAACGCGGCGTCACCACCGCGCTGGACCTGATCCGCCGCGAGCTGGACGTGAGCATGGCGCTGACCGGCACCCGCGACGTGCGCGAGATCGGTCCGCAGGTGTTGTGGCGGCCCTAGGGTCGACGGCTGCCCGGCGTCAGCGCTCGCCGCCGGAGAAGATCCTGATCACCGAATCCAGATGCCGTTCCATCGCGGCGCGCGCGGCGTCCGGATCCCGATCGCGGATCGCGTCGACGATGGCTTCGTGCTCCAGCTCCGAGCGGCGGGGCATGTCTTCCACCGTGTACAGCGCCTGCACGCGCTGGAACATCGCACCGTACTGGTGGCCCAGCAGGTGCCGGATCAGCAGCGAATAGGCGGGGTTGCCGCTGGCGTCGGCGATGCGGATATGCAGCAGCCGGTCGCCGGGATGGGTGGTCGAGGCGTGCTGGTTGTCGGCGATGTTGCGCTGCAGGGCTTCCTCGATGCCGGCGATCTGATCGTCGGTGGCGTTCTCGGCCGCCAGCGCGGCGGTTTCCGGTTCCACCAGCCGGCGGGCGCTCAGCAGCGAGAACGGCGGGATTTCGGCGTCGAAATCGGCCACCACGCCCAGTTCCGGATCCAGTGTCCACGGGTTGAGCTGGCGGGCGCGATCCAGCGCATGTTCGACCGGCGGGGCTTCATCCGCGTCCGGCCCCACCACGCTGACCCCGTCGCCCACCCGGACCCGCACCAGGCCCAGCACCTCCAGCGCGATCAGCGCCTCGCGCAGCGAGGTGCGGCTGACCCCGAACTGCTGCGATAGCTCGCGCTCCGGCGGCAGGTAGCTGCCCGGCGGAAATTCGCCACGGTTGATCATGCCGCGCAGCTGGTCGGCGATCTGCTGGTAAAGACGGCGGTTCTGGATGCTCTTGACTGGCATGTCCGGGGCTCCGCATCCGGCGGGCTTGCTGGGAACATGCGGCGATTATAGGCCAATCCCCGTACCGTCCCGGACGGTCGGGGCCGGCGTGTACCGAAGCGGCGGGGCGCNCGCTCCCGATTCGTCACTGCGCCGTGTAGCCGCCGTCTACCAGCAACGAGGCGCCATTGACGAAGGAAGCATCGTCGCTGGCGAGGAACAGCACCGCACGCGCGACTTCCTCCGCCCGGCCCAGCCGGCCCATCGGATGCAGCTTCTCCAGCGCGTGCCTGGCCTCGGCCGGGACGTCCTTCAGTAGCGGCGTGTCGATGTAACCCGGGCAGACCGCATTGACGCGGATGCCGCGCGCGCCGTAGTCGATGGCCAGGGTCTGGGTCAGCAGCTTCACCCCGCCCTTGGCCGCCGCGTAGGCGGTGACGCCCTGCTTGCCGACGTGGCTGTGGATGGAACCGCAATTGACTATCACGCCGCCACCCTGCTTGAGCATCTGCTCGATGACGTACTTGTCGCACAGGTAGACACCGGTGAGGTTGATGCCGATGGTGCGGTCCCAGGCCGCTTCGGACAGCTGGTCGATCGGACCGTCGGCGGCGATGCCGGCGTTGGCGAACAGCACGTCGATGCGACCGAACGCGGCGACGGTTTCCGCCACCATCCGCTGCACCGCCGCGCTGTCGGTGACGTCGGTCTTCACGAACAGGGATTTCGCGCCCTGCTTCGACAGTGCGTCGGCGACCGCCTGCCCGTGATCAGAGAAATCCGCGATCACCACATGCGCGCCGCGCTCTGCGAACAGCTTCGCGCTGGCCTCGCCGATGCCGCTGGCACCGCCGGTGACGATGACGACCTTGTTGTTGAAATCCATGTTGACGCTCCTGGCCGTGGGGGCCGATGTGAACTTTCAACAGGTTAATCCCTGCTGCCTTTACCCATGCCGAGTCCAGCGCCAATGACAGTCGAATCACATTGTCCCAGTCGTCGCACCGCCGTCATTCCAGCGAAACCTGGAATCCATTTTCGCCGGGTTTCTCGACGTCCAGGACCACTCACCATCACGGCATTCGCCGGGACAATGATGGAATGGCGATGCAGGCAGGGACATGCCGGGGATTCGCCACGCGACACGCTGGCGGCATTGGCTTGCGGAGATGGCGTGCACGGGCACGCCGCCGCTCTCCACTCAATCGCTCTTGCGCTTGTCCGTATCCCGCATCTCGTACCACATGCCATTGAGGATGGCGAAGCTGGCCGCGAGTCCGGCGCCGAGTATCCAGCTGAAATACCACATGCGTGCTTCTCCTCAGTAAGCGTTCGGATTCTGGTCGTGATCCAGGCTGTCCTCGCCGACCTTGCCGCGCATCACCCGGTATACCCAGGCCGTGTAGGCCAGGATGATCGGCAGGAAGAATGCGGTGACCAGCAGCATGATGAACAGCGTCAGGTGGCTGGAGGACGCATCCCAAACCATCAGGCTGGCGCCAGGATTGAGCGAGGACGGCAGCAGGAAAGGAAAGGTGGTCAAGCCGAAGGTCAGCAGGATGCCGGCAATCGCCAGCGCCGAGGACAGGAACGCCAGTCCGCCCTTGCCCGCGCGCAGGCAGAGTGCGCTCAGCAGCGCGCCCAGCACGCCCAGCACCGGGAACAGCCAGATCACCGGCCAGCGCGCGTAGTTGCCCATCCACGCGCCCGGCTGCGCGATCACCACCTTGGCGAGCGGATTGGACGGACCGGCCGGATCCATGGCGACCTGCAACACGTAACCATTCAATCCCTTGGCCAGCCAGACACCGCCGATGACGAACAGCACCGCGGTGGCGATCGCGGCCACGCTGCCGTAGCGGCGCGCGCGCCGGGCGATCGCGCCGTCGGTCTTCATCGCCAGCCGGCCGGCGCCATGGGCGACCAGCATGCACACGCTGACCAGGCCGCACAGCAGCGCGAAGGGCGTGAGCAACCCGAACAGGCCGCCCTCGTAGTGGGGACGCAGGATGTCGTCGAAGGTGAACGGCGCGCCGAGCAGCACGTTGCCCATCGCCACGCCGAATACCAGTGCCGGCACCAGCCCGCTGACGAACAACGCCCAGTCCCATACCGCGCGCCAGCGAGGGTCCGGCACCTTGCTGCGGAACTTGAAACCGACCGGGCGCAGGATCAGCGCGACCAGGATCAGGAACATGGCGATGTAGAAGCCGGAGAAGCTGACCGCGTACAGCGGCGGCCAGGCGGCGAAGATCGCGGCGCCGCCGACGATCAGCCAGACCTGGTTGCCCTCCCACACCGGGCCGATCACGTTCAGCGTGATCCGGCGTTCCTCGTCGGTGCGGGCCACCGCCGGCAGCAGCGTCGCCACGCCCAGATCGAAGCCGTCCATCACCGCGAAGCCGATCAGCAGGATGCCCAGCAGCGCCCACCAGATCAGGCGCAGGGTCGGATAGTCGAGCGGAATGGTGTCCATGGACGCGCTCCTCTCAGATGGCCGTGGCCGGCGGGGTGGCGGATGCGGTCGCGCCGTGCGGTTCCGGTGAGAGCTCTTCCGGGCCCTTCAGGATCAGCTTGCGCATCAGCCATATTTCGACCACCGCCAGCACCGTATAAATCGTGACGAAGCCGCTCAGGGTGATCAGGATCTGGTGCAGCTTCAGGCCCGAGGCGGCGAAGAAGGTCGGCAGCACGCCATCGATCACCCACGGCTGGCGGCCGTACTCGGCGATCAGCCAGCCGGCCTCGATCGCGATCCATGGCAACGGCAGGCTGTAGAAGGCCAGCCGCAGGAACCAGCGCCGCTTGTCCAGCTGGTGTTTGCTGGCAAGCCAGAACGCGAAGGCGAAGAAGGCGATGAAGTAGAAGCCCAGTCCGACCATCAGGCGGAAGCTCCAGAACAGCGGCGCCACGTGCGGCACGGTGTCGAACGCGGCCTTGACGATCTCCTCGTCGGTCGCGTTGGCGATGTCCTCGCGGTACTTCTTCAGCAGCAGGGCGTGGCCGATGTCGCGCCAGTGGGTTTCGAACATGTACCGCGCGTGGGAATCACCGCGGTTGGCGCGCAGTTTCTGCAGGTTCTCGTAGGCGACGATGCCGTTGCGGATGCGCCCCTCGGCACGCTCGACCAGTTCCAGGATGCCCGGCATCTCCTTGTTGAGCGAACGGGTACCGATGATCCCCATCACGTAGGGGATATGCACCGCGTAGTGGTTGGTGCGGGTTTCCTGGTCGGGAATGGCGAAGGCGTTGAAGCCCGCCGGCGCCGGCTCGGTTTCCCACATCGCCTCGATCGCGGCCAGCTTCATCTTCTGGTTCTCGCCGACCGCGTAGCCGCTCTCGTCGCCCAGCACCACCACCGACAACGCCGCGGCCAGGCCGAAGCTGGCCGCCACCGCCATCGAGCGCTTGGCGAAGTCGGCGTTGCGGCCGCGCAACAGGTAGAACGCGCTGATCGACATGACGAACATCGCCCCGGTCACGTAGCCGGCGCTGACCGTGTGGACGAACTTGGCCTGCGCGACCGGGTTGAAGATCACCGCCATGAAGTCGGTGATCTCCATGCGCATGGTCTCGGGGTTGAACACCGCCCCGACCGGGTTCTGCATCCAGCCGTTGGCGACCAGGATCCACAGCGCCGAGAAGTTGGTCGCCAGCGCGACCAGCCAGGTGACCGCCAGGTGCTGGACCCGGCTGAGCCGGTTCCAGCCGAAGAAGAACAGGCCGATGAAGGTCGCTTCCAGGAAGAAGGCCATCAGGCCCTCGATTGCCAGCGGAGCGCCGAAGATGTCGCCGACGTAGTGGCTGTAATAAGACCAATTGGTCCCGAACTGGAACTCCATCACAATACCAGTGGCGACGCCCATGGCAAAGTTCACCCCGAACAGGGTGCCCCAGAACAGGGTCATCCGCCGCCACACGTCCCGTCCGGTCATGACGTAGACGCTCTCCATGATGGCCACCATGAAGGACAGGCCCAGGGTCAGTGGCACGAACAGGAAGTGATACATCGCCGTGAGGGCGAATTGCAGGCGGGACAGCTCGACAACGGTCATGTCCGGCATGAGGGAGGCTCGGCAGCGGTGTCGAGGGGGATTCTAGACCCCTGCCGGGCAAGGGCGGGGGTGACAATCTGTCGCACCCTGGACCTTGTACCGGGTTGCCAACATGCCGCCCGTGGTTCGCTGACCACTCCCTGTCCGTATTTCCCCCCTCCCGGTTGATTCAAATCAATGTGGGCGGGGGCCGATGGGGCTGAAGATCATGGTGTTGAGCCTAGGAGCAGGTGGCATGCAGAGCGTGCGGGGTACTTATAACGACAAGGTGGTGCGCCAGTTCGCGGTGATGACCGTGGTCTGGGGCATCGTGGGGATGGCCGTGGGCGTGTTCATCGCCGCCCAGCTGTACTGGCCGGCGCTGAATTTCGATCTGCCATGGCTCAGCTATGGCCGGCTGCGCCCCCTGCATACCAATGCGGTGATCTTCGCGTTCGGCGGCAGCGCCCTGTTCGCGACCAGCCTGCACGTGGTCCAGCGCACCTGCCACGTCCGGCTGATCTCGGACAAGCTGGCCGCGTTCGTGTTCTGGGGCTGGCAGGCGGTCATCCTGGCGGCCGCGATCACCCTCCCGCTGGGCATGACCCAGGGCAAGGAATACGCCGAGCTGGAATGGCCGGTCGACCTGCTGATCACGGTGGTCTGGGTGGCCTACGCGGTGCTGTTCTTCGGCACCATCGCCAAGCGCGCGGTCAAGCACATCTACGTGGCCAACTGGTTCTACGGCGCCTACATCATCGCCGTGGCCCTGCTGCACATCGTCAACAACATCGCCATCCCGGTCGGCTTCACCAAGTCCTACCCGGTCTACAGCGGCGCGGTCGACGCGATGGTGCAGTGGTGGTACGGCCACAACGCGGTCGGCTTCTTCCTGACCGCCGGCTTCCTCGGCATGATGTATTACTTCGTGCCCAAGCAGGCCGGTCGCCCGGTCTACTCCTACCGGTTGTCGATCGTCCACTTCTGGGCGCTGATCGCGGTCTACATGTGGGCCGGCCCGCACCACCTGCACTACACCGCGCTGCCGGACTGGGCGCAGTCGCTGGGCATGGTGTTCTCGCTGATCCTGCTGGCGCCGTCGTGGGGCGGTGCGCTCAACGGCATCCTGACCCTGTCGGGCGTGTGGCACAAGCTGCGCACCGACCCGATCCTGAAGTTCCTGATCGTCGCCGTGTCGTTCTACATGATCGCGACCTTCGAGGGACCGATGATGTCGATCAAGACGGTCAACTCGCTGAGCCACTACACCGACTGGACGGTCGGCCACGTGCATGCCGGCGCGCTGGGCTGGGTGGCGATGATCTCGGTGGGTTCGATCTACGCGCTGCTGCCGCGCCTGCTGGGCCGGGACAGCATGTTCTCGACCAAGGCCATCGACCTGCACTTCTGGCTGCATACCCTGGGCGTGGTGTTCTACATCGCCTCGATGTGGATCGCCGGCGTCATGCAGGGCCTGATGTGGCGCGCCACCAACGCCGACGGCACGCTGACCTACAGCTTCGTCGAGGCGCTCAACGCCACCTATCCGTACTACCTGATCCGCCTGGGCGGCGGCCTGCTGGTGCTGAGCGGCATGGGCGTGATGGCGTGGAACACCTGGAAGACGTTTGCATCCGCGCGTTCGACCGCACCGCAACCGATCCTGCCGGTTGACGTTTCCGAAGTGCGCGCCTGAGGACGAGACCGACATGAGCAACAGCAACTCTCACGAGAAAATCGAGAAGAACATCGGCCTGATGGCCATCCTGATCGCGGTGGTCGTGTCGTTCGGCGGCCTGGCCGAGATCGTGCCGCTGATGTTCCAGGCCGAGGCCATCAAGCCGCTGGAAGGGGTCAAGCCCTACCCTGCCCTGCAACTGGCCGGCCGCGACGTGTACGTCCGCGAAGGCTGCTACAACTGCCACTCGCAGATGGTCCGCACCCTGCGCTTCGAGAGCGAGCGCTACGGCCACTACTCGCTGGCCGGCGAGTCGGTCTACGACCGTCCGTTCCAGTGGGGCAGCAAGCGCACCGGGCCGGACCTGGCCCGGGTCGGCGGCCGCTACTCCGACGACTGGCACCGCGTGCACCTGATCAACCCGCGCGACGTGGTACCCGAGTCGAACATGCCCGGCTTCCCCTGGCTGGAGAAGAACAAGGTCGACGGTGAAGCCACCGCGCGGCGGATGGGCGCGCTGAAGGCGCTGGGCGACCCCTACACCGATGCCGAGATCAAGGCCGCGCCCGAGGAACTGAAGGGCAAGACCGAGCTGGACGCCGTGGTGGCGTACCTGCAGGCGCTCGGCAAGCACGCACCGCGGGGAGGCTGAGATGGTTTCCGGAATCGTGACCGCAATCCTGCTGGTGCTGTTCGTCGGCGGCTGGATCTGGGTATGGAGCCCGCGCCGCAAGGCCGAATTCGATGACGCCGCGGCGCTGCCGCTGAACGAGGAAGACGAGGAGTACAAGGCATGAACAGCGGCTGGTCGTGGTACGTCATCGCCCTGGTGGCGCTGAACATCGTCGGCTGCGCGTGGTTGCTGTGGTGGACGGCGCGCCGTCGCCCGGGCGATCCGGCGCCGGAGGAAACCAGCCATGTCTGGGACGGCGATCTGACCGAGTACAACAAGCCCTTGCCGCGCTGGTGGATCAACATGTTCTACCTGACCATCGCGTTCGGCATCGGCTACATCGCGTGGTACGGCGGCCTGGGCGGCTACGCCGGCGCCGCCGACTGGTCTTCGGCCGGCGAACACGCCGCCAAGAAGAAGGTGGAGGACGCCAAGCTGGAACAGACCTTCAAGCCCTACGCGGACCAGGCCATCGACAGGCTGGCGCAGGATCCGAAGGCGCTGTCGCTGGGCCGTTCGATCTTCAACAACACCTGCGCCACCTGCCACGGTTCGTCCGCGCAGGGTGCGATCGGCTATCCCAACCTGACCGACGACATCTGGCACTGGGGCGGCTCGCCCGAGAAAGTGCTGGAAACGGTGCTCGACGGCCGCGACGGCGTGATGCCCGAATGGGGTACCGCGCTGACCGGCATGGGCGGCCCGAACGCGGTCGACTACACCATCGCCTACGTGCGCACGCTGGGCCATCCGGACCAGCTGATCAACAACTTCCCCGCCTCCCAGGGCAAGAAGCTGTACGAAGGCGTGTGCGTGGCCTGCCACGGCGTCGAAGGCAAGGGCAATCCGGATCTCGGCGCGCCCGACCTGACCGACGACTACTGGTTGTACGGTGACAGCAGCGAAAGCCTGCGCCAGACCATCAGCAAGGGCCGCCATGGCATCATGCCGGCGCACCGTGAGCTCCTCGGCGAGACCCGCGCGCGCCTGGTCGCCGCGTATGTCTGGTCGCTGTCGCACAAGGGCAACAAGGAAACCGCCGCCGCCACGCCATAGAAGGAAACGTCGTCGCCATGACCGATTTCAGCGAACCCCGACTGGACCACCCGCCCCGCCCGCTGGCACAGCGGATCGGGGCCATCCTCTGGCCCAGTTTCTTCGCGGCGGGCGTGGCGACGATGGTGTTCTTCGCCTTCGTGGATCCGCTCCAGCTGCGCGACGCGACCTTCCCCGACTGGCCGTTGACCCGCGAGCTCGGCTACACGCTGGGCTTCTTCATGTTCTGGCTGGCGACCGCCTCGTCCAGCCTGTTCACCTGGATACTCCTGCGGCCCTCCAGCCGCTTCAACCGCGCGCTGCCGCCGGAATGAAAGCCTGGAGCGGGCCTGCGACAAACCGTCGCTCCCGCTCCTGTCGTGCGCGCCGGAGACTGGATCCGTCCGGTACTCCCTCAACGCCACGCCGGTAACCCCCGGCGAAGCCATGCCATGAACGTTCCGATTCCGCTTTACCGCAAATCCCAGCTCCCATCGCGCAACGGAGTATCGCCATGAGCCGGCAGATCCCGATCGACGTGGTGGACGACCAGGGCAATTCGCTCTACGTCAGCGAACGCAAGATCTACCCGCGCGACGTGTCCGGCCGCCTCAACCGCCTGCGCGTGGCCGCGGTGTTCTGGCTGCTGGGCATGTTCTACGTGTTCCCGTGGCTGCGCTGGGACGGCCGCCAGGCGGTGCTGTTCGATCTGCCGGCGCGCAAGTTCTACGTGTTCGGGCTGTCGTTCTGGCCGCAGGACTTCCTGTTCCTGGCGCTGCTGCTGATCATCGCGGCGATGGCGCTGTTCTTCTTCACCACCCTGGCCGGGCGCCTGTTCTGCGGGTACGCCTGCCCGCAGACGGTGTGGACCGAAGTGTTCCTGTGGATGGAGCGCTGGACCGAGGGCGACCGCGGCCAGCGCATGAAGCTGGACGCCGGCCCCTGGAACGGGCAGAAGATCCTGCGCAAGGGCGGCAAGCACGCGATCTGGCTGCTGTTCGCGCTGTGGACCGGCTTCACCTTCGTCGGCTTCTTCACTCCGATCCGCGATCTGGCCGTGCGCGCGCCGCTGGAATGGGGCGGCTGGGAAACCTTCTGGGTGCTGTTCTACGCGCTGGCCACCTGGGGCAACGCCGGTTTCCTGCGCGAGCAGGTGTGCAAGTACATGTGCCCCTACGCGCGCTTCCAGAGCGCGATGTTCGACCGCAACACCCTGATCATCGCCTACGACCCGATGCGCGGCGAACCGCGTGGCCCGCGCAAGCGCGGCCTGGGCAGCGTGCTGGAACGCGCTCGCGGCCTGCTCGACAAGGCCACCGCCTACGACTACGTGTTCCGCGCGTACCAGCATCCCACCGCGGCCGACAACCGCCTGCACGCGCGCGGCACCATCACCTTTGCTGGCGCCGGCGCGCACGCCGAGCCGCTGCCGAAGTTCGCCCCGGATCAGCTGGGCGACTGCATCGACTGCACCATCTGCGTGCAGGTCTGCCCGACCGGCATCGACATCCGCAACGGCCTGCAGTACGAGTGCATCGCCTGCGGCGCCTGCATCGACGCCTGCGACGACGTGATGGGCAAGATGGGCTATCCCAATGGCCTGATCCGCTATTCGACCCAGAACGCCATCGACGGCAAGGGCACCCGCGTGCTGCGTCCGCGCGTGTTCGTCTACGGCACCATCCTGCTGGCGCTGCTGGCCGCCTGGGCCTGGGGCGTGACCCACCGCAGCGACGTGATCGCCGAGGTGCTGCGTGATCGCAACGCGCTGTACCGCGACGTCGGCGGCGGACGCATCGAGAACAGCTACACGCTCAAGCTGGTCAACAAGGATCAGCAATCGCACCATTACCGCATCGTGCTGGAATCGGACACCGCCGGCATCACCCTGGCCGGTGGCGGCAAGCAGATCCAGGCCGATGCCGAGGAAGTGCTGTCGCTGCCGCTGGTCGCGACCGCGCCGTCCAGCGTGACCGGCCGGCACGCCATCCGCATCCGCGTCGAACGCGAGGACGGCGTGTCCACCAAGATCGTCGAGAGCAGCTACTTCGGACCCGCCCCATGACCCCGCAACCCAAAGTTCCCCTCTGGCGCATTCCGGTGATGTGGCTGGTGATCGGCCTGCCGATCGCCTCGATCGTCGCCGGCGTCGGCCTGGTCTACATCTCCGTGCGCGCCGGCGGCGCCGACGCGGTCACCGACAAGGTGGATCGGATGGCGCAAATCCAGACCACCGACCTCGGTCCGGACCAGCGTGCGCAGTCGATGAAGCTGGCGGCGGTGCTGCGGGTGGACGCGGGCGTCGTGGAAGTCATTCCGGTCAGCGGCGAATTCGATCGCCGCGCGCCGCTGGAGCTGCATCTGCAACATCCGACCAAGGCCGAGGAGGATCGCCGCCTGCGCCTGCCGCCGGCCGGCAACGGCTGGCGTCTGGATGAAGCGGTGGACGCCTCGCACGCGTGGAAGGTGCAACTCGGCCCGGCCGACGGCCAATGGCGCCTGCGCGGCCGCCTGCCCAAGGCGCAGCGCGCCACGCACCTGTCGCCCTCGTTGCAGGACGACGCCGCCTCGTGAGCGCAACGGCGCCTTCGCCGCATTGCTACCACTGCGGCGAGGCGCTGCCGGCCGCACCGGTCCTGCGTCCGCTGGACGGCCAGACCGCGGGATTCTGCTGCGAAGGCTGCGCCGCGGCGGCCGAATGGATCCGCCATTCGGACCTGGGCAGCTACTACCGCCTGCGCAGCGCCGCGGCCGGACGCGTGGACGCCGAGCCCGTCGATCTGGGCATCTGGGATCGCGAGGAGTTGCAGGCCGAACACAGCCATCCGGTCACCGGCGGGCGCGAGATCATCCTGCTCACCGACGGCATGCGCTGCGCCGCCTGCGCCTGGCTGATCGACCGCGCGCTCACCCGCGAGGAGGGCGTGCTCGACAGCACCGCCAACGCGGTGACCGGACGCATCCGCATCGCCTGGGATCCGCAGCGCGCGGCGCTGTCGCGGATCCTGCAGCGGCTGTCCATGCTCGGCTACCGGCCTTACCTGGCCGGTGGCGAGGCCAGCGAACGCGCGCGCCTGGACGAGCGCAAGCGCTGGCTGCTGCGGCTGGGCATCGCCGGGCTGGGCGCATTGCAGGCGATGATGTTCGCCGAGGCGCTGTACCTGGACGTGGACCGGACGATGCCGGTGCCCACGCGCGATTTCTTCCGCTGGCTGACCTTCCTGGTGTCCACGCCGGTGGTGTTCTACTCCGGCTGGCCGTTCCTGGCCGGCGCCTGGCGCGAATTGCGCGAACGCCACCTCGGCATGGACACGCTGATCGCCGGTTCCACCCTGCTCGCCTACCTGGCCAGCCTGGTCGAAACCATCCGTGGCGGCGTGCATGTCTGGTACGACGCGGCGGTGATGTTCGTGTTCCTGCTGCTGGCCGCGCGCATGCTGGAACAGCGCGCGCGCAACATCGCCACCGCCCAGGTCGATGCGCTGGCGCGGGCGCGCCCCGCCTTCGCCACCCGCGAGCGCGCCGACGGCAGCCGCGAGTCGGTGGCGGTCGGCAGCCTCGCCGCCGGCGACGTGGTGCGGGTGGCCGCCGGCGACAACGTGCCCGCCGACGGCGTGCTGCTGGACACCGACGCGGTGTTCGAGGAAGCGCTGCTGACCGGCGAGTCGCATCCCATCCACAAGCGCGCCGGCGCGTCGGTCTATGCCGGCACCGTGTGCCGCGAGCACCCGGCGCGGCTGCGGGTCACCGACGTCGGCAGCGCCACCCGGCTCTCGCAGCTGGCGCGGCTGGTCGATCAGGCGCAGGCGCACCGGCCGCCGATCGCGCGCGCGGCCGATCGCATCGGCGGCCGCTTCGTCGCCGGCCTGCTGCTGGCGGCGCTGGCGGTGTATGTGTTCTGGTATTTCCACGATCCCGCGCGCGCCTTCGAGGTGACCCTGGCGCTGCTGGTGATCAGTTGTCCTTGCGCGCTGTCGCTGTCGGTGCCGACCGCGCTGGCCGCCGCGCACGGCACCCTGGCGAAGCTGGGCGTGCTGGCGACCCGCGCCGATGCGCTGGACACGCTCTCGCGCGCCAGCGACATCGTGTTCGACAAGACCGGCACGCTCAGCGATCCGCGCGCGTTGAGCGTGGAGGCGCAGGGCCTGGACGGTTTCGATCGTTCGCGCGCGCTCGCGCTGGCCGCGGCGCTGGAGCGCGACAGCGGCCATCCGCTGGCCGCCGCGTTCCTCCAGGCCGCCACCGACGCGGACGTGGAGACGCTGCGCGCCGAGCGGGTGGAAACCGTCACCGGCCGGGGCGTGCAGGGCCGCATCGATGGCCAGGCGTGGCGGCTGGGCCAGGCCGGGTTCGCCAGCGGCGGCGAAGACGATGGGGCGATCTGGCTGGGCGATGGCACGCGTGCCGTCGCGCGGTTCGTGCTGCGCGAATCGGCGCGTCCCGACGCCCGGGACGCGCTGGCGGCACTGCGCGCGCAGGGCTACGCGGTGCATCTGGCCAGCGGCGACGGCATCGCGCCGGTGCAGCGCTTCGCCGCGGAAATGGACATCGCCGATCCGCGCGCGCGGCAAACGCCGGAGGACAAGCTCGCCTTCGTGCATGAACTGCAGGCGCAGGGCCGGATCGTCGCGATGGTCGGCGACGGCATCAACGACGCGCCGGTGCTGGCCGGCGCGGACGTGTCGGTGGCGATGGGCCAGGGTGCGCCGCTGGCGCAGCGCGCGGCGGACCTGGTGATGACCGGCACCTCGCTGTCGCGCCTGCCCGCCACCGTGGATCTGGCCCGCCGCACCCGCCGGATCATCCGCGAGAACCTGGCCTGGGCGCTGGCCTACAACGTGCTGGCGCTGCCGCTGGCCGCCACCGGCAAGGTCACCCCGTGGCTGGCCGCGCTGGGAATGGCGCTATCCTCGCTGCTGGTCACCGCCAACGCCCTGCGCCTGACCCGCGTGCCCACGAGCAAGTCCGCACCATGACCATTCTGTTGATGCTCATTCCGATCAGCCTGGTGCTGCTGGGCCTGGCGGTCGCCGCCTTCATCTGGGCGGTGCGGCGCGGCCAGTTCGACGATCTGGACACGCCCGCGCTGGACATCCTCGACGACGAGGACGCGCGGAAACCCGCGCACGCGTCGAAGCCATCCGCACCGGAAGGCGACGGCGCGGCACCCGCGACGGACGCGGCGCGCGACACGGGCAAGGACGATGCCGGTTGACAGCCTCACCCTGCTCGCGGCGCTGCTGAGCGGCCTGCTGGGCGGCGTGCATTGCGCCGCGATGTGCGGCGGCATCGCCACCGGATTCTCCGCGATGAGCCCGCAACGCGGCTGGGGCGCGGCCTTGCAGGTCAACCTCGGCCGGGTCGGCGGCTACGTGCTGGCCGGCGCGATCGTTGGCGGTTTCGGCGGCGGGCTGCTGAAAGTGTTCCGATTCGACAACCTGGCACTGGTCCTGCGCATGGCGGTGGGCGTGGTGCTGGTGCTGGTCGCGCTGCGCCTGCTGGATCGGCGCGCGCGCCTGCAGTTCCTGTCGCGTCCGGCGGCGCGCGTGTGGCAGTGGTTGCGGCCGTTGCAATCGCGCCTGCTGCCCGCCGATCGCGCGTGGCGCCGGATCGCGCTGGGCATGCTGTGGGGCTGGCTGCCCTGCGGACTCAGCCTGAGCCTGCTGACCGCCGCGTGGTTGCAGGCCAATGCGCGCGACAGCGCGCTGACCATGCTTGCCTTCGGCCTGGGCACGCTGCCGATGATGGTGCCGCTGACCTGGTCGGGCGCGCGCATGGGCCGCTGGCTGCAACGGCCGGGCGCGCGCATGGGCGCGGCGATGATCGTGCTGTTCGCCGGCCTGCTCACCCTCGCCGGACCGTGGCTGGCGCACGCGCCGGCACTGCATGGCCTGCTCAGCGCGCTGGGCTGCCGCACCCTGCCGACATGAGCGACGTGGCGGATGCGCGCGCGCCCGACGCGGCGCGACACCTGAAGGCATTCGCCGCGCTCGGCGCGCGTCCGCTGCGCCTGGCCGGCGTCTGCACGGTGCTGGCTGGCGCGCTGCTGGTGCCGCAGGCGCTGCTGATCGCGCGGGCGATGCAACAGGTCTTCGTAGACCATGCGCCGGTGCGCGCGGTGGCGGCGCTGCTGGCCGGACTGGCCGTCGTCGGCATGTTGCGCGCGTTGCTCGGATGGGCGTCGCGGCGGTTGGCCGACGAAGCGGTGGAAACAGTGCGCGTGCAGGTACGTGCACGGCTGGCGCGCCGCCTGATCGCGCGCGGCCCGCGTTGGCTGCGCCACCGGCGCAGCGGCGAACTCGCCGAGACGCTCGGCGGCCACGTCGATGCGCTGGAAGGCTACCTCGGCGGTTTCCTGCCGGTGCGGCTGGAAGTGGTGGCGGTGCCGTTGCTGATCCTGATCGGCGCGTTCTGGGCCGACCGCGTGGTCGGCCTGATCCTGCTGCTGACCCTGCCACTGGCGCCGATCTTCATGATGCTGGTGGGCTGGGGCGCGGAAGCGGCCAGCCGCCGCCAGTTGCAGGCGCTGGCGCGGATGGGCGGCCATTTCGCCGATCGCCTGCGCGGCCTCGGCCTGATCCGCCTGTACGGACGCGGCGACAGCGAACTGGCCGGCATCGAACAGGCCGCCGAAGGCCTGCGCAGCAGCAGCCTGAAGGTCCTGCGCATCGCCTTCCTGTCCTCGGCGGTGCTGGAGTTCTTCGCCTCGCTGAGCGTGGCGATGATCGCGCTGTACCTGGGCCTGTCCTACCTGGGCATGCTCGATCTGCGCGGACCGCCGCTGGATCTGGCGACCGGCGTGTTCTGCCTGCTGCTGGCGCCGGAGCTCTACGCGCCGCTGCGGCGGCTGGCGACGCACTACCACGATCGCGCCGCCGCGCTGGCCGCGGCGGGCGAGATGGCGCATCTGCTGGAAGACATCGAACCCGAGACCGCGCCGCCATCGCCGGCGACCGCGAACGCGGCCAGCGATCCGCGCGCGCCGGCGCTGCGGGTGGAACGCCTGGCGCTGCGTCCCGCCGCCGGTGCGCCGCTGGCGCTGCGGGATCTCTCGTTCGCGCTGGAAGCCGGTGGACACCTCGCGATCGCGGGCGCCAGCGGCGGTGGCAAGAGCACGCTGCTGGAAGCGCTGGCCGGCTGGCTACCGCCCGCCGAAGGATCAGTCCAATACGACACGCCGCCGCGCATCGGCTATGCCCCGCAGCGACCGTTCCTGTTCCAGGGCACGCTGGCCGACAACCTGCGTATCGCCGCACCCGGCGCCAGCGACGCGGAACTGGAACACGCCGCCGAAGCCGCCCAGGTGATGCGCTTCGCCCGGCGCCTGCCGCAAGGCCTGCATACCGCCATCGGCGAGCGCGGCTTCGGCCTGTCCGGCGGCGAGGCGCGGCGCGTGGCGCTGGCCCGATTGTTCCTGCGCAAACCCGGCCTGCTGTTGCTGGACGAACCGACCGCCTTCCTCGACCCGGAAACCGAACAGGCCGTGCTCCAGGCGCTGGCGGAGTTCGCGCGCGGACGCACGCTGATCATGGCCACCCACAGTCCGGCGGCGATGCGGATGGCCGGGCGCGTACTGGATCTCCATGACGCATGCCCGCGTGTGCCGGAGGCGTCGCCATGAGCGCGCGGCCGGACGATCTGCGCGGCGTGTTGCGCCGCCATGCCGGCGGCATCGCGCTGACCTTCGCGCTGCTGCTGACCACCCTGCTGGCCGGCACCGGCCTGCTCGGCCTGGCCGGGCATTTCCTCACCGCCGCGGCGCTGGCCGGCAGCGCGGCGATCGGCTTCAACTTCTTCGGTCCCTCGGCCGGCATCCGTGCATTCACCTTCGCCCGCATCCTCTCGCGCTACGCGGAAAAGCTGGTCGGCCACGACGTCACCCTGGCGCTGGCGAAGGATCTGCGGGTGTGGTTCTTCCGCCGCGCGCTGCCACTGGCGCCGCTGGGGCTGGGGCGCTATCGCGTGGGCGATTTGCTGGCGCGACTGGTCGCCGACATCGAGGCGGTCGACGGCCTGCTGGTGCGCGCGCTCGGTCCGCTGGTGTCGCTGGCGACGGTGCTGTCGATCGGTGTCGCCGTCGCAGCCTGGCGGCTGCCCGTCGCCGGACTGTTGCTGGCGGTGGCGTTCGTCCTGATCGCGGTGGCGGTGCCGTGGGCGATACAGGCCGGCGCGCGCGGCCTGGAACGCGAACGCGCCGAAGCACGCGCGCGCCTGCGCTACGCGGTGCTCGAAGGGCTGGAGGGCGCCAGCGATCTGGTCGCGCTCGACGCGGCGGACGATTGGCTGGCGCGGGTGGATGCGGACGCACTGGCACTGGCCGGACGGGAGCGCCAGCGCAAGCGGCGGCTCGCGCTCGGCGTGCTGCTCCACGGCCTGCTGGCGGCGGCGCTGCTGCCGGCGCTGGGCTGGCTGCTGTTCGACGCGGTCGATGCGCGGCGATTGTCCGCGCCCGCGGCGGGCGGCCTGTTCTTCATGACCCTTGCCCTGCTGGAAGCCGCCGCCGGCATCGGCGTGGCATGGCAGGCCTGGCAGGCCGCGCGCGCCTCCGCGCGGCGGCTGGACGAGGTGGCGATGCAGCAACCGGAGATTGACGATCCTGCCGATCCCGTCGCCGTGCCCGCGCAAGGCCCGCTGGTGCTGGAAGGCGTGGCCTTTGCGTGGCCGGGCGAAGCGCGCCGGCTGCTGGACGGCGTGGATCTGATGCTCGCGCGGGGACGTCGTATCGCCATCCGCGGCGACAGCGGCGCCGGCAAGTCATCGCTTCTCGCATTGCTGCTGCGCCTGCGCGATCCCGACGCAGGCCGGCTGCTTTACGCGGGCCACGATCTGCGCCGGTTCCGCGGCGCCGACTGGCATGCGCGCTTGGCCTGGTTGCCGCAGGACGCGCCGGTCTTCGCCGGCAGCGTGCGCGACAACCTGCGCATCGGCGATCCCGGCGCCGACGATGCAAAGCTGTGGCGGGCGCTGGCGCAGGTCCGGCTGGACACGCTGGTGCGAAACTGGAGCGACGGCCTCGATGGCTGGGTCGGCGAAAGCGGCGCAACCCTCTCGGCCGGCCAGGCGCGGCGCCTGGCACTGGCGCGCGCGCTGTTGCGCGATACCCCGCTGCTGCTACTCGACGAACCCACCGAAGGCCTGGACCAGGACACCGCCGACGCGCTGATGCGCGATATCGCCGAGGCGGCCGCCGATCGCGCGGTCCTGATCATCACCCACGCGCCCCTGCCCCCCGGCACCGTCCACGAGAGCCACCGCCTGATCGACGGCCGCCTTTGGCCGGATCCCG